>JAFSCG010000079.1 GCA_017436885.1 Clostridia bacterium | reverse complement strand
TCGGGGTCGTTGATGGTCCAATACTGTACGGAAATATTGCGGCGGTGTGCCCGTCGTACAAGACCTTTGCTGCACAGCGGAACCTCCACGCCCACGTCGTAGGACATGGGTATCTGCAGGCAGGCAAAATCCCCGTTATCGAAAAGATTAACGCCCAGATACTGGGTGAACACGAATTTTGCGGCACTGCCCATGGGTGCGCCGCGCAGGAGGGAGGGGTAATTTGCCTTCAGCTCTGCTTCTATCTCGTCGTTGAAGGTGCCGATAACGATGTTGTCCTTGTATTCGGGGAATTTGTCGAGAGTGTTCATCAGCTCCTTGCAGGCTTTTTTGCCCTCCTCGCCCGAGGGCTTTATCTCCATAATGAACATAAGCTCCGGATGGCTGTCGTAGAACAGCTCGAAAAGCTGTTCAAGGGTAACCATCTGCAGACCTGCGGCGGCGTGGTCGGCAACGTCCTTGTATATGCGCTCGCCGTCCTTGTTTTCAAAATAATAGCCGAAGTTGTACCCTCCAAGCTCTTCGAAGGTCAGGTCGGATATGTAGTGTCGGTTTGCTTTGTCCTTGCAAAGCTCCTTTACCTCCGCGAGGGAGATATCTCCGTTTATATTGCAGGTCTCGTCCACGTAGCTGTCGTGGTTCATTACCAGCTTGCCGTCCTTTGTCAGGTACAGGTCACCCTCAAGTATATCGACGCCGATGGTGTTGACCGCCTCCTTGAAGGCAAGTACGGTATTTTCGGGATTGCTGATGCTTCCGCCCCTGTGGGCGGCTATCATGGGCAGCTCTCCCCGTCCCACGATAAACGGGTTGCTTGCAACGTTCTTCTTCGGCGGGATAATATTTATCACCGCAAAAAACAGAACTATAACTCCCAGAACGCAAATAAAACGCTTAAGACCTCTGTGTTTTTTCATGGTCAGTATCCTTTCTCCCCGATCACGTGTCGTGATCTATATTTTCATCGTCCTGTCTGCAAGATCCTTTGCCACAAACGGGATAAAGTAAAACGGTATGGTAAGCAGCTTTTGCTCGGGGTCATAACCGTAATTGTTTTTGGAAACCTTGATAGCGTATTCGAATTTGTTGTGATTTGAAAACTTTTCAAGAGAATTGAGCGTTCCTCGGCCTTTCTTGACGTCGATAGGATAAAGCTTATTGGCGGATTCGATTATAAATTCAAGTTCTGCCGATGCTTTTCCTCGCCAATAGAACAGTTTGAGCTCTTTGGCGATCAGTTCGTTTGCCACATAGTTTTCAAAAAAGATGCCCGACAAGGTGTTTTCTCTTTCACCGGAGACAAAGGATGCTGCATTGATGCCGCTTTGATAAGAGAACATGCCGATGTCGCCAAGGAAAAGACGGAAATTGCTTTCGTTGTCAGGCATAAGTGGCGTAGTAATATGTTCCTTTAATTGGAAGGACTGATTAACAACGTGCGCCATTGTAAGCCATTGAATGGATGTTGCAAAATCTCTTGTCTTGCTCTTTTCTTCGATAAGTCCGGGGGAGAAGTTTTTGGCCTCTTTGTTCAGCTCTCTGTAAATGTTTTGAAACAAGGTTCGAGAACGCAAGACCGCTTCTTGGCTTGCTTGGTACAGCTCCATATCGGCAAGATAGTTGTCGTACAGAACCTTGAGTATCTCTCTTGCTTCAAGCAGGTTGTTGCCGTCGACGTAAGCTTCTACCGCTTCGGGCATACCGCCAACAAGCAAATATTTATATACCTGCTCCATAACCAGATCGTGAATTTGGCTATCCAAAGCTTCTTTTTTGTCATAAGCATTTTTGACGGCGTTATAGAGCAGCTTGTTGCCGTTCATCAGGAATTCGTCAAAAGTCATGGGATAGACCGTAATTTGGTTGATCTTTCCTACCGGGAACAGGAACTTACCGTTATCCTTTGACCCTCGCTTATGAGTCTCTCTTTGAAGCTTAATACGTACCATTGATCCTGTTGCGATCACGGGTATGGCTCTGAGATCCTGACAGAAGTATTTTAGGGATGAGATAATGTTTGGGCATTCCTGTACCTCGTCAAAGATCAATAAGGTGTCCTCGCTTATCTGCATTCCTTTGCGTAGTGAAATATACTCGATGATCTTCTCTGCATTTGCCGTTTCGGAACAGAATCTGCGGATCTCATCCTCTTTTTTGCAGTCTATATAGATATATCTGTTTTTGTAATACCTTTCGGCAAAAAGCTCTTTAACAAGATAGGTTTTGCCAACCTGTCTCGCGCCCCAAACGATTAACGGCTTTTTGCGCTCGTTATTCTTCCAGTCGATCAATTTTTGCAACGCAATTCGTTCCATAAATGAACCTCCAAGCAGCTTGTGTATATATTATGACACAACTTGCACCAATTTACAATAGTTTTTAAAAGTTTTTTGCACCTTTTGGTGCTTTTGCCGGAATGTTATTTGCACTATCTTCGCTGTTATTTGAAAAATACTCTATCGCTTGCAATATGAATGTGAAGAAAACAAGAAAATTCACTAAAAAAGCCCGTTTTTGTCTGAAAAATGTGCAAAAACCCTCTTGATTTTTTGATTTAACAGTGTTATGCTATATGAGCCGCATCAAGGGGCGATTTTTTTATGCCCTCGGCGGCTCCATAATATATATATAAAGGAAGCGATATTTTGACTACACTGTTGTCCGTATCAATCGCGCTCATGGTGGGTCTGCTTATGACCCGTGCCTTCAAGCCCATGAAGCTCCCCGCAGTTACCGCCTATCTTATTGCAGGTGTTCTTATAGGACCCTATTGCCTCGGTGCCCTCGGCATCGACGGTCTCGGCTTCCCCACGGGGGAGTCCGTTGCTGCTCTCGGCCTTATCTCCGAGGTAGCCCTCGGCTTTATTGCCTTCTCTATCGGAAACGAGTTCCGCGTTGAGGAGCTGAAGCAAACGGGCAAGCAGGCCTTCGTTATCGGTGTGGTACAGGCTCTCGTTGCCACGCTGTTCGTGGATCTTGCGCTTTTTGTTGTGCATCTCATAATGCCGGATAAGCTCACCGTTCCTCAGCTTATCACCCTCGGAGCCATCGCCACCGCAACGGCACCCGCCGCAACGCTGATGGTAGTCCGTCAGTATAAGGCAAAGGGACCTCTCACAAATCTGCTGCTGCCCATCGTTGCTCTCGACGATGCGGTGGGTCTTATCGTTTTTGCCGTTTCCTTCGGCATTGCAAAGACTCTTGTCAGCGGTCAGGTGGATCTTTTCTCCATTATCGTCAATCCCATTGTGGAGATAGTGCTCTCCCTCGTGCTCGGTGCCATTATGGGTTGGGTGCTCACCCAGCTTGAAAAGCTGTTCCACTCCAACACCAACCGTCTTAATCTCCCCATTGCCGCGGTGGTCCTGACCGCCGCTATATCCATGGTGGATTTTCACGTGGGACCCGTGCACGTTGCCTTCTCCTCGCTGCTTGTGTGCATGATGCTCGGAACCGTGTTTTGCAATATCTGCCCCCTTTCCCACGATCTTATGGCGGGCGCGGACAAGTGGACCTCTCCCTTGTTTGCAACCTTCTTCGTGCTGAGCGGTGCAGAGCTGGAGCTTGACGTATTTACGGACCTTGCTATCGTCGTCATCGGTATCGTTTACATACTTTTCCGTTGCCTCGGAAAGTACACGGGAACCTTTGTCAGCGCCAAGGCAACGAAATGCTCTCCCGAGATATGCAAGTACCTCGGTATTACCCTCTTCCCGCAGGCGGGCGTTGCGCTCGGAATGTGCGCCATTGCCATGCAGCTCGGCGCGGAAGGCACCCTTATCCGCAACATCACTCTTTTTGCCGTGCTTATCTACGAGGTGTTCGGTCCCGTAATGACCCGTCAGGCCCTTAAGGCCGCAG
>JAFSCG010000078.1 GCA_017436885.1 Clostridia bacterium | reverse complement strand
TTTGTGCTTATGAAGCGCAATGTGGAAAACGGCGTTATCGGCAAGCCGTACGTTATCGAATCCCGCGTGGAGGGCTCCCGCGGCATGCCAAAGGGCTGGCGCACACTTAAGGCCCTTGGCGGCGGCATGATGCTTGACTGGGGCGTGCACCTTATCGACCAGCTGATGTACATGGTAAAGGAGCCCGTGGTACAGGTCTACTGCAAGATGCTGAAGGTCCAGTATCCCGAGGTGGAGGATAACTTCCATCTGACCATGACCTTTGAGAGCGGACTTACCGCCATTATCGAGGTCGGCACCAACCATTACGTCACCCATCCGCGCTGGTACGTAATGGCAGAGGACGGAACTTTGCAGATTGATAACTGGGACTGCACAGGCAAGATCGTACGCCGCATCGATAAAGAAGACGAATGGGCGGAGGAGGTCGTATATACCGCTGCGGGTCCAACCAAGACTATGGCACCGAGAAGCCAAAAATCCACCGAGACCATAGAGCTTTCAAAACCGGAGGATGACGTTGACGGCATATCGGTAGTTTATGACCAGTTCCTTGACGCGGTGGAGGGCAAGGCAGAGCTTACCGTTACTGCCGAGCAGGCCATGCGCGTTATGAAGGTAATGGAGGCGGCATTCCTCTCCGCCGAGGAAAATCGCTCTGTGGACATAATGATATAAAAAAGGGCTGTCTCAAATGCAAATTTGAGACAGCTCATTTTATTTAATACAGTTCAACGAGGAATATTGCCGAGAGCCTCGACACATTCGCTGCAGATAAGCTTACCCTTATAGAAGCAAAGGTCGTCAGGATTTCCGCAGAAAAGACACCCGGGATTGTATTTTTGGAGCACTATTCTGTTTCCGTCTATGAATATCTCAAGGGAGTCACGTGGGTTGAGTTCCATAGTTTTTCTGATCTCGATTGGAAGAACTATCCTTCCGAGATCGTCAATTGGGCGAACAATACCTGTTGACTTCATTTGGAGCTTCCTTTCGTTAATTTACAAAAGTGCCTGCAAGCACTTCCGTTTTTCGTCTAAAAAAACGTATCATTTCCATTCTTCGACATATAGTAATGATACCATACAATAAAACCAAAGTCAATAATTTGTTTTAGTTTTTGCAACTTCGTTTTAACATAAGGCATCCACGTTAAAAACCACTGAATACTTTTTCAACTAATGGCAAAAATGTCCTTATCGGAGGTGAGAAAATGAAGGGATGCAGGAAGGACGTAATACTTATAAAGGGGCGTGAGGACGAGCTTTTCGAGGAAGCCTACTTCATTTTGCGCGAAACGGAAAAACGAACGGGAGTTCGGGATATGGTTGCAGAGGCACACAGGATCATAGAAAAAAACGACTTGAATGCCGCGCCAATCAGTATTAAGCTGAACCGCAGAAAAAAGCTTAAATGGTTTGCGCTTGGTTTGATCATATCCTGCGCAATATGGGCTGTGATGACCGCACTGCGGATACTCTGATAATTATTGTAAAACGCTATTGATTTTTTTTACCTTTCGGTGTATAATATCTTTAATTTCGTGTTCGTAACAATAGCAAGCGCAGTCGAATCTTAGCGGGGGCCGTTATACCGTTATTATCGCTGCGCAAAAGCCCGAAGTAAACGGGCTGTTTTTGCGCGCTTTTTTTGCGTGCTTTTGCTATGGGCGCAACGTATGTGCCTTTTTTCGTATCCGAAAGCTACATAGCGCCGAAAGGCAATTTTTATATAGGAGAATATATGGCAAAAAAAACAAAACAGAAATTAAAGGTTATGATGCTTGGAGGTCTCGGAGAGATCGGAAAGAATATGACGGTGCTTGAGTACGGTAACGATATTATCGTTATCGACTGCGGCATCGCCTTTCCCGACGAGGAGATGCCGGGCATAGACCTCGTTATCCCGGACATTTCGTATCTTGAAGCTAACGCCGATAAGATCAGAGGCATATTGCTTACCCACGGTCACGAGGACCACGTTGGCGCAATTCCTTACGTGCTCCGCTCTATCAATCCTCCCGTGTACGGCACCCGCCTTACTCTCGGAATAGTTGAAAAAAAGCTTTCCGAGCACCGTCTGCCGAACGTTCCCGAGCTTGTTTGTGTAAACGCAGGAGATACCCTCCAGCTTGGCTGCTTCCACGCCGAGTTCATCCGCGTTAATCACTCAATTGCCGATGCCTGCTGTATCGCAGTCAAAACACCCGTGGGAACCGTAGTACACAGCGGCGATTTTAAGCTTGACCTTACTCCCATTGACGGAAAGATGATGGACATCACCCGTCTCGGCGAGATAGGAAACCGCGGAGTGCTCCTTCTTTTGTGTGAATCCACTAACGCCGAAAGACCCGGCTTTACCCCCTCCGAAAAAAAGGTGGGACAGTCGCTTACCTCCATTTTTGAAAGAAATGCAGACAAGAGAATAGTTATTGCAACGTTCTCTTCAAACGTTCATCGCGTTCAGCAAATTATCGATACCAGTGCAAAATACGGACGCAAGGTTGCCGTGACCGGCCGCAGTATGATAAATATCGTTGGTGCCGCCGTGGAGCTTGGGTATATGCAAGTCCCTGACGGAGTGCTTATCGATATAAACGAAATCAAAAAATACCGCCCCGATCAGCTCACACTGATTACCACCGGTAGCCAGGGCGAGCCTATGTCTGCCCTGTCCAGAATGGCAAGCGGAGAGCACGACCGCGTTACCCTTACCTCGAGCGATCTCGTTGTTATCAGCGCAAACGCCATCCCCGGCAACGAAAAGCTCGTTGGCAAAGTTATCAATTCCCTGCTTGCCCGCGGAGTAAACGTACTTTACGACGCAGTTGCGGACGTGCACGTTTCCGGACACGCCTGCCAGGAGGAGCTTAAGCTTATGCACGCGCTTCTCCGACCCAAGTTCTTTATCCCAATTCACGGCGAATACCGCCATATGGTGAATCACAAAAAGCTGGCCGAATTTATGGGTATGCCCGAGGAAAACGTCCTTATCTCGGATATCGGCAAGGTCGTTGAGGTGGATAAGGACAGTATGCGCTTTAACGGCACCGTTCCCAGCGGGAAGCTGCTTGTTGACGGATTCGGTGTCGGCGACGTCGGAAACATCGTCCTCCGCGACAGAAAGCACCTTTCCCAGGATGGTCTGGTCGTGGTCGTTGCCTCCATTGATATGGAACAAAGGCTCCTTATAAGCGGCCCGGACATCGTCAGCCGCGGATTTGTATACGTCAGAGAATCCGAGGAGCTGATGGAGGAAACAAGGCTCGTTGCATTGAACGCCATCGAAAACTGCCTTGATCGCAATATGAGCGATTGGATGGAGATAAAGTCCAAGGTGCGCGACGACATTGCACGCTTTATAAGCAAAGAAACAAAAAGAAAGCCTATGATACTTCCCATTATCATGAGCGTATAAAAGGAGAAATAAAATGGTAAAGCACGTTTTGATCTGGAATCTTAAACCCGAATTCAGCCCCGAGGAAAAGGCCGCCGCAATGGCAAAGGTCAAAGCAGAGCTTGAAGCCCTCGTTGGCAAGATCCCCGGCCTGCTTGTGTTGAAGGTTATAACCGAGCCTATCGCATCCTCTACCGGTGATTTGCTCCTCTACTCCGAGTTTGAGGACAAGGACGCACTCAAGGTATATCAGGTACACCCTCTTCACGTTGCCGTCGCAACCTACATTCGCTCCATCGTGTGCGATCGTGCTTGCGCTGATTTTGAGTGCTGATACAAAACAACAAGTAAAAATGCCGTAAAGAAGCGAGACTTCTTTACGGCATTTTTTCAATTTTATCTGTGTTGGCAAGCACGTCCGGCATCGATAGCGTAATTGGAGCCGGTGATAAAGGATGCCTGATCGCTGCAAAGATAGGTAATTAGATTAACCACTTCTATAGGATCGGCGGCACGGCCGAGGAGCGTGGGTGTGTTTGCCATCGCCTCGCGTGTAAGCACGGGACCCGGAGATACAGCATTGCAACGAATATTGTGTGGAGCGCCGTACTGCGCCATAGACTTGGTCATACCGAACATAAGGCCGGCCTTAGCAGTTGCATAATCGGCAGAGCCGCCTCCGCCTCCGCGTGAGCCAACGGCGGATCCGAGATATATGATAACTCCGCCACGACCTCCGTCTATCATATCGCCGATGCAGGCTCGGGTAAGATACATCGGGCCCTTGAGATTAACGTCGATTCCCCAATCAAGTGCCCACACGGGCCAATTCCTGAACTCTTCCTTTACCTTGTTTATTCTGCCCGAAGCACCACCCGCGCAGTTAACGAGAATATCAATGGCACCGAAAACGTTCATTGCCTTGTCGCGAACGGTCTCTACCTCCTCGTACTTGCGGATATCAGCCGCAACGGTAGCAACCTTGCCACCCTTGGCGCGGATGCCCTCTGCAACCTCCTCAAGCATTTCGGCATTTATATCTGTGAGAACGACGTTTGCGCCCATTTCGGCAAAACGCTCGCCTGTCAAGCGACCTATTCCGCTTGCGCCGCCGGTGATGATTGCGGTCTTGCCTGTAAAATCAAAATTAATGGGATCCTTATAACTCATAACAGCTCTCCTTCCATCATTTTTTCCATTTTAACCCTGTTTTTGCGAAAAATCAATGGACGAAATGATGCGGTTTGTCCGTTTAGATGCTGTTATTTCGTTTTGACAGAATTTTTTTGAGCGTGATAGTACTCAAGTGCCTTGTCTGCTCGGATGGCAGTTACAGTCGTATCGCGCCAATTACGCCCATCAGTCTGCTTCTGCTCGTAATTGAAGTTAAGATCGTTTTCGATCCTGTCAATGGCCATGGAAGCGTGGAAAGCCACCTCGGGGTCGTCCGTTTCGTCCCACAGGCGCACAAGCGCAGGAAGCGCAGGCTCCGCAATGGAACGAAGGTAATCCACCTCCACGGTTTCCGTATGCCATGCCGCATCCTTATCCAGATACACCGCAACGTTGTAGTTTGCGGACAGGGCGTTCAGATCAACGAAGTTCATAAAAATGAGCATTACCGCGCAGGCGGATGCAAAGATCCTCATATAGGGGAAGGAGCGCTTGAAAATGCGAATGGCAAGCAGGACAAATGCCAGCGCAAGCAGCACCATGAAAAGGCTGGGCAACAAACGGCGAACCGTAAGACCGTAGAGCTTGATGTAAAGAAGCATCTTTGAAAGCGCGGTGCCGATAAGCATCATGCTGAAGGCGCTTATAAAGGTCGCAAAAGCCTTACAAACTCCATATCCGCGCTCTGTTCGCGTTTTGAACATTGCTGCCGCAATAGCAACAAAATTGATAACCGAAATAGCACACAGCTCAAAAAATCCTCTGCGGGCGTAGGATGCGGCTGTTTTTACCGTTTCGGGGATGTCGCCGCCAAAGGCAGAAAAGAAATAACCGAGCTGTGAATAAACGTACAGCAGATAGCAAAGGGAGAGCACCCCGAGAAAACCTGCGGTGACAAAGGGATCAAAGCCTTTCGGACGGGCAAAATCCGATTGGGGCTTAGGCTTCAGCTTTGCCTGCTTGTGCTTCAGGGAGAACACCATGCCGCAGGTAAGGGGGCAAAGGAATGCGGCATAAATAAGCGCGG
>JAFSCG010000077.1 GCA_017436885.1 Clostridia bacterium | reverse complement strand
CCTCGTCGCGGGGGTAGTACTTGGGTGCCTCGGGCTTGTCCGTGAGTTTAACGCGCACAAGACCCGCAAGGGGATTTATTTCGGTTATGATGCCGTTGCCGTTGGACGTTTCCACAAGGCTGCCGACTGCCGGAGTTTTCTTTGTCTCCTCGTCGTATGCCTCGTGCTCGTAGCGCAGGCAGCACATAAGACGACCGCAGGCTCCGCTTATCTTTGCACTGTTAAGGGAGAAGTTCTGCTCCTTTGCCATTTTGATGGATACCTGCACAAAGTCGGAAAGGAAGCTGTGGCAGCAGAAGGGTCTGCCGCATACGCCAAGTCCGCCCATAAGCTTTGCCTCGTCGCGTATTCCGATCTGCCTCAGCTCGATGCGGGTACGGAAGACGGAGGCAAGCTCCTTAACAAGGTCGCGGAAGTCAACGCGTCCCTCGGCTGTGAAGTAAAAGAGCAGCTTGTTGTTATCAAAGGTATATTCTGCATTTATAAGGCTCATCTCAAGACCGAGAGCCGCGATCTTCTGGCGGCAGATCTCGCAGGCCTTGGTCTCCTTCTCGCGGTTTTCCGCATCGTGGCGCAGGTCGCTTTCGGTGGCAACGCGGATAACGGGGCGCAGGGGACGTACCACCTCGCGCTCCTTAACGTTGTGATTTGCGGCAACACATTCGCCGATCTCAACGCCGCGGGCAGTTTCCACTATCGCAAACTTGCCGCTCTCCATCTGTATTCCGCAGGGGTCGAAATAATATGTTTTTCCCGTAAGACGGAATTTAAGTCCCACCACCTCAACGGGTGCTTCGGGATCTCTTATCTCCTCCGTCTCCGGAACGGTTTTTTCAAGCTCGTTTTCCATTATCTATCCTTTCTTAACCGAAAAGTGCGTTGTGCGCTTCTACCGCAAAGGCAAGCATAACGTTTTTCGGTGATGCGTTTTTATCAAGTGAGGAAAGCGCATTGCTTACCGCATCCGAGATAGCAACTGCTCCCCGTGCAGTGATTCTGCCCGCATATTTGCGTGCCTCCTCTGCCGTTGGATAAAGATCGGTTGCGATATCCCTGCATCTTTTAACTGCAATTATATCACGAAGTCCCGAATAAATCAACCGCAATATCTCTGTTGCCTCCTCTTTTTTTAAGGATAGGGAGGAAATATACAGTATAATATCCGATTTTGAACGCTTTGTGGCCAACATTTCTGTGATAGCACGTGCTTGGTCATATGCTTTTATGCGTGCTTTACCGTCATCGGTACCGCGGATGATCTCCCGTGCGAGGGCAATTCCGTTGCCTGCCGCAGTCGCCGCCCTGTACGCCTCCTCGCTGCCAACGCCGAACTCAGCTTCAATGATCGCGGCGGTCACACTTCTTGTCGGAGGGGTGAGGCGCATAACGGGTGCGCGGCTTCGTACGGTGGGAAGAAGTGCCTCTGAGTTTTCCGTGCACAGCAGAAAGTACGTTTCCTCTATCGGAGGCTCCTCAAGTATCTTAAGCAGGGCGTTTTGCGCCTCCTCTGTCATTTTGTCGGCCTCAAGTATCATATATATCTTGCAGTCAAGCTCGGATGCGGAAAGCACGGTGTTTTGCTTAAGCTCGCGTATCCTGTCAACTCCTATAGATGCTTTGTCTCCCTTATCGATCGTTATCATATCGATACAATTGCGGTTGAGGATCTTTTCACAGCTTGGGCATCTTCCGCAGGGAAGACTGTAAAGATCGCTTTCCTTATTTTTGCAAGCTATGGCCGCGGCAATGTCAAGTGCCGAATCCTCTATGCCGTTGCCCTTTTCCGATTCCAGGATGCAGGCGTGCAAAAAGGTCCCCCGACGGATGTCGGCGGCTATAAGCTCCTTTAAATGCTCGTTGCCCAATAAATGAGGAAAAAGATTACTCACGCTGACCTCCAAAGACATATATAGCTATTCTAACATAAAAGGAAAAAAAGCGCAAGTTATTTGCGAAATTAACGTAAAAATGAATATATTTCTTTCCAAAGCAATATATTTGACTGTCGGGAGGTGATATTACGGTAAGCTACCTTCAACCGTCGCCCGTATTGCATGTGGCGGAATATTTGCCGCCTGCAATGTTTTTGGCGGTCAGAGATGCAATAGAGGCGCGTGGTGTCGGCCTTTCGGATATAAGCGAGATACGCCTGCGCCGCGATATGCAGATATCCCTGTCCCTTGACAGAGTGAATATGCGCGTGCCGCGTGTTTGCGAGGCATCCGACATGGAATACGTTGTGTCGCGGCTGTGCCGCGGCTCCGTTTACGCTTACGAGCACCACCTGCGCGAGGGATACGTTCCCGTAGGCGGCGGTATGCGCGTTGCCGTGAACACGGCAGTTCATTATTCGGACGGAAAAATGCTCAGGGAGCGCGTTCCGCTTTCCGTGGTGTTCCGTATCCCCGTGCACACGGAGGGGCAAAGCAAGCGGCTTGCCGCGCTGATGCACCGCTCCCCCGGCGGAATGCTTATGTTCTCTCCGCCCGCCGTTGGCAAGACCACGGTCCTGCGCGATCTTGTTGTGGGCTTATCGGGCAAGGAGCTATCCATGCGCGTGGCGGTAATAGATTGCAGGGGAGAGATAGACGACGGCAGGATACCCGAGAGCTGTCTTGTCGATCTTATATGCGGCTGTGAGCGCGCGTCGGGAATGGAATGGGCCCTGCGCACCCTTTCCCCCCAGATAATTGCCGTGGACGAGCTGGCAGAGGAGGATATAACGGCGGTATGCAATGCCGCCCGTTGCGGAGTTCCCGTTGTTGCCACCCTTCACGGCGGGAGCTTTGCCGAGGTGCTGTCCCGCAAAAACGTTTTTGACGGCTTTGCATCGGGTGCGTTTTCCTATCTTGTCGGTATCACACGGGAGCGCGGCGCACCGCCGAAATTTGATATACGGCGTTATGCAGAAGGGCGGTGGACGGAATGCTGAAGCTGTTTGGCGCGTCTATTACCGTGCTTGCGGCGCTATTATATTCCAAAATAAAAAGTAGCGCATTGCAAAGAAGGATCAACAGATGCAAGGCGGTAACGGAGCTGATATGCGAGCTGAAAATGCAGGTGGAATGCCATGCCCTGCCTCTTTGGGATATTCTTGAGGGGTGCAGATCACCCGTTGGGCGTATGCTTGCCGATGGGGCAAAAAAGGAAGGCTTTCCCTTTGCCGTCCGGAAGCACATGGATAAGCTGCTTGACGGAAACGAGGAGAGGGAAGTGCTGCTTTCCTTTGCCGACGGCTTTGGGCGCGGCAACGTGGATGCGGAGTCGGAACGGTGCTCTGAATGTATAGACAGGCTGAATAAGATCACCGATACCTTGGAAAAGGGCGCAAGCACCGAGGAAAAGACACGCCTTGCGGTATCTCTTTGCGTTTCGCTTATGGCGGTTCTGTTTTTAGCGTGAGGTTAGAATGGACATAGGACTTATCATGAAGATAGCGGGGGTGGGCATACTTGTGGGTGTGGTAAATCAGGTGCTTTCCAAAACGGGCAGGGACGAGCACGCCATGTTCGTTACTCTTGCGGGGGTGGTTACGGTGCTGTTGATGCTGGTCTACGAGATAGCCGAGCTGTTTGAGGCCGTTCGTACGGCCTTCGGCCTTTGAGCCTGCTTGACCCCGCATTGCTCGATGCCTTCGCCGTGATATTGAAAGCTCTTGGAGTGGCGTTTGTGTGCGAGATCGCGGCGGATATATGCAGGGATATGGGGCAAACGGCAATAGCCTCAAAAATAGAGCTTGCGGGCAAGCTTGAGATAGTGGCCCTTGCCCTTCCGCTTGCGCGGGAGCTGCTGTTGGCTGCGCGGGAGCTTGCGGGATGAAAAAAGTAATTGTAATTCTGCTTTTTCTGCATATCTCCCTTGCTTTGGCAATACCCGTTGCCGCCGCCGAACGTACTTATACCTATGAGCCGCGGCAGGATAACGTAACGGGCGAGGCGGCAGAGCTGCTTGAAAAAGCATTGCCCGAGAGCATGAGCGGCGTTGCGGATATGGCGAAAGACACGGTAATAAACGGCGGCAAAGGCGGGCTTGACGGGCGTTTTATATTCTCCGAGCTGATAAAAACGGTTAAAAACGAGATAACGGGTCCCTTGCAGGTGTTCTTTTCCCTGATCTTTCTCGTGGTTGCGGCGGCGGTGTTCAAGACTCTTTCCGCGGCTGTCAGAAGCGGTGGCGTTGCCTCGGCATTTACCCTCTGCTCGTCCCTTTGCTTTTGCGTTGCCGTGCTTTTCCCCTTGGAGAAAGTCGTTAATTCGGGTGCGGCGCTGATAGAGGAGATAAACGCCTTCGTTCTTGGGCTTCTGCCCTTGTTTACCTCTCTTTATGCCGCGGGCGGCAACGTTGCGTGCGCCGCTTATGCAAGCTCGGGCGTGTATTTGCTTACCTCCCTTATAGAAAACGTTTTTCTGCATCTTCTCCTGCCCCTTGCAAGGACCATACTTGCGGTGATACTTACGGCGTCTGTTTGTACCATGGATATGTCGGGCATAGTGAAGGCAATGAAGGACTTTTTTACCACCGCTATTGCGTTTTTTATGATGATAAATTCAGCGGTGTACACCTTCGGAAATCATATTGCCGCCGCAGGGGACAGCGTTGCCATGAGGACGGTGCGGTTTGCGGCGGGCAGCTTTATTCCCGTGGTGGGCGGCGCGGTGGGAGAGGCGTTACGTACGGTTGCGGGGGGACTTTCCGTTATAAAAGCGGGTGTTGGGTGGGCAAGCTGTGCGGTGCTGATGCTTATGCTGCTGCCACCCCTTATCTCTGCTCTTTTTTACCGCACGGCATTCGAGCTTGCCGCGGCGGCGGCACGGCTTTGCTCCCTGCAAGCGGAGGCAAGATTGCTTGACGGTGCCGCAACGGTCTGCGGACTTATTTGTGCCCTGATGGCGGCATCCTCGGTGCTGTTCCTGCTTGCGGTTACCGTATTTGTAAAAACGGCGGTGGCGTGATGAAAAATGCGATCTACATAATTTGCGGCGCGTCTCTCCTTTGTTCTCTGCTTGGTGTGTTAAGCCCCAACGGCGGCATGGGTAAATTCGTTTCCTTCGTTATCTCCCTCGTTATGCTTGCGGTGGTGTTTTCTGCCGTGTCGGGCATTGACGTACAGCTTTTTGCGGAGCTGCCCGAGATCGAGAACAACGGTTTTTCCTCTGCCGAGTGGCTTGTGGAGCAAAGCGCAAAGGAGATAGGCAGGAGCGTTTCCGAGTATCTGAACGCAAAATATGAAATGACGGAAGCAAAAATAAGCGTTACCGTGGACGACGTGGATATAAACGCCATAGTGCTGTGCCGTGTTACCGTGGATCTTAGGGGAACGGACGCTGTCAGGGGCGTGCACGAGGCAGAAACTGAGCTGGAGAGCCTGCTTGGGTGTGAGGTGGAGGTGCTTGTGGACTGATGAAGGATAAAACGAAGCTGCTGTTGTTATTTTTTGCGGCGGCGATCGGCATTGCGCTGATGCTTTTGGGTAGCAGAGGCACGCCAAAGACAGAGGGAGAAGTCAGCGCAGAGGAAAAATACGCGGCGGAGCTGGAGGAGAAGCTTGTGTTGCTTTGCTCTTCGGTTGGCGGGGTGTCGGAGTGTAGCGTTGCTCTTACGTTTTCCACGGGGTTTGAATATGAATATTCCTCGCGAGGAAACATAAGCGCCACCCATTATCCGAGAGTTTGCGGCGTTGCGGTGGTATGTAAGGGCGGCAACGTTCCGATAATAGAAAAGGAACTGACAGAGCTTTTATCGGCGGCACTGGGCATTACCGCATCACAGATATCCGTTTCGGGCAAATAGGAATATAATCAGAAGTCGATGAATATGATGTATCGGAAAATATGAATGCCGCAATACGGCAAAGGAAGCGAGGATATTATATGAAAAAATTTTTTGGGAAGCTGTGGTCGGGTGCAAAAAAATTTACCGAAAGGGTAGGAAAGCGCAATCTTGTGCTTATATTATGTATGTTCGGCATCGGTGCCGTGGTCTATCTTAATTTTCTGCTCTTCGGTTCTCCTGCCTCGGACGTACCCTACGGTACTTCAAATATGGCGGATAACTACACCGCAGACGACGTGGCGGCAAGCAATTCCTCCGCTGAGGGATTGGATAATTATTTTGCATCCACGGCTCTGGACAGACAGCGCGCAAGAGATGAGGCAATAGAGGTGCTTCGCACCGTAGTTGCCTCTGCCGAGGCTCTCGATACCACAAAAACACAGGCACTTGAGGATATTTCCGTTATCGCAAAGGACATTGAGAGAGAGTCGAATATCGAAACCCTTGTCAGATCCAAGGGCTTTGCCGATTGCATTGCCGTTATTTCGGGTAATACGGTAAACGTTATCGTAAAGACCGACGGTCTTCTCCCCGGTGAGGTGGCGCAGATAAAGGAGATCGTGTACGAGCAGACGGGAACGGAGCCCGTTAACGTAAAGATAATAGAAAAAGCTATGTAAAAACAATAGCCATGGTTTGTGCGGCGGCACAAACCATGGCTATTTATTTATGCTATATAAGGCTTATTGTGGGAAAAACTCCATTATCGAGAAGATATAAGTGCGCTTCCATTTAATATAGAGGTGAACGTCGTTCTTTATCTCGATGGTGGTGCCGGGAGCGTAGACGTTCTTGCCGTCGGTCCAGCCCTCGGCGATAAAGCCGTTATGCTCCTCGGTTATCTCGGGGAGAGCGTATTCGGCAAATCTGTCTACGTGTGCTATTTCATTGCCAAGCTGAACGATGCACTTCATTGCTTCGGGATTTCCGAGGCTTCTTACGCGTATAAGGACGGAGGACATGGAGCGGTACGCGCCCGTGTTCTTATAGCACATAATGTAGAAAACGTTAAGTGCGCCGTCGCTCATGTCAAGCTTTGAGGTGTCCACAAGAAGGGAGCCGCCGCTGGCGGTGTTTTCCACTCTGCCGAGAAATTCGGTGCCATTAAGATATACCTCAAAATGCCCGATGTTAGAGTGGGTGGTGGTCAGCTTTATCTCGATAACTCCACTGTCGCTTGTGGAGATAATATAGTCGGCATTCAAACCGTAAACTGACGAGCGGTCTTTTTCGATAGTATTGGAATCAAGAGTCAGAGCGGTCTTGATTTTTTCGCTTCTTGTGTAGCCTGCGCCGTCAATATTCGGGTCAAGCGCTGCGAAATGCTCGTCAAGCCAGATAATGCGGTTCTCAAACCAAGTGCGCAGATATTCGTAATCCTCCCAAGGGTTAAAGCTATGACCGTTGTTGACGTCGGGCTGACGGACTATCTCTTTTCGCGGTCCCGTGCGCTCGTAGCTTTGTGCCGCGCCATCCTTGATGTATCTTGCGTATATATCCATGGAGGTCATGAAGTCGTCAAGAAGCTCGCTGAGAGAATACCATCTTTCCTGACATTTTGCGGTAAACCACGGATCCTTCATTGCGTTATAAAACCAGGTTTTCGATCTGTCGGGCACCCATTTGTTATATGCGCCGCCGCTTTTGGTGGTGGACATAATGTTGCCGGAGGTTCCGTCAAAGTCCCAGTTGGGACCGAAGATCATTTTGCCGTCCTTGATGTGGAAGTACATGGAGCGGGCACCAAACTCCGTATTGACGAAGAAGTTCCATACCATCCAATAATCGACCATGGAATCCACGTCGATATATTCGCTGTAATGCTTGCCCTTGGCGTTATGGAAATCGGGCGACATTATGGCGTCCTCAAAATCCTGAATGAGGGTGCGAACGTAGTTGTACATCTCCGAGTTGGAGTGCAGATAGAAGGGGCTGTCAAGCACGATAAAGAATCCTGCGTTCGTTTTCCATTTGGAGCCTGAGGTGTCCATTCCGTTACATATCTCTATCAGATATCCGGAGGTAAGGTCCAGCTCCTCCGGGTCAAAATACACGCTCAAGTCGATTATGCGCTTGCCCGATGGCAGATTTGCCGTGATGTAACCGGTGGAGAGCCAGCTGAGATTATGCTCCATCAGCTCGGAAAGGACCAACGCGTCGTCTGCGTCAAGGGAATTGTCGGTTGCGTAAGCATCTGCGACGTCCTCGGCAAACTCCTCCCAGTTCTCCATTTCTATTCTGTCCTCGGCTATGCGGATGCTTTCCGTCATCAGATACAGACCGCGGTATTCGTCGTTATAGTAAACGGAAACCCAAGTGCAGTCCGTGTACTCGATGCCGAGGGAGGCGGAGAGGTCGTAGGCAAGCTTGTGGCGCAGGTAGCTTGTGTCGCGCCAGCAGTTGATAAGATACCAATGCTTGCTTGAGCCAAAGCCGAAAAGGTCGGCCTTTGCATCCAGCTTAAGCTTATAGGAATAGGAATTGGTCTTTTTTACGTCCGCGATGTTATAGGTCATGTTTCCGCGGCAGCGTATCAGCGCCCCGCCGCCGTTCTGATCGGTGTAGGTGTTCTGATAGTTCTCATACACGCCGTTCATCTCAAGACGGACGTTGCAGGCGCTGTATATATCCTTGCTTGTTACCTGCTTGCCGTCGTTGGTGTTTATATACAGCTTGGGAAGCTCGCCCTCGGGATATACGATGTGGTTATCCTCGGGGATATCTGCCGTTGTATCGTCGGGGAACAGGGGCTCTGTTTCCGTGGGTACAGTTACCTCGTCAACGGGAACGGTCCCGCAGGACGAGAGCAGGGCAGTAAATGCGAGCAATGCGGAAATTGCGGAAAGTAAAATTTTACTTTTCATACTTGTACCGTACCTTTACAGTTAATTGTACATTTTCATCGCGGAGAATATTTCCGTGCGTATCCAACGCACGTAGTATACGCAGGTGCCGTTGGGGGTAATTACCGAGCCTGCGGGAAGCACCGTGTCCGTGCCGTCGGTCCAGCCTGCGGCAAGGAAGCCATCTCGCACCTCGGTTATTTCGGGGAGGGTGAACTCCTCGCCCTTCATTGCTTTATGTACCGTATTTCCGAGGATAACGGCACATTCCTTTGGAGAGAGGGCGTTGACGGAGCTGACGCGTATAAGAATGGACGTCATGGAGCGGAGGGTGCCGTCCGTGCGGAAGGTGGGGATATACAGAACGTTTATTGCGTTTTCCGAAAGGTCCATATCCGATACGTTGAAGGTGAAATGCACCTTATCCTTGGTGTTGAGCGGGCTGTCGCCGATATGCTTCGTTCCGTTCAGATAAAGGGAGCAGGATACCGACGTGGTGTGTGTGGTGCTGAGCGTTACGGTTACTTCTCCCGCAGTATCGGGGGAGATAACGTAGTCGGCGTAAACGCCGCGCCCGTCTACTATCTCAAAATCGGGCGTTTCGCCGTTTATGGTAAGGGAGGTAAACAGCTTCACGCTTCTTGTATTGCCGGATTTGTCGATATTTGCGTCGGGCAGGGACATCATATCGTTAAGCCACTTGATGCGCCCGGTAAGCCAAGACTTAAGAACCTCGTAATCGGTTTGAAAATCGTAGCTGTGGCCGTTATTCACGTCCGTTTGGGACCAGTTGGGTCTATCTCCGTTTCTTTCATTGCATCGCACGGCCTCGTCTGCCATGTAGCCGTAATAGATGTCAAGGGAACGGAGCAGATCGTCTGTCAGCTCTCTTAGCTCAAACCATCGCTCCTGGCAAAGCACGGAAAAATACGGGTCGCCCAATATCTCCTTATACCAACCAACGCCTCTGTCGGTAAGCCATCTTTCGTTGCTTATCCACTTTTTTGGCTGTGTAATTATGTTGCCTGCGGTGTAGTCGAAATCCCAGCAGTGACCGAAATGAATCTTTCCGCCGTCTATATAGCAGTACATGGAAAGATAACCGAATTCCTGATTATTAAACAGATTCCATACAAGCCAGTAGTCAACGAGGGAGTCTACGTCGAGGTATTCGCTGTAATGCTTTCCGTCTGAATTATGGAAGGTGGGGGAGAACAATGCATCCTCGAAGTCCTGTACCAATCTGTAAACGTAAAGCATCATTTTTGAATTGGTATTAAGCCTTGCGGGAGAGTCTACGGCAAGGGGAGCACCGCGCCTTGTTTTCCAGGTGGTGCGGTCGCCGTCAAGTCGACCGTCGAGCTCTATAAGATAGCCGGAGGTAAGGTCCAATGAGTCCTTATCGAAATACGGGGAGAGATCGTACGTGATCAGCTTGCCGTCTTTCGTTATACCCGTATTGCCGGTCGTTATCCAGCGAAGGTTGTTTTTCAGAGTGGTGCAGAGCGTTTCCTCCTCATCGGGAGAAAGGGCGTTTGCACTTGCGTATGCCTTTCCCACGTCCTCGGCAAACTCTTCCCAATTCGTGGTCTCCACGCGCCCTTCGTCAATGCGGATGCTTTCCGTAAGCAGATAAAGCCCGCGATATTCGCCGTTATAGTAAAGCTCCACCCAAGTGTTTCCCGTATAGGGAAGACCGAGAGCCCCCGAAAAATCGTATGCAAGCTTGTTTCTGAGTGCGGAAACGTCGAACCAGTTGTTGATAAGATACCAATGCCTGTTCTCTCCGAGTCCGAAAAGGTCCGCCTTCGTTTCAAGCCTCAGCTTGTAGGAATACTTGTTTTTTGCTCGCATCTCCTTGCGTGTATACGAGGAGTTTCCGCGGCACCGAATTTCTGCGTTGCCGCCGTTTTCGTCGGTGTAGGTGTTCTCGTACTCTGCAAAGATGCCGTTCAGCTCAAAGCGTACGTTGCAGGAGCTGTAATCCGTTTTGCTGGTTACCTGCTTTCCGTTTGAAGTGGTGATATGTATAACGGGAACGGTCTTTTCCGTGTATTCGATATCGTCAATGCCGACAGACGGCTCGGCATCCTCGGGAAATACGGATGCGGTAGCCGCGGGGGCGGTTACGGCTTCCTCGACGTATGCGGTGCAGGAGGAAAACATCAGCAGGGAAGCAAGGGCGGCAGCCGATAATCGTAATGCCGCGGCAATTCCGCTTGACCTTTTGTTCCTATCCATGCAATATTACCTTTCAAGAAGCATTGCGGAGAATATATCCGTTCTTATCCATCTGATAAACATGCGTGTGTCGTCTTGAAGCTCAAAGCTCTTGCCGGGGTGGTATACCTTGTCGTCGCCTGTGGTCCAGCCCGCGTATACAAAGCCGTCGCGCACCTCGGTGATGGCGGGAAGCGTAACGCTTTCGCCCTTATTTGCAACGATTATTTCATCTCCGCAAATAAGAACTCTCTCATTGCCTGCGCGGGTGTTGACGGAACTTACACGAATAAGAATGGAAGTCATGGAGCGCAGGGTGCCGTCACTTCTGAACGCGGGTATGTACAGCACGTTAAGTGCGTTTTCGCTCATGTCAAGGAGGGAAGCATCAAATCTCAATGTAAGGGAGGTGGAGTCCGTAAGCTTGCCCTCTCCGATAAGGGTGGTACCGTTGAGATACACTGCGGCAGTTCTGGCGGAGGTGTGGGTGGTGGATATCTTCAGCACCACCTCGCCCTTTGTATCGGGGGTGATAACGTAGTCGGCAAACACACCGCGCTCATATATTACCTCATGCTCGGGTGTGGTGCCGCCTATGGTGAGATTTGTCAGTATCTTACTGCTGCGGGTGTATCCGCAGTCGTCGATATTGGGGTCGGGCACGGCAAGCATCTCGTTCATCCACTGTATGCGGTTTTGGAACCATTCCTTCAGATGCTCGCAGTCCTCCTCGAAGGTCATGCTCAGACCTTCGTTTACGTCCTTGAGATACCAGTTTTTGCGGTGTCCGTTTCTTTCAAAGCATTTGGCAGCCTCGTCTCCCATGTAATCACGGTAGATGTCCACGGAGCGCACAAGGTCGTCCAGTAGCTCCCGTACCTCAAACCACCTCTCCTGACAGAGAGAAGAAAAGTACGGGTCGCCCAAAAGCTCCACGAACCACGCGTCGTTTCTGTCGGTGGTCCAGTTGGTGTATCCCACGGTCTTTTCCCTCAGAGTGGCGATATTGCCGGAGGAAAAATCGAAATCCCAGCAGGGTCCGAAATGTATCTTTCCACCGTCGATGTAATAATAAAGCGAATGGCAGCCGAACTCCCAGTTGTTGAACAGGTTCCACACCAGCCAGAAGTCCACCATGGAATCCACGTCAAGATATTCGGAATAGTGCTTTCCCTTATCGTTGTAGAAGGTGTCGGAGAAAGCGGCTCTCTCAAAATCGCGCAGCAGCTCGTGTACGTATTTGTACATGGTGCCGTTGGTGTTCAGGGTCTCGGGGTTATCTATGGAAACGGGCACTCCCTTTGCGGTCTTCCATTTAGTACGCACACCCTCCATGCGGTCGTCGTATTCGATAAGATAGCCCGAGGTTATGTCTATCTCCTCCGGATCGAAATAGGGAGAAAGGTCGAGGGTCACGCTCTTTCCGTCTATGGCAAATTCAGCTTTTCCCGTAGTTATCCAAGCAAGATTCTTTTCAAGGGCGGTGCAGATGGTCAGCTCCTCTTCGGGGGAGAGGGAGTTTGCAGCGGAATAAGCCTTGCCGATATCCTCGGCAAATTCCTTCCAGTTGACGGTTTCAACGCGGCCCTCGTCTATTCGTATGCTTTCTACAAGCAGGTAGAGCCCGCGGTATTCGCCGTTATAGTACAGCTCCACCCAGGTGTTTTGAACGTAGGTAAGTCCGAGAGCACCGGAAAAATCGTATGCAAGCTTGTTTCTGAGTGCGGAAACGTCAAACCAGTTGGCAATAAGATACCAATGCTTGCTTTCCCCAAGACCGAAAAGGTCTGCGGCGGTATCAAGCTTTATGCGGTACGAATACTTGTTCTTTGCGCGCATATCCGCTTCGGTAAAGGAGGAGTTTCCGCGGCAGCGAATGTCTGCACGTCCGCCGTTTTCGTCGGTATAGGTATTCTCGTACTCGGAAAAGATGTCGTTCAGCTCGAAGCGAATATTGCAGCGGCTGTACGTCGTTTTGTTCACTATCTGCTGGCCGTCGTCCGTGTCGATATGTATAACGGGCACCTTCGTTTCCCCGTACACGATGCTGTCAAGCCCCGCTTCGGGTGCTTCATCGGGAAAAAGGGCAGAGGTGCTGGCCTGCGTATCAAAGGTCGCGGGACCTTCGGGCGCGCAGGATGCAAGCAGAAATACGGCTGTTAACAAAGCTGATATGGCGGATAATAAAAACCTTTTGTTTTTCATATTCGTCTTGCCGCAATGCGGTCATCTTTCCATTAGAATTTTTGCAAACAGATCTGTGCGTTCCCACTTGGGGTAAAGATAGGTGTTGGCTTTAACTGTGAATGAGGTGTTTTCGCCGTATACTTTGCCGTCAAGGTCGGTCCAGCCCGCAAGCTTGAAGCCCTCGCGTGTATAGCCTACCTTCGGCAGAGTGAATTCCGTGTCCTTTTTAACGATATGCAGAGTGCCGTTCAGGTCTATGACGCATTCGTCCTCCGCAGGACTCTCCAAGGAGGTAACCTTTATCACTACGGACGTAAGAGCTCTGCGTGTTCCGTCGCTTCTGAAAACGGGAATATACAGCACGTTTACCGCTCCCTCGCGCATATCAAGAAGGGAAAGGTCTATGGAGTATTTTGCGGCTGTGTTGCGGGTAAGTGTTTCCTTGCCGAGGCTCACTGCACTGTTGGCATATACGTTGGTATAAGCCGCGTTGGTGTGAGACGTGGTTGTGCGCAGCTCCAGCGTGCCCTTTGCGTCGGGCGACAGCAGATAGTCGGCACGCGGTCCGCGTATCGTCAGCTTGTCGCGTTCAAGGGTATTTCCTTCGTGCGTCAGCTGTATATTTACCTTTTCGCTTCTCTCAAAGCCGCTTAAGTCAACGTTCGGCGCAATATCCGAGAAGCTTTCGTCTATCCACGCAATGCGCTTTATAAGCCATTCGCGCATATATTCGTAGTCCTGCGTTGGGGTAAAGCTTGTGCCGTTGTTTGCCTTTTTGTTTCCTATGTTTGCTTTGCGTATGCCGTTGCGCTCAAAGCAGCTTTCCGCTTCCTCCGCAATGTACTCGCGGTACAGGTCCATGGACACCACCAGCTGATCCACCGTCTCTCGGATGGAGAACCAGCGTTGCTGGCATTTGTTTACGAACCACGGATCTGTAAACAGATTGCGGAACCACGTTTTGGTTACGTCGGGCACCCAAGTGTTATATGTGCCCGCTCCCTGTGCAATATTTGTGATGTTGCCGAAGGTGCGATCAAAATCCCAAGCGGGACCGAAAACGATCTTGCCGTTTTCAATATAGAAATAATTGGAGCGGTATCCGAACTCCGTGTTGCATACAAGGTTGAAAAGCATCCAATAGTCCACCATGGAGTCCACGTCCACGTATTCGGAGTAGTGCTTCCCCTTGGAGTTGTGGAATGTGGGTGATGCCAGCGCCTCCTCAAAATCACGTACAAGACCCGAAACGAAGGAGTACATCTCTTTATTGGTTGCGAGATACATGGGGTTGTCAGCCATTATGGGAACGTTATGCGCTGTGCGCCATTTTGTTCCCGTGGAATCGTAGCTGTTGCACAGCTCCATAAGATAGCCCGAGGTAAGATCGAGGGAATCGGGGTCGAAATACTTCGTCAGATCAAGCTCGAATTTGCCTGCGGGGATATCGGCGGAAAAACGTCCCGTGCTTATCCAGCCCAGATCTCGTATCATATCGTCGGCAAGAACGGTAACGTTTCTTTCGTCAAAGCCCATGTCCCTCCCGCACAGCTCGGCCACGTCCTCGGCAAACTCCTCCCAGTTGGTGGTCTCCACGCGCCCCTCGTCTATGCGCACGCTCTCCGTCAGCAGGTAAAGACCTCGGTATTCACCGTTATAGTACAAGCTGACCCATGTGCAGTCCACCGTGGATATGCCGAGGGTTGCGGCAAGATCGTAGGAAAGCTTGTTGCGCAGCTGACTGACGTCGCGCCAGTTGTTGATAAGATACCAATGCTTGCTTTCGCCAAAGCCGAAAAGGTCTGCCTTGGTATCCAGCTTTATCTTGTAGGAATACTTGTTGGTCTTTTGCACCTCGGGGTTTGTGAAGGATGCGTTGCCCCTGCAGCGTATCTTTGCCAAACCGCCGTTTTCGTCGGTGTAGGTGTTCGGGTAGGCGGAAAACGCGTCGGTCAGTTCAAAGCGTACCGTGCAGTTCAGGTAATAATCCTTGCTGTTTATCTGTCTGTTTCCCGCTGTGGAAATATGAATGACGGGTATCTCCACGTCGAGAATATCTGTGTTTTCCGGAGTTTTTGCCTCCTCGAACAGGGGTGCGGTGTTTTCGGGCACGGTGAGATCGTCTATCGGCGCAGGTGCACAGCCGCAGAAAATGGAGCAGGCAGCGAGTAGGCACGATATTATTGACGTGATCCATTTTCTGAATTTCATAACATCACCATGCCGCTATGCGGTCATCTTTCCATATTAAAGCGCGAAAACGTGTCTGTGCGCTTCCAACGTATGAACATAAACGTGTTTTCATCGACGGTAACGGTATCGCCTGCGGCGTAGACCTTATCGTCTCCCGTGGTCCAGCCCTCGGCAACGTAGCCATCACGCACCTCGGTTATTTCGGGCAGAGTAAAGCTGCTTCCTGCCTCGACCTTGGTAAGAGTGCCGTTGAGATCCACGAGCCTTTCGTTTTCCTTGGGGTTCTCCATGGACGTTACCTTGATAACGACGGAAGAAACGCCGCGCACCGTTCCGTTGGAGCGGAAGGCGCAGAGGTAGATGATATTCACCGCGCCCTCGGTCATGTCAAGGCTTGAGACGTCGATAACGTATTTTGCGGTATCGCCCCGTCTGAAGGGCTGCTTGCCAAGCACTACGGTTCCGTTAAGGAATGCCTCCATGGTGGTGCTGGAGCCGTAGGTGGTGGTTGCGCTTATCTCCACCGTGCCCGTGGTATCGGGGCTTATGATATAGTCCGCCGGAGCGCCGAATACCGTAAGCCTGTCGGGCGTTGGCTCGCTTCCGTTTATAAGCGTTTTCGGGAATATCTCGTCGCTGCGAACGTAGCCGCCGCCATCAACGTTGGGGTCGATTACGGAAAAATGCTCGTCTATCCATTCAACGCGGTTTTTATACCACGTTTTCATGTATTCGTAGTCCTCTTCGGGAGTGAAGCTCACGCCGCCGTTCAAGGGATTTTTAACGTTGAAGGTCCTTATGCCGTTTCTGTCAACGCAACGTAGATTCTCCTCCTCGATGTAGTTGACGTAGACGTCGATGGAGCGGTAAAGCTCGTCCACGGCCTCGCGCATGGAAAACCATCTTTCCTGACATTTTGCAGTAAAATACGGGTCGCCGAACAGCTTTGTGAACCAAGTGCTTTTGGCATCATGCACCCATTTGTCGTGCACGCCGCTTGCCGCGGAGAGAGTGATGATGTTGCCGAGAGTGGCGTCAAAATCCCACACGGGGCTGAATATTATCTTGCCGTGGTCGATGTAGTAATACAGGGAGCGGCTTCCGAACTCCGTATTGCGGAACAGATTCCATATTATCCAATAATCCACAAGAGAATCCACGTCAACGTACTCGGAGTAGTGCTTTCCCTTTGCGTTGTGGTAGGTGGGGGAGAGGATCGCATCCTCGAAATCCTGAACCAGCGTGTGCACGTATTGGTACATTTTTGAGTTGGTGGCAAGGTAGAAGGGACTATCCATAACGACGGGGATACCCGCAGTCGTTTTCCACTTGGTTCCGTTTGTGTCGAAGCCCGTGCAGTACTCAACAAGATATCCCGAGGTGAGGTCCAATGAGTCGGGGTCAAAATATCCCGTAAGGTCTATAACCGTGCTTCCGGAGGAGAGGTTTGCGGTATGACTTTGGTTGGAGATCCACTTCAGGTTCCTTTCCATGCTTTCCTCAAGGAGCTTCGTATCCTCGGGGCTAAAGCCGTTGTTTGCGGCGTATGCCTTTGCAACGTCGCTTGCAAATTCCTCCCAGTTCGTGGTATTAACTCTGTCCTCGGCAATTCGCACGCTTTCCGTAAGCAGGTAAAGTCCGCGGTATTCGCCGTTGTAGTAAAGGGTCACCCAGGTGGAATCCACGGAGGAAAGACCGATGGAGAGGGCAAAGTCGTATGCAAGCTTGTGCCTCATTGCGCTGATATCGCGCCAGTTGTTTATAAGATACCAATGCCTGCTTTCTCCAAGACCGAGTACGTTTGCCTTTGTTTCCAGCTTGAGCTTGTAGGAAAACTTGTTTACCGCGCGCATCTCGCTGTTGTTATAGGAGGCGTTACCGCGGCAGCGTATCTCGGCAAGTCCGCCGTTATCGTCCGTATAGGTGTTTTCAAATTCGGCAAATCTGTCGCTGAGCTCAAAGCGCACGCCACAGGAGGTGTATTTTTCTTTGCTTATCACCTGAAAGCCGTTTTCGGTGGTTATATATATCTTTGGCAGCTCTTCCTTGGGGTAAACGATCTTGTCGGCGGTAAGTATCTCCTCCGTATCTGACGCGGGGAAGAGGCTTTCCGTTTCTATCGGTTCGGTGAGCGTTGTGTTTGCTCCGTTATCACAACCCGCAAGCAACGATGAAACTGCAAGTAAGACAGCAAAAAAAGATAAATATCTCTTTTTCATAGTAACTACTCCGTTACGATAGGTTACAAAAACCCATAATAATGCAATTATACAATATTTATATAGAAAAATCAATAATTTTGTTACAGCATTGATAAAAAATACTGTGCCCGACGGAGCATTCCGTAAAGCACAGTATTTTGCGTTATTATTCGTATTGGAGCGGTATCTCGCCGATGGCCGCAATCTACGCGCCTTCGCCTGCCTTTATCGCTCGCTTTCCACTTCTTTGACAGCGTCGGGCTCGTGCTGGGAAAGGCCAACGGCGTTGTTGACGGGAACGGAGAAGGCAATGCCCTGACCCTCGGACTCAAGTCCTGCGTTTTTGTATATGGCGTGGAGCACCTTGTCCTTGATGCGGGCGGGAACGATAAGCATTACCATATCCTTTTCGGGCTGGACGGATATTTTGAACAGCTTTTCGGCCTCCTTGTTTGCGGTGCCTCTGCCGTGTATGACGGTGCCGCCGCCTGCACCTGCAGCTCTTGCCGCATCCATTACCGTATCGGTGCAGCCTGCGTTTACTATGCACATTATCATTTCGTAATTTTCGTTTTGCATTATCTTTCCTCCTTGACGGTCATGCGGTTATTGCTTAAAAATCCGAAAACGGAAACTCCGATAAGCGAGGACATCGGAACCGTGTAGGCGATGCCCTTTGCGTTTTTGACGGAGCGGAAGGTCTTTTCGATCTTTGCAAGGGCTTTGGCAGCATTGTCCGAGCGGATAATGCTGAATATAACCGCCTTTTCGGAGCTTGCGAGACCTAACAGATTGAGCATTTTTGCGTCTGCGGTTCCTTCGCCGAGTGCAATGAACTGCATATTTACGTCAAAGGACTGGATGAGATCCACGAAAAACTCGGCTTTGGTCCTGTTTACTATGGTAATAAGTATCTCAAGCTTATTTTCGGTTATTTTATGTACCGGGCGCGTTGCGCGCTTTCTTTGTCCGCGGAACGCGGCAGAGCCTTTTTTTATGGTTTCGGGCATGGCGTCCTCCTTAGGAAAAATAGATGATCTGCTCGTCCTCTGCGTCAAGGATACGCTTCATTGCTATGCGCTCGCGTACCTTGCGCGCCATAATGGCACGGAAGCCGAGGGCCTGAATGGTGATAAGGGGGGTCATTGCTACCATTGCCACAACGCCGAAGGCAAGGTGCAGCACAGCAGATTCGCCCTGAAGCACGCTGCACACGCCGACAGCCAGGGGAAGCACGAAGCTGGAGGTAAGGGGTCCGCTTGCAACTCCGCCGGAGTCGAAGGCGATGGCGGTATAGATGCCGGGTACAAAGAGCGAGAGCCCCAGCGCTATCAGATATCCGGGCACGAGATAATAGAGTATGGAAAAATCAAAGATTATTCGGATAACGGAAAGCCCGATGGAAACGCCCACACCAAGGGAAAGTGCGATAAGCATGGAGCGCTTGGATACGGTACCGCCGGTTATCTCCTCTACCTGCTTGTTAAGCACGTGTACGGCGGGCTCGGCAAGGACCGTTACCGCACCGATGGCAAGACCGAAGAGCACGAGGATAACTTTGTCCGTTTTTGCCATCTCCTGCCCGAGGCGGAAGCCGATGGGCATAAAGCCCACGTTTACCGCGGTAAGGAAGATAACGAGGCCGAGAAAGGTGTATACCACGCCAACGAGTATCTGAATTATCTTGGTCTTGGGCAGCTTAAGTACCGCAAACTGCAGGATAAGGAAGAACACGACGATGAGTCCAAGGGCGCGGATGACCTCTGCCGCCGTGTGTGTCAGAGTGGAAAGAACGGTGCCCATAACGTTGTCGGCGATAGAGTAATCGGGCAGCTTATACGTAAGCTCGCCGCCTGCGGAAAGGGAAAGCACAGCCACCGCAAGCATGGGACCGATAGAGCAGAGAGCAACAAGACCAAAGCTGTTTTCGCTCGAGTTGCTTCCTCCCATGGTGGCAGCTATACCAACGCCGAGCGCCATAATGAAGGGCACGGTAATGGGGCCGGTGGTAACTCCGCCCGAATCAAAGGAAAGGGGCAGAAATTCGCTTTTTCCGTTTTCTATCAGCAATGCGCAGAACGCAAACAGAACCATGTAAAAGAACATCAGAAGTGCGGAAAGGTTCTTGCGGTATGCTATCTTTGCAACGGCGCAAACAAGGAAAAGTCCAACTCCGATACCGACGGTGAAAATGAGAGCCGTGGGATCTATTACGGCGTTTACCTGATTTGCAAGAACGGAAAGGTCCGGCTCCGCAACCGTGATAAGCAGTCCCATAATAAAGCAAACGGAAAGCAGGACGTTCATTTTTCTCGTTTTTGTAAGACCGGAGCCCGTATGCTCTCCGATAGGTGTCATTGCAAGGTCGGCACCCAGATTGAAAAGTCCGATGCCCGCAATAAGAAAAATGGAGGACACGGCAAATACTACCGTTTCCTTAACCGTCAGTCCCGTCAAAGGGGTCAGACCCAGTACCAGAACTATCAGCGATACGGGAAGCACGGAAATAAGCGCTTCCTTAAGCTTTGGAATCAAGTTTTTCAGCATGGCGGCTCCGTGGTTAAAAATACTCGGCAGATACTCTACAATAATAGAATAATGCTAAATACATTGTACAGTATAAAACCCGCGAAATCAAGGGATATTCGGTACATATTTTTTGAAAAAGCTATTGACTTACGGAAAAGTCTGTGATATTATTGTAAAGCAAATCTGTTTACAGTTGTTTTTGCGGAGATTTCCGATGTATGTGAAGGACTTGGGTATCGGATATCTGCTTGATTTTTACGGCAGTACCCTGCCGGAGGATCAGCGGGATATTCTTACCGCGTATTATTTTGAGGATCTTTCTCTTGCCGAGATAGCGGAGGGGCGCGGGCTTACCCGTCAGGGGGTTCGTGCCGCCATCAAGCGCGGGGAAAAGCAGCTGCTTTTCCTTGAGGAACGGCTCGGTCTTTGCGGCGAGCATCGGGAGAGGGAAAGGACGCTTTCCGAGGCTGTGGGAGCTATTCGCATCGTTGCGGAGGACCTTGCCGCGGAGGGCGACGGCAAAAATGCCGAAAGGCTGCTCGGTGCCGCCGAGGCGGTCCTTGCGGCGTATACACAAAAGTAAGCAAAGGATAGGATATGTTTCAAAGTCTTACCGATAAGCTCGCAGGCGCTTTCAAGCGATTCCGCAGTAAGGGAAAGTTGACTGAAGCCGACGTGCGCGAGGGTATGCGCGAGGTAAAGCTCGCACTTCTCGAGGCGGACGTTAACTTCAAGGTCGTGCGCGAGTTTGTTTCCAGAGTTACCGAGCGTGCGGTAGGCGCGGACGTGCTTGAAAGTCTGCTTCCCGCACAGCAGATAGTAAAAATAGTCAACGAGGAGCTTATCGCCATCATGGGCGGTGAGAATTCCAAGCTTGAGATATCCCCTAAGCCCCCAACGGTGGTGCTTATGTGCGGACTTCAGGGCGCGGGTAAAACCACCCACACCGCAAAGCTTGCCTCTTACTTCAAAAAGAAGGGCAAAAGCCCCCTGCTCGTTGCCTGCGATATCTACCGTCCCGCGGCTGTGGATCAGCTGAAAACGGTGGGCGAGGCAGTGGGCGTTCCCGTGTTCTCAATGGGAACGGATATTCCTGCCGTGGATATTGCCCGTGCGGGAATGGAATACGCCCGCAAGCAATGCTGCGACATGGTGTTTATCGACACCGCAGGTCGACTTCACGTTGACGATACCCTCATGCAGGAGCTTGAGGACATCAAGGCCGCCACCACTCCCACGGAGATACTGCTGGTGGTGGACGCAATGACCGGTCAGGACGCCGTAAACGTTGCAAAAAGCTTCAACGAGCGGCTTGACATCACCGGCGTTATCCTTACAAAAATGGACGGTGATACCCGCGGCGGCGCGGCTCTCTCCGTGCGTTATATAACGGGCAAGCCCATCAAGTTCATCGGCGTTGGCGAAAAGCTCGATATGCTTGAGCCCTTCCATCCCGACAGGCTTGCGTCCCGTATTCTCGGCATGGGCGACGTGCTTACCCTTATCGAGAAGGCCGAGCAGGCTTTTGATGAGAAGAAGGCCGCAGAGCTTGAACAAAAGCTCCGCTCCTCGCGCTTTACCCTTACCGATTATCTCGATCAGCTGGATCAGCTGAAGGACATGGGAAGCCTTGAGCAGATAGCGGGTATGATCCCCGGTATGAAGGCGGGCGCCCTTAAGGACGCAAAGATAGATGAAAAGGCAATGGACCGCACAAAGGCCATCATCCTTTCCATGACGCCGAGAGAAAGGGAAAAGCCCGAGATCATCAACTCCTCCCGCAAAAAGAGAATTGCGGCGGGCAGCGGTACCACCGTTGAGGAGATCAACCGCCTTCTGAAGCAGTTCGAGCAGATGAACAAGCTGATAAAGCAGTTCTCCGGCAAGGGCAGTAAAAAATTCCGCAATATGATGAAAATGCCGTTTTAACGGATTTTTATAAAATTAAAAAATAAAAAACATTTACATTTTTTTGGAGGAAAAAACCATGGCAGTAAAAATCAGACTTACCAGAATCGGAAAGAAGAAGGCTCCCAGCTACAGAGTTATCGTTGCTGACAGCCGCAGCCCCCGCGACGGTCGCTTCATCGAGGAGATCGGCTACTTTGATCCCCTTACCAATCCCGAGACCGTAAAGATCGACGCTGACAAGGCTAAGACCTGGATCAAGAACGGTGCTCAGCCCACCGATACTGTTCGCGCACTTCTTAAGAAGAGCGGCATTATCGAGTAAGAAAGGATTTGCCGTCCGGCAAAGTTGGGAACATAATGATTATACTCAAGGATGTTCTTGCCGACATTGCCAAGGCTATCGTTGACGATCCCGAAAGCGTTGAGGTTACAGAGGAAAGAAAGGAAAACGGAGAAGTTCTCCTTACCCTCAAGGTAGCTCCCGCCGATATGGGTATGGTCATTGGCAGGCATGGCAGGATAGCAAAGTCCATTCGCCTTATCATGAAGGCCGCCGCCAACTCTCTTAACGAGAAGGTAACGGTTGAGATCGAATAAAAATTTGCCGAGGTTCTCCTCGGCAATTTTTTATTACGGGTTGCAAAGTGCGCAAAAGAGTGTTATACTAAAAAAAACGGAAAACGGAGGACGCAATGAACATTCAGGAATCCGGCGAAATGTATCTCGAAACAATATACGTGCTCGGAAAGTCCGGAAAGCCCGTGCGCTCCATAGATATATGTCAGGAGATGGGATATTCCAAGCCCAGCGTAAGCCGCGCTGTGGGTCTTCTGAAAAACGGCGGCTTTATCAACGTTGACGGCGGAGGCTACATAACCTTGACTGCCTCGGGACTTGAGATAGCCTTCCGAATGTACGAGAGGCACACCCTTATCAGCGAGCTGCTTATCCGCCTCGGTGTTTCGGAGGAGGTCGCAAGGGTGGATGCCTGCAAGATAGAGCATGATATTAGCGAGGAATCCTTTGCGGCGATAAAGGCCTTTACGGAAAGAAGGAATTGACAAGCTGCCAGGCATTGGAATTTCCTTTTTCACACATTAAAGGTTTTAGAAAGCTGTGTTTTGACTGACGTGAACGAAATATTTTTGCGCAAAGAAAAAACGGATGGGCTTTTCGGCTTGTCCGAAAAAAAACTGAGGAAGATTTTGTGACTTTTCTTCCGTATATCTTGTAAATTTTCAGATTTTATGATATAATACTATGAGTAAGCGAACGCTAACCGACGTAGCGTTCGCTGATTATAGGGGTTGTGGTTAGCTGTTGCTAACTACCTTCGGAGGTAATGTATGATAGATAAAAACCTGCTCAGCTTGCTTGGGAGCAACAAGAAATACATATTTTATGCCGTGGGGCTGATGGTGCTCGGCTTGTTCGCAAACGTAGGCATCACCGCCTCGATCTGCTGGGCAATCAATCTTGCCATTCACTACGATGAATACAGCGGAGGCGCGATCATATTCCTATGGCCTGCCGTTTGTGCGGTGATTGGAATTGCGATCAGATATACTGCCTCTCGCCTTGTGGGAGATCTGAAGGACACCCTCGGCAGAAAGGCAAAGAAGGATCTGCGCGAGAAGGTTTATAACAAAATCGTCCGTCTCGGCGTTCGCTCGACCGACGGTATGAGCATGGCAGGACTGACACAGGTATCTATGGAGGGAGTGGAACAGCTTGATCTCTACTATTCCTCATACATTCCGCAGTTCTTTTATGCGATGCTCGCGCCCTTTGTTCTGTTCGGCATTACCGTATGGATCGAATGGCGTGTGGCTCTCGTTCTGCTCTGCTGTGTGCCTATGATACCCATATCCATTATTGCGGTTTCAAAATACGCAAAAAAGATCTTTGCGAAATATTGGGGCAAGTACACGTCTATGGGTGACTCCTTCCTCGACAGCGTTCAGGGCTTAAAGGAGCTCAAAATCTTTGGCGCCGACGAAGCTCAACACGGCAAGATGAACGAAACGAGCGAGGATTTTCGCAAGATCACCATGAAAGTCCTCGTGATGCAGCTTGCAAGTACCACCATTATGGACTTGGTCGCATACGGCGGCGCGGGTCTCGGTATTGCTATGGCGATCCTCTCGGTGATTTTCTGGGATCTTTCTCCTATTGCGGCTCTGTTCCTCATTCTTGTGGCGGTGGATTTCTTCTTGCCTCTGCGTGCCTTTGGCTCGGCGTTCCACGTTGCTATGAACGGCGCATCTGCCGGAAAGAAGATCATCTCGCTTCTTGAACAGCCCGATCCCGTTTGGGGTGAAGAAATGGCAGACAGAAACGAAATTGAGCTTCAGAATATCACTTTCTCCTACGACGGCAAGCGCGACGTTCTAAAGAATGTAAATATGAGCTTTGGAGAAAAAGGTATGACCTCTATCGTTGGCGAATCGGGATGCGGAAAATCCACGGTGGTCAATATGCTGTTCGGCGCGTACCGTCCGCAGAGTGGTACTGTTACTGTTGGTGGTAAGGCACTTGAAACGCTGACGAGAGAAAGCTATTACGAAAGACTCGCCGTTGTCAGCTACAATACCTACGTGTTCCACGCTACCGTGCGTGAGAATTTCGAGCTTGCAAAGCCCTCCGTCACCGATGATGAGATCTTTACGGCTCTTGAAAAGGTCAATCTTGCAGACTTTATTCGTGAAAACGGCGGTCTTGACAAAGTGATAAGCGAGGATGCCGCAAACATTTCGGGCGGTCAGAAGCAAAGACTTGCCCTTGCCGTCTCTCTTGTTGCAAATAAGTCGATCTACGTATTTGACGAAGCAACGAGCAACATTGATATTGAAAGCGAAGCCATTATTATGGCAAATATCAAGGAGCTTTCGAAAACAAGATCGGTTATCGTGATTTCCCACCGCCTTGCCAATGTCGTTCCGTCCGATCTCATTTACTATATGGAATCGGGAGAGCTTATGGAAAGCGGAACGCACGACGAGCTGATGGCAAAGGGCGGCGGTTACGCAAAGCTCTATACCACACAGAAAAAACTTGAAGAAGGATATGCGGAGGTGACAAAATGAAAAAGCAAAAACTTCGCAGAAGCGGCGCCGTTATCATGGCGAATCTCATTCTCCTTCTCGGCAGCCTTGCCTATATTATGATCCTTGCCGTGATCAACGGCTCGCTCGGCTTTGTGTCGGCAATGGGTGTTACCGTGTTCGGTGCGCTCGGTGTTGCCAAGGCTCTTGGAGAGAGCGTGGTGCTCTCTTACGGACTTATCATCGGACTCGCTATCGGCTGCGGAGTTCTGCGCGGTCTGCTCCGTTATTTTGAGCAGTATTCCAATCACTATATCGCATTCAAGCTCCTCGCTACACTTCGAGACAAGATCTTCGGCGCACTCCGCCGTCTATGCCCTGCAAAGCTTGAAAGCAAGGAAAAGGGATCGATCATCGCTATGATCACCTCGGATATCGAAACCTTGGAGGTGTTCTACGCACATACCATCTCACCCATTTGCATTGCGGTCATCGTTTCGGTCGCTGTCCTCGTTTTCGTAGGAGTTGTGTCGAGCTGGTATCTCGCACTTGTGGCACTTCTCGCCTATCTGCTGATCGGCATTATCGTGCCGCTGATTGCATCGAAAAAGCTCAAAGCATCGGGTGTTCGTTACCGTGCTGAATTTGCAAGCTTCAACGCATACTTCCTTGACAGCATTAAAGGTGTCAAAGATATCGTCCTTATGGGTGCAGGTGAGCAGCGCAAGAAAGAGGTCGACCGCCGTTCCGATATTCTCCTTGGTGAAACCAAGAAAATGAAGCACGATACCACGAAGGCGGCGGCATTTACCGAGCTTGCTGTTTCAATCTCCATTATTGTAACGCTTGCAGTTGGCATTTTGCTTGTGGCAAAGGATATGCTGACCGTAGGCTATATGATCGTTGGCGTTGTCACCGTCTTTTCCTCCTTCGGCCCCGTGATCGCTATCTCGGCTCTGCCCGGAAACCTCACGCAGACCTTTGCTTCGGGCGACAGAGTTCTCAATCTCCTTGCGGAAACACCTGCTGTAACTCCCGTGAAGAACGGCGAAAAGATTGAATTTAATGACCTCAAGGTCAGCGACCTGTCATTCTCTTATGACGGCGAGACACAGGTATTACAAGATATTTGTATGCACGCCGAAAAGGGCGAGATCATCGGCATCGTCGGTGAGAGTGGATGCGGAAAATCCACGTTCTTAAAGCTTCTTCTGCGCTTCTGGCAAAAGAGCCACGGTAATATCGCATTTGGCGGAGTTGACATTGACAATCTTGATACCGATAGCCTGCTTGATAACGTGACGATGGTAAGTCAGGTAACTTATCTTTTTGACGAAACCATTGAAGATAACCTCCGCATCGCAAAGCCCGATGCCACGAAAGAAGAAATGGAGGCGGCCTGCAAGCTCGCATCGGTTCACGACTTTATCCTCACACTCCCCGACGGATACAAAACCCGTGTCGGAGCACTCGGAGATAACCTTTCCGCAGGCGAAAAGCAGCGTATCGGACTTGCCCGTGCATTTTTGCGCGGCAGCGAACTGATCCTTCTTGATGAGCCGACGAGCAACGTGGATAGCATCAACGAAGGAATTATTCTCAAAGCATTAAAGGAACAAAAGAACAAAAAGAGCATTATTCTCGTATCCCACCGTGAGTCTACGATGGCGATCGCAGATCGTATCTATCGTGTTGACGGAGGGCGTATGTATGAGCAAACAGAAAATTGAATCCAAGCGTGAACAGGAAAAACGTACGGTTGCCTTGATGATTCGCCTTTACTGCAAAAAGAAGCACGGGACAAAGAAAAACCTTTGTCCCGAGTGCGAGGCGCTGACCGAGTACGCGATGATGCGGAGCGACAAATGTCCGTTCATGGAGACGAAAACCTTCTGCTCCAACTGCCGCGTGCATTGCTATAAGCCCGAAATGTGCGAGAAGATCCGAGCGGTCATGCGCTTTTCGGGGCCTCGTATGATATTCAGCCATCCGATCATGGCGGTAAGCCACGTAATCGAAAGTAAAAAAGAAAAAAAGATTGGAGAAAGAAAGTGAAATTTAAAAAGATATTGTGGCTCACACTCGGCTTTATCGGCGTAGGACTTGGTGCTGTCGGCGCAGTTGTTCCCATGCTTCCCGCGTTTCCGTTTTTGCTTCTTGCGACGGTCAGCTTCGCCAAAAGCTCGGAGAAATTACATACTTGGTTTATAGGCACCAAGCTATATAAGAAAAATCTTGAAAGCTACGTTGCAGGGCGCGGCATGACGTGGGCAACCAAGATTCGCATCATGATCACCGTTACGCTTCTTATGGGGGTTGGCTTTGGTATGATGCTTGCAAGGTCGATCTTCATTCCATGTAACATCCTGTTTTGTGTGTGGGTGTTCCACATTCTGTACTTTATCTTCGGCGTGAAGAAATACATACCAAAAGAAGAAACCGGGCAATCGCAAAATAGCGATTGCCAATTTTAAGCAAATAGGTTAGCAGTTGCTAACCCACGCGGGAAGAAGGAATACATAGGGCACTTGTAGAATTTCAAAACATGCATATAAAGCGTCGGAGGAAGGCTTGGCAAGCTACCGCCGATAGAAACACCACCAAGAAAAACCTTGGTGGTGTTCGTGTTGGTAGTCTAAATAACCCCCCGGTTCTACTTCAGAGCCCCTTTTAGGGACTACGTCCGTATTAGCCCCTTCTAGGGGCTTTGCAAGCCACCAGTTCAACTGGTGGTCTTGACTCATATTCGGTTATCAAAGCCCACAAGCTGCGTGGTCCTCTATAAGCTTGACCATTTTTTCAATCAGCTGAGGCACGAACTGGCTGTTTCTCGGGTATTCGGCGAAGGTAAGCTCCATGCCTGCGGCATCGTCGATCATTCGGATAACTGCCTCCCGTCCGATATAGCCTTCAAGCATACGGCAGATCTCCACGTCCATCAGTGCCTCCTTGAATACAACGGCTCGGAGAGATGGGATCGCTCCGTCTGCCGTGGGGTAAACGGAGAACGGGTCGCCCGAGGGGAACGCCTTATCTGCGGAGGTGGTAATATAGGGATTTATCATCCTGCGGGAGTATTGGTTGTAATAGAAATTGTATCCCCAATGCAAAAAGCCCACAATATCGAATTTGTAAAGCTGAAGACCTATTATCCTTGTCCTGTATGCGGGCATGGCAAGAAAACGGTTGCTGACCTTGTTGTACTGGGAGCAACAGTAGTACGCCCAACGGTTTTTTGCGTCGTTTTGGATAAACGGCTCCATTTTGTTTATTGCGGTAACGGGATTGGGAATCAGTCCCTTTTCATAGAAGCCGTAATCGGATATGGCATCCAAGGTCCTGCAGCCTCTTATCAAGGGTTCTACTATGCCGTGAGCATATTCGTACGCCTCGAAATGCTTTGAGGAGGGCTCGTCGGATATATGGAACCAACAGCGGTCCTTTACGCCCTGCGCTTCCAGAAAATCAACGAGCGTCGGCAAAAATTGAGCAAGAAAATCCTTGTATTCCTCGGATCTTGCGTCAACGTGCCAGCCAAAGGCAAAATGCTCCTCGCCGTTTTCCGTGATCTTTATGTTGGGAGCGCATTTAAGTCCCCATTGGGAAAAGAGATGGGAGATCTCGAAATATTTGATCCCGTTTTTCAGGCAAAGGTCTATCCACCGCTTGAGAAGGGAAAAATCAAAAACGTATTTTTCGCCTTGCTTTTCTATCCGTACCAGCTGTGTGCAGGGTCGTCTTGTGCCCACGGCAGTGTCAAGGGGCGGAGTGATAACGGGGGTCAGCAGCATGTTGATGCCCAGCTCGCAGGCAAGGGACATATATTTGTCTATCAAACGCCAATGCTCCTCGCTGTATATTTCCACGTTGTGGATATCGGCAATGCAATCCACGTGGAACCATTGGGTAAACAGGGTGCGTTGCTTCGGAACGGTGGCGGCAATGACGTGGAGATAAAGGGTCTCCTCGATCTGCGTTCCGTTTGCCTCAGTCATTTTCACCGTAACGGGGCACTTTCCCGCGGGAGCGTCCTCGGGCACGGTAACGCTTATCCACAGCGCGCCCGCACCGCTCGCAAATCTTGCGGAGCATTTTTCCTGCTCCAGCGGAACCAGTATGTCGGGCATAAGAGAGGGCGTTTTTGTAATGTAGTCGCTGTCCTCCGTGTCGTAAACGGGATAATCTGCCACGGCGTTTTTGACAGAGTACAGCTTCACGCTTTCCTTCAGAGGGGATACCACCTCTACCGAAAGCTCCGTGTTGCTTTTGGGAAAGACCGCTATCTGGTAGGAAAAGCACTCTCCGCGCAGGACGGTGGTCTCCGTAATGACGTTAACGTCCTCCGTGTGGTCGGGGTATATTTTTTCCAGACTCGATATCTGCTTTGTTATAACGCTCATTTTCACACCTCGTTTATCAGCCGTTCAAGGCCTTGCTTTTCAGTTTATCTCTGTATTTTTTCGGCGACACGCCGAAATGCTTTTGAAAAATGGTAAAAAAGTAATTCGTGTTGTTGTAACCGACGCTTGAGGCAATGTCCGATATCTTCATATTGGAATTTGCCAGCAGATATTCGGTCTGCAAAAGACGTTTCTCCTGCAGAAGCTCGGTAAAGGTCTTGCCCGTCTTTCTTTTTATCTCGCGGGATAGCCAATAAAGATCATAGTGGAGCCTGTTTGCTATCTCCGACAGAGAAGCCGTTTGATAGTTTTCCTCAATATATTTCAGGGTTTCGATCAGTATGCTTTTTTTAATATTTACGGGATCGAGCTTGTCGGTATGGTTGATAAGCTCCAACAGGATAAGGGTCATGGTCAGCTCGGCCGTTCTTCTTTTGTTTTGGGTCTTTTCTGTAAATGAAATGATAAGATTTTCAAACAAATTCTGTATTTGATCTATCTCTGCAGTTTTGAAATGAAGATAACCGTTAGTGCTCTCTCTTCCGGCAATACAGTCGATGATGAAGCGTCGCAGCGGCGTTTCCTCCTCGCCCATCATCTCGAGTGCCTTGCTGAAAAACTGAGGCATTACGATGAAGTTGACTGCGATGTCATCAGCTCCGGCGGGGAGTATTTCCTGCGTTGCGTGTTGGTTGAGAATGAGCGTTTCGCCCTTTGAGAGCTTTATCGTATTTCCGTTTATAATGTGGGTCGTTACACCCTCGCACATGTAAACTATCTCAATATAGTCGTGGGTGTGCTCGGGAAAGTGGATAAACCTCGTATGCGGTCGAATGGTGATAAGCTTGCCGCTGTCGATAAGCTTTTGGGCGTTTATCACGTTTTTCTCGCTTTTCATATACAGCGCACGGTCTATAACGAGGGAACCATCAAGTATCTCCTGCTCTTCGGCGGTTATGGCCGAGAGCCTTTCAAAGATCTCGTTTTTCATTTTTCCACCTCCTTAGGTAAGATTGTATACCAAAAAGCTATTGCCGTCAAGTGCAAATCAGGTCGTTTTTTTAGACAAATCAAGTTGTTTGATTCTTTCTTGAGATGTGTTATCATTAAGATGTATCAAATTGGAGATGCATGATTTTTTTGAGGTAGTTCATGACATACTTTTTGGCAATAGATATCGGTGCTTCCTCGGGAAGGCATGTTCTTGGAAGCATTGAAGAAGGCAAGATAAAGCTTGAGGAAATCTACCGTTTTGAAAACGGCATGCAAAACAGCCCCGATGGGCTTATATGGGATATGGATGCGCTTTTTTCGGAGGTAGTAAACGGCATCGAAAAATGCAAGAAGATCGACAAGATCCCTGCCTCTATAGCCATCGACACGTGGGGCGTTGACTACGTTCTGCTCGACGAAAAAAAACAGGAAATGCTTCCCGTTTACGCATACAGAAACGCAAGGCTCGACAACGTTCTCGATTTTCCCATCCCTTTCGAGGAGCTTTATGAAAAAACGGGAATACAGTACCTGAAATTCAACACGGTGTATCAGCTTTACCTTGACGCAAAGAGCGGCAAGGCGAAAAGGGCAAAGCACTTTTTGATGATACCCGATTATCTTGCTTACAGGCTTACGGGCGTTATGAAAAACGAATATACCATAGCAAGCACCACCGCAATGGTGAACGCGGAAACGAAAACGTGGGATAAGGAGATAACGGAATGCATAGGAGTTGATCCTTCGCTCTTTCTCCCGCTTATCCTTCCGGGGGAGGAGATCGGAGCGTTCAGCGCGGAGATAGCAGATCGGGTCGGATTTAATGCGTGCGTTGTTGCGGCTCCATCCCACGATACCGCCGCGGCAGTTGCCGCCTGCCCCATCGACGGTAAATGCGCCTACATATCCTCGGGTACCTGGAGTCTGTTCGGCACGGAAAACACTTTTCCCGTAACGAGCAACGCGGCAATGGCAGCAAATTTTTCAAACGAGGGCGGAGTAGAGTATCGCTTCCGCTTCCTTAAAAACATTATGGGAATGTGGCTGCTACAGAACGTGCGACGCAGCTTGGAGAAAAGATATTCCTACGATGATATGATGCACCTTGCCATGGATAGCAGCTGCAAAAAAATAATAGATGTTAATCACCCAAGCCTCAATGCCCCCGAAAATATGATAAAGGCGGTAAATGCGCTTGCGGGCAATGCTGATCTGCCTGTCGAAGACACACTTTCCTGCATCTACCACTCGCTGGCGTCGATGTACGCAAAATGCACGGAAAGCGCGGAAAAGCTGACGACCAAGGAGCTTGACAGTATATTTATTGTCGGTGGCGGCAGCAAGGATAAGTATCTTAACACCCTTACTGCAAAGTATACGGGCAAAAGGGTTATCGTCGGTCTGGAGGAAGCTACTGCAACGGGCAATATTGCCGCGCAGATAATGAGGTATAACAAAATTACCCTTACAGAGGTCAGAGAGAAAATAAGATCATCCTTTGATATAAAGGAGGCGGAATATGTATAATTACGCAAAGCAAACATACGCAAAGCTCGGTGTAGACACCGAAAAAGCCATTGAGGCACTTAAGAACGTTACTGTTTCCGTCCATTGCTGGCAGGGAGACGACGTTATAGGCTTCGACTGCGGCGAAAGTCTTTCCGGCGGTATTCAGACCACAGGGAATTACCCCGGCAGAGCCACAACGCCTGCGGAGCTGATGGCGGATCTTGACAAGGCATTTTCTCTTATACCGGGGAAAAAGAAGCTGAATCTACATTCGTCCTACGCCATCTTTGATGGCGAGCCCGTTGGCAGAGATAAGATAGAGCCCTGTCATTTTGCAAAATGGGTGGAATTTGCAAAGCAAAGAAATATGGGTATCGACTTTAACCCCACATTCTTTTCCCACCCCATGGTAAAGGACGGACTTACCCTTTCCTCGCCCGACGATGAAGTGCGCAGGTATTGGATAGATCACGGCAAGGCATGCGTGCGGATATCTGAATATTTCGCAACCGAAACGGGCGAGCCCTGCGTTATCAACTTTTGGATCCCCGACGGCTACAAGGATATTCCCGCTGACCGTCTTGGACCGAGAAAAAGATTCAAGGAAGCTCTCGACGAGATACTTTCCATCCCATATGATAAGACCAAAGTATACGTTACTCTGGAATCCAAGGTCTTCGGCATAGGGCTTGAAAGCTATACCGTAGGCTCTGCGGAATTTTGCCTTTCATACTCCGACTACAAGGGAATAACTCCCCTAATGGATAACGGACACTATCATCCTACCGAGGTCGTTTCGGATAAAATTTCCTCGCTTCTTCTGTTCAATGAAAGGATCGCACTCCACGTTACCCGCGCGGTGCGTTGGGACAGCGACCACGTTGTTATCCTTGACGACGAGACAAAAGAGATAATGAAGGAGATAGTGCGTAACGACGCCCTTGATCGCGTTTTCATTGCAACGGACTATTTCGATGCGTCCATAAACCGCGTAAGCGCATACGTTACCGGTGTTCGCAGCGTGCAGAAGGCGTTGCTTTACGCGCTGCTTTCTCCGAACGAAAGAATGAAGGCGCTGCAGGACAGCGGCGATATGACGGAGCTTATGGTGGTAAGCGAGGAGCTTAAGACCGCCCCCTTCGGCATTGTGTGGGAGGAATACCTGCGCCGCGAAAACGTGGAAGCGGATTACCTTTCGGCAGTAAAGAAATACGAGGACGAGGTTTTAAGCAAGAGATGAAGAATATTTTAACCGCTCCCTTCGTGGAGGAAATGAAAAAGGTTACTGCCAATATGTACCGCCTTGGCTGGGACGAGAGAAATGGCGGCAATATCAGCTATATGCTTGACGCAAATGAGGTTGCGGAGTATCTTGATTTCGATAAGGTCATCCGCACTATTGATACGGGCTTTAACGCCGATAAGCTGATCGGAAAGATTTTTATCGTTACGGGCTCGGGAAAGTATTTTAAGAACGTGCAGGAAGATCCGGAAGCAAATCTCGGAATTATCCGCATAGCCGAGGACGGCATCACGGCAGAGCTCCTTTGGGGATATCGCGAGGGCGGCAGACCCACATCGGAATTGCCCGCCCATCTTATGAGCCATATGGCAAGGCTTTCGGTGGATCCGGAAAACCGCGTGGTAATGCACACCCACCCCACCCACACCCTTGCAATGAACTACGTTCACGAGCTTGACGAAAAAAAGTTCACCCACACCCTGTGGGAGATGTGTACCGAGTGCATTGTTGTTTTTCCCGACGGTGTTGGCGTGCTTCCGTGGATGCTTTGCGGCACCAACGAAATAGGCGAGGCGACTGCGAAAAAAATGGAGGAGTTCCGCTTTGTGATCTGGGGAATGCACGGCATCTATGGAGCAGGGAAGGATATGGACGAGACCTTCGGTCTTATCGAGACCGTTGAAAAGGCGGCACAGATATATATGCTTACCGCCCATCTGCCCAGAATAAACACCATCAAGGACAGCGAGATGGTGGAGCTCGCTGAGTATTTCGGCGTAAATTACAGGAAAGATTTTCTTAATTTATGATCATTGATCCGTTGGACCACCTATGATAAGGAATTTGTCGGAGGTACTTATGAAAAAAATATTGTCATTTTTCCTTGCAATGCTTATGTTGTTTGTCGCGGGCTGCGGAACACCGCAGGACGGGAACGGTAGCACGTCCGACGTGATCACAGATGACCCAACAGATACGGAGGAAAAAGATATGAACATCACAGAGCTTAAGGTAAATAATCTTTCGGAGCCCATGGGCATAGACACCGTGCCTACCTTCCGCTGGTTAAACGAAATGAATGGCTACGGCAGGGCGCAAAGCGCGTACCGTATCGTTGTTGCCTCCACGGAGGAGAAGGCAACAAAGCACGAGGGCGACGTGTGGGACAGCGGCAAGACAGAGGGAAGCTGCAATTACGATATCGTCTACGGCGGAGATGCGCTTGCCTCCCGCACGGAGTACTATTTTGCCGTGCAGGTATGGGACGAGAAGGGCGAGAGCGCGTGGAGCGACGTTTCGAAATTTGAAACGGGCATCCTCGACGATAAGGAATGGAGCGCAAAGTGGATAGGCATCACCGACGGCGATACCGTGCCCTGCGATATTACCCTTGACGGTGCAAAATGGATATGGCTGAAGCGCGAAAGCGGCTCCACTACGTATTTCAGAAGGCATTTTACCGTAGACGAAAGCAAAGAGGTGGACGAGGTCCTGCTCGTTACCACCATGGACGATTACGGCTTCCTTTTCGTTAACGCTTCAAGCGTGCTGAACGTGTATAAGGAAACGAATGCGTGGAAAAACGCAAAGGTCGTAAATATCACTCGCTTTGTAAGTAAGGGCGATAACGTTTTCGGCGCAAGGGTCATAGACACGGGCTCAAGCGCGGGCTTTATTGCCAAGATAGAGGTGCGTTATACCGACGGCACCGTGGACACCGTGGTTACGGACATGAGATGGAAATGCTCGAAGGCCGTAACCTCCACGTCGGGCTGGGAGCGTATCGGCGGAGTTAACGAAAGCGCGTGGCTTGCCCCCGATCAGGCAATAGCGTACGGCAGCGGCGCGTGGGCTTCAAACGTTGTTCTGCCCAAGACCATGCAGGTAAACGTGGGCGGTGCCGCGCCCATGCTACGCAGGTCCTTCGATATTGACAAGCAGGTAGAAAGTGCAAGGATATACGTATCGGGTCTCGGTCTTTACGAGCTTTACGTTAACGGAAAGCTGCCCGACGACAGCGTGCTCAATCCCGCACACACCCAGTACGAGGACACGGTGCATTACCGCGTTTACGACGTAACAAACACCCTGCGTACGGGCAAAAACGCCATTGCCGTGGAGCTTGGCAACTACTTCTATAATTGCGATTATTACACTTGGATGAACTGGAATACCGCCGTTTACCGCGACGAGCCGAAGCTGCTGTTGGAGCTGCACGTCAAGTATTCCGACGGAAGTGAGGAAGTAATTGCAACGGACGATAGCTGGAAGGGATACGAGTACGGTCCCGTTATCTACAATAACGTATACATGGGCGAGGGCTATGACGCAAGGCTTGAGGTACAGGGCTGGACAAGCGCCGAATTTGACGATAGCGCATGGAAGAGCGCAAGGCTTGCCAAGGCACCCGAGGGAGAGCTTGTTTTTGAGAATATGGAGCCCGTACGCCGCCTTAAGACCTTCGTGCCCACGGTTACAGATAAGGGCGCTGGCATTTACGTAATAAAGAATCCCGTTATGACAACGGGTTGGGCGAGGATAAGCTTCAATGCCCCCGCGGGAACGAGGATCAAGATCACCTACGGCGAAAAGCTTGATGCCCTCGGCTTTGTGGAAACGGCGGTCAACGGTTATCTGCTGCAGATAGACGAGTTTATAACAAGCGGCGGAAAAGACGTTTACGAGCCGAAGTATTCCTATAAGGGCTACGAATACATTCAGATAGAGAATTATCCGGGCAAGCTTACCGCCGAGGACGTGGCGTGCTATCTTATAGCAAACGATATAACCGATATCTCGGAGTTTGAAACGGGAAGCGAGCGCATCAACTACATGCACGAGATGATGCTCCGCACTGTAATGAACAATCTTCAGGGCAAGCTTACCGACACACCCGTATACGAGAAGAACGGCTGGACGGGCGACGTGAATTTCTCCCTCGATTCCTTTAACTTCAATTTCGATTTTTCAAGCGTTATACAGAAGATACTCGTGGATTTTGAGGACAGCACCAATGCAAAGGGCGTTGTTGCGCAAACGGCTCCCGCCGCGTACAGCGGAGGCAGCAGCATACCGATATGGTCCTCCATATTCATAAACGGATATTACGAGAATTGGCATGTGAACGGCATTACCTCCGCGATATCGGAGCATTACGATGCCATCCGCCTGCAGACCCTTGATTATATCAATCACATAAAGGCAAACGGATGGGTTTGGACCACGGAAAGCT
>JAFSCG010000076.1 GCA_017436885.1 Clostridia bacterium | reverse complement strand
CCGCGCCCCATTCATTCCTTTGCGGATTACGAGCATTTCAAAAAAATTATTGAGGTCATAGAAAATTCACCTCAAAACACAACATCGGGAAAACTGCGCCGAGAATTGAAGCAATCTGGGCTTTTGGCGATGACGATGGAGCAGATTGAAGCGTTTATTGATATGTTGGGGTATCTCAATATTTTACATTCAAACGATTCTTTCGGTGTTACCGCAGGACATATTTGTGAAAAAGATATGCTATTACCGTTAAGTGACAGGGGTTATGCGGCTTATCCCGTTAACCGTTGGACGAGAAAATGCGGAATCGACTATGATAGTATATCAATGCTTTTCGACGGGATTTACGAGTAAAAATATACCTTTTGACCCTATGACCCACGTGGAAAGTTTAGTTTGTCTGACTCGTCAGACAAACTAAAGCGATATTGATTACTGATGGGATTTACGATATACGCTTCACACTATTCGCGTGCGATATGCGGAAAGCGAACTAAAAGCAGATAACACCGATAATCAAAAACAGTTTTGAGGATCTGATATGCGCCACTTTATTTACGACCACAAAAAACATCCAATGAAATCCTTCGCAACGAAGAAAAAGGACTCTCACCACGCAAAAAACACTTTTCTGCACGTTCTTGCTCTCTTGACCGCCGCAGTTGTATTTACTGCAGTTTTCGGTTTGTTTCTATTTGCTGCATCAATAATAAAACTGCCATCAAATATCGTGCTGTATTTTTTGCTGAAAGTTTTGCTTTTCATTTTTAAGGCGGCCGGATTAATTACTGCTTTTCTTCTGGCTGCCGTGGCATCATTTCCGATATCCAACTTAAGAGTATATGATGCAGTAGACTATACCGCAAGAAACCGCGAGAACTGCACTCACCTGCGGGAATTTTACGGTGTTAACGATGATCACGTGGTAACAAAGTGCTTTGACAGTGCTGAAAAAGGGCTGATCAACAAAGACCTTTGCATTTTTGTCTGCGGAGAGGAACTGAGAATCTGCTCAAACATAGTGCAAGGCTTCAAAAGCGAAAGTGCCGATGTCGGTTGTTATGCGTTACCTATCAAAGAGATAAAGTATGAGACGACGGTATTCAATAAGATAAGCGCCTTGAGAATTTCAGACGGTGACTTTTACGTTACACTCGGAAAAAGAGCCGGTAAAATTATTGAAAAGGCAAATAACGATTATGAAAAAAACTAAAATAAGTGGTCCTGCAATAATAAAATTCATCGTTGTGCAAAGATATAACAGCCCCGTTGTATTACAGCTGATCGAGAGGCGTGAGAAAATAAAATGAACAATATATTTAAAAACTTAAAATTTAAAAATATATTCGCGGAGGGTACGTGCTACAAACCCTTCCTGCTGTCGGTGCTTATCACGGGTCTTTCCTACGGTCTTTACAAGGGCATGCTTGATAACTTCCTTGCCGAAGTGGTAAACATGGGTGAAATGGGCAGAGGAGTAACGGAGTTTTTCCGCGAGCTTCCTGGAATTCTGCTTATCTTCGTTCTTGCAATGTTCTATATGCTATCCGCCGAGACCTTATATAAGGTCGGCGCAGTGATCATGCTGGTCGGTATGGCAATGCACGCCGCCCTGCCGCCCACAAAGGTGCTTGCAACCCTTGCTATCTGCACCTATTCCTTTGGCGAGCATATTCAGATAGGCATGAAGAACACAATGACACTTAAATACTCACAGCCCGATAAGAGCGGTGCGGCCCTCGGTGCGCAAAACGCCGCAAGCCAGATAGGCACGCTTGTGGGCTATCTTGTTATCGTATTTGCGTTTTCTTCTATATTTGAAGCGCGTCCGTACACCATGTTTTTTGCCATTGCCGCAGCTCTTGCAGGTGTAAGCGCAGTTTTTTCCTCTCGCATCAAGGGAAAAAACGAAACGGACAAGAACAAACGTCGCTTTTACTTTAACAAGAAGTTCACCAAATATTACATGCTTGAAATGTTCTACGGCGCACGAAAGCAAGTATTTTTCACCTTCGGACCTTATCTTCTTATCCTTTTCTACGGTGCTAGCGCCTCCTCCATCAGCCTGCTGTTTGCAATTTCCGCCGTTGCTTGTTTCTTCGCTTCGCCAATCGTCGGCAGGATAATAGACAAGCTCGGCTACAAGACAGTCTTGGTCGCCGACACCCTTATTCTCGTTATCGTTTGCTTCTTCTACGGTTTTGCGCACCACATATTCCCGAAAAACGTTGCATACATAGTGTGTTGCGTAAATTACATTCTTGACTCCGTTATTTCTCTTGCATCAATGGCATCTAACATATACGTTAGGGACCTTGCCGAAAATGAGGACGAGGTGAAAGCCACGATATCCACGGGCGTTTCCATCAACCACGTTATAACGATCTTTATCGCGCTTTTCGGCGGTTGGCTCTGGAAGACCCTTGGAATCGAGCTGCTGTTCATAGTTTCGGCTATTCTCGGAATTTGCAACAGCGCTTATGCCGCAACTATCAAAAACAGGAACAAGAAAAATGGATAATACAGAAAGAATAAAACACATCGTAAAAATGGAGCACATCCTGAATTCCGCAACCAATGCTGTATCGGAATTTGAAAAACTCCTTCCCGATATCAAAGACCTGCTTGCATATTACGGCAGCAGGGAATGGTTCAACGATCTTGACGCCGACAGCAAAGGCGAGCTTCCCTCCGATCTCCGCCGCGGAGTGCTGTCCGAGGACGCGGTGTACGATCTTTTGATAAATATCAAGGAACTGCAAAAGGAACTGAAAAAGCTATAAAAAAAGCGCCAAACGGCGCTTTTTTTATTACACTTGCAAAAAGATACAAGATCAATAATCAGACACAGAAAAAAATTACGAGGTTTATTCGTCATTATAATACCACAAATCCAACGAAAAGTCAAGACTTGTAATTTACATCATCCGTATATATAGTGTAAACGGAGGTGGTAAAATGAAAGAACTTGAACTGTTCAATGGCGCGTTATTAAGCAACGTGAGCAAGAACGAATTATCGGCATTAAACGAGCATACAGCAATCTACGGACTTATGCTGACGGAAAATGACGTCAGAGCGCTAATCGAGGCAAGAAACGATTGCTTATCTTCCTGCGGCAGAGTTGAATTCGGCAAGCCGATCTTCATAAAGCTTGCCAAAACTATATGCTAGTCCCCTTATATATCATCAAAAAACTATACTGAGATCATAATTCAAATTCAAGATACATTTTTTACCTTAAAAAACGATCTTTCCACGAGCGTTAGTGACGACGAGATCATCGACGCCTTAGTAATGATATTCAATGAAGCCGCACATGGATCGCCGGACTTTCTAAATTCCGTGAGCACAGATGATGTACTTAAAATCATACGCGATGGAGATTTCAGATCTGTTGATATGCACAACAGCTTCGAATGGCTGGAGGGATGGGAAACGTGGAAATAATCGAACGAAACAACAACGCCGATCAAACGGACGAATGGATGCACAAGCTACTATCCAAGCTGTTTTCGGAATATACAGAAGGGAAGAGCTCGTCCGTAACCGAGGAAGAGGCAAAGGACATATTTGCATCGACTGTATTTGTTTTGGGGCTTGATGAAGAAAACTATATCGAAAAACTCAACGAATACGCAAAACACGACCCCTTCAAGCTTTACCTATCAAGATCAACGAGATTGGAAAACTACGCTGATATGTGTAAGCATATCCTGCACAAGCTTACATTAGACCTTGCCAAGATCGAAAATATCGCGTTAAAAAGTACGTTAAGAGATATAAAGACTTATTTGGCAAACTATGATTCAAAATTCGCTCCACTCATGCTTCCGTCAGGAATAAGCTATCCGCTTGCGATCGCCGTTCCCGATGATAAAAAGGGCATATATTTTGCTTTCGAATATTTATCAAGACTTACGATAGAAAACATCGTCGTAAAAGCGCTCGATGAAAACAACGTAATAAACGTTCTTGAAAAGAAGATAGATGGATGGCGTTACAGCACTTTCAATATTTTCGAAGTCGCAGTTGCAAATGCATTGATATTAACGGTTTTAAGAGAACCAATAAAAGGAATAAATGCAGAATATAAAAAAACTGAAATAGACGATGTGCTGAAATTCCCCGAAGCGCAGCTGATGGAAGCGGCTCATTCCATTTGCACTGAATTGAATATAACACACGAAGGAACTGTACGATATATTAAGGAGTTCGCTATTTCGTTATCGAGAAGAGTGCGTTTTATGATGGAAAGAAACCTATCTGCAAGTTGTATCTTCTGAATCAACAGACAATATCTTTACCGTTGTTCTCAAACGTGCAACGATAGCGCAACAGGTGAATTAATTCAACCCTTGGTCGAGTTTGCGCAATACATCTCAACACATTTACTATTGTAAGTTGTATTTCGCTATCATATAATAAAATCACAAGATAGCTATCTCAAAAAATCTTGGAGGATAGAATAATGTTAGACATTAAAATTTTCGGCGAAAAGCTCCGCAATCACAGAAAAAGGCTGGGAATGACACAGGAAGAAGTTGCGGAAAAAATAGGTGTCTCGCCACAGGCGATTTCTAAATGGGAGGCAGGAAATTGTCTGCCCGACTGTTTTAATTTGAAAGCTATTAGCGACGTTTATAAAATCTCGGCAGATGTTCTTCTCGAAACTGAATCAAATGGTGATCTTGACGCTGTGTCAAGTAAGATCGAGCAGCTTGCGACAGAATTCGTTTGGTCCATGGCAAACTATGACCGCTATAATAGTAACCTCCGCCAAGAGCTTGGAGAAGATCTTTGGGAAATGTGGAAGGGCATCTATTTTGCTGAGGTTGGCAACAGAGAAAAACAAGAAGAAAGTAAAAATCAAGGAAATCTTAGAATTATTGGTTCATACGGAACGAAAATATGGGATAACAAAGGCGTGGCTTGTGTTATTAAATCATCCCTTATCGATCAGCTTTCTACCTTTGATGCAAACACGATAGAAGTAGTGCAGGCTCTTTCCAGTGAAGACGGACAAAAACTAATTTTGGCACTGTGTTGTGATGTTCCAACATCAAAACAAACATTAATCGAAAAAGCCAATATTGAAATATCCCGTTTAAATGAGCTTTTGCTATTATTTACCGAAAACCGAATTATTGAATTTATTGCGGACAATCGTTCGGAGGACAGAGGATACTTGATCTGCGGTCATTGCGGTATAGTAGCGTACATGATTTTAACAGCAATGTATATACTCAATAAAAAGAACTATACAGTTTCTCAATTTCTCATAGGATGAATTTTTGAAAACAGCCTCAGATGCAACGCATCTGAGGCTGTTATACGAATATCCCTCTCGTCAGCGGGTATAAAGCCCGTCGATGATGCTGTATAAGAAGCTGATAAACGTCTTTTCCGTGGAATAGTGTCCCTGGAAGCGAAAGATAACACCGTTGTATTCAAAGTCCGCTACGATAAGCTCGGCAACGGCGCCCGAGGCTTTGAGATAACCGCATTTTACCGTAACGTCGCGATAATTGAAGGTACTGTTCTCGTCGTAAACGTACATGCAATCATAGGGTGCCCTTATCATTCCCATGGACAGCTCGTAGAAGGATATATCGCTTGTCATTGGACTATATCTCACCGTAATAGCGTCGGAAACGGGAAGCTCGCCCATACCGTTTTCGTCCTTCATGGAGATGAATTCCACGTATTCAAATTGATCCATTGCGTAAGCATTGCCAAAGGTCAGCACATTGGGTATAGCAAACTCCGAAAGACCGTAATAACGTAATGCCTCACTAAAGGTCTTTCTGTATTTTACCATTCTGTCTGCGGGAACGTACATGGGAGAACCGTTTATTATGTTTCCGATCTCTTTGATAACTCGGAACGAACCGACAGGCGGTACTTCGGTAGTGGTGGGGTATTCCGTTACGAGAGGTCCCGTTGTCATGGGATACGGATCAACGCCGGTATAAATAGGCTGTGATATATGATCCTCCGTATCTCTCGGATCGTACCCCGTCAGGCTGCCCGTCAGCTCCTCCGTGGGAGGCACGCATATTCCGGTACCCCCAGCCTGCGTATATGCAGGTCCATCGGTATAGCTCGGAATAGTCATAACGCCGGTATCGGGGTCTGCGGTGTTGTTTGCGCCCGTTGTAACGGGTGGTATCGGCTCGTCGGGGTGGCTTGGTATCGTCATAATACTGTCGCTCGTCCCTGCAACGGGCGGCTGATTGACGCTTGAAAATCTGACAACGGCAATACCGCATCCAAGGCAAAATACAGCCGCAAGGGAAACTCCCGTGATCGAGCGCAGCTGTGCGTTTCTTTTTGCCATTGCCGCACGCTTTGCCTTGACCTTATCCTCTATATCCTTTTTCCATTCAAATGAGTTCTTCATAAGTAAGACCATCCTTTTCAAAAATTTCGCGCAAGGCACGTTTTGCGCGGTAAGCAAGATTGTTTACCTGCTTTTCCGTTTTTTTCATCACTCGGCCTATCTCCTTGTAGCTCATATTCTCAAAGTAGAGAAGATAGATGACCGTTCTGTGGTCGCGGTTCAATCTGCCAAGTGCCCGTGCAATAATGCGGGACCTTTCGCTATCCGCAAACGAAGCTTCAACGTATCTCTCGCCATAGCTCTCCGCCGCAGCGATATCGCAGTTCTTGCCGCGTCTGCGCATTTCGGCAAAAGCCTTGTTCTTCGCAACGGAGAAAAGATACGTTTTGAATGAGGCATTTCCCAAAAAGCCGACACCCTTGATTATCACGTCGCAGAACGTGTCCTCCATCAGCTCCTCGGCAAGCTCCTCATCGTTCGTAAATCTGTAAATAAACGATATAAGCTTTGCACCGTAGCGCAAAAGAAGCTCGTCAATGCCGCTTTCGTCGCCGTCAAGATAGCGTTTATAACACTCAAAGTCCTTATCCATTGTTTCCTCCTCTGAAGTGTAAGTGGATCCTCTTACGCCCTT
>JAFSCG010000075.1 GCA_017436885.1 Clostridia bacterium | reverse complement strand
CTTGTATATTATAATTTTATCACATATAAACGGCAAAAACAATATTTGAGCAAAAGCTTTTGTATTTATTGACAAACGGTATGCGGAAAATGTATACTTTACGTAACGACCTACGGAGGATAATGAAATGGAAAAATACGCAGTGCCGATGACATCAAACGGTAAGCCTTATCCGGATGGCAAGGAACGCAGGCTTATTTACTTCAACGTAAGCTATAATCGCTATCGCGATCTTTGCGGCTCCACTTCGACTGAGGTGACCGACAGGGAGGAGCCGGCGGAATGCCGTGCGGTGCTTTGCCTGCCGGAAAGCTACAGCGAAACAGGGGCAAAAACTCCCCTTATCCTTTCCTGCCACGGTGCCGGAAGTACCGTAAACGAGGAAAAAAATTATGCAGGCGGTCTTGCGGGTGTTACGGCCTGTGTTGATGCCGGCTATGCCGCACTGGATATCGACGGTATCGAGCCCCACGGTGTTACAATGGGCTGTCCCGAGCACGTCTTCGCCATGTATAAGGCGTATAAATACGCTATCTCCCACTATAATCTCACGGAAAGAGTGCTGCTTTACGGCGGCTCTATGGGCGGTCAGACCTCCATTAACTTTGCCAATACCTTTCCGTCCCTTTGCATCGCCCTTGGCGAGTTCTTCCCGCGTATGAATATAGAGAGCTTTACCACGTGCGACGGGCATTTCTGCCTCGGCACCTGGGATAAGACCACGCCCAATGCAAACGGCGTCAGCACCCACGATAGGGTAGTAGAGTATTTCCACATGGACGGCGGCGAGTGGAACCGCGATCGCATTACGGGCTTTGAGCCTTATACCAACCGCAGCTTCACAAACGAAAAGGGCGAAAAGGTGGTCATTCCTCCTTGCCCCATCAAAATATGGCACGGCACTGCCGATACCGTTGTGGACCCCGTGGTTTCCATGGAGTACGTCCGCGCCGTTCGCCGCGGCGGCTGCTACGCGGACCTGCGCCTTATAGAGGGCATCGGCCATTATATTACCGACGCTATGCGCACGGAGCTGCGTATGTGGTTCGATAGGTTTATTTAAGGAATAAAACGAAACAGAAAAAGCGAGAACGGATCGGATATACCGATTAGTTCTCGCTTTTTGATTACCGTTTACAGGACCGCAAAAAACTATTTTTGCAGCTCCGCTCTTATGTGGTCTGCCACCTTGGCTGCCAATGCCATTGCCTCGGGCATCATGCTGTGGGGCAGACCCTCCATGTAGAGGGGAATTTCTAAATTCACGTTGCCGTCGTAGCCTGCTTTTTTCAGGGCGGCGATGATCTTATCCCACTTCATAACTCCCGTGTAGGGGAGCATATGGCGGTCGTGAACGCCGTCGTTGTCGTGCAGGTGCAGGCATTTGAGGTAAACGGGGTCAACTCCAGCAATAAAATCCTCGGGTGCGGTGCCCACAACGGTGGAGTGTCCGCTGTCAAAGCAGAATACCAGATCCTCGTCATCCACCTCCCGCAGCAGGCGGTTGACCTTTTCGGGGGTCTGCATGGTGCGGTAAAAAACGTTCTCCGTGGCGATCTTCACGCCTGCCTTTTTAGCGTAGGGAAGCAGGGCCCTGTACATTTCAACGTTTACGGGTATCTCGTCCTCCTTGCCATCGGCATGGCTGACGGGGTGGACGATAACGTATTTTGCTCCCAGCTCCGCGTAGTAGCCAAAGGACTTTACCGTTCTTGCAAACATTTCGTCGCTCATATCGAAGGCGCACTTTTCCGTCATTCCAAAGGGGCCGTGCGCCTGCTCGCACACAAGGCCGTAGGCGGCAAGCTGCTTCTTTTCCTCGTCTATAAGCTCACGCGCGATCTCGTCTGTGGGATAGGGCGCGGGCTTGCCGCGGCGCAGGTCGTAGTCCACGCCGTCAAAGCCTGTTTCCTTCAGCAGCTTAACTGCCCCCTCAATGCCGAAAAACCATTCAAGTCGGCAGGATGACACCGTAATCTTCATATCAAGCACCTTTGTTCTTCTTCTTTGTTGTAATTATAAGCAGCAGGGAAAGCACCAGCGCAACTCCAAGTGCGGCGGCAAATATACCCTCGTTTGGCACAAAGCTTACTGTTCCGTCGCCGTTTACCACCGTTTCTGCGTTTTTCAGCACCGTTTTGCCGATAAAGGGACCGACAACTCCGGGAATAAGCACCTGCGAGAAGATGCGCACGCCCTGCAAGGCTCCCGCCTTTCCTGTGGGGGTGTTATCTCTGATCCGTGCACCGAAAACCGCCATGCCCGCAAGGTAACCGCACATCATAAGCAGCGAGCCGATGAAAACGAGCAGCTTGCCCTTAAAGAAGAACAGCAGAACGTAGCCCGCGCACAGCCAAAGCAGGGAGAAAAACACGGAGTAGCCAAAGCCGCGCTTGTCGTACACCCGTCCCCAAAGGGCGGTAACCACCGAGGCAAGTATTATGGCGGGTGCCATAACGAAAACGTAATCCGTCATGCCAAGGCTGACCTCGTAGTATAGGATCAGGTAGGGCATGAATATCTGAATGGAGATATTAAAAAGCACAAAAAGGGCAAGAGTGGTGTAAAGTGGTGCGTTACCGCGCATAGTGGAGGGGAGAAAGCCGTATGTAATATTGCGTGCCACGCTCTCGCTTGATGGCTTTATATCGGGCTCGCGGAGGATAAACAGCCCTGCAACACCGCAAAGCAGGGTGGCGGCACCGATGATAATAAATATGGCCGTCCAGCTTGACGCTTCGTTCAGGTCAAATGCCATAAAGCCGCCGAACACGGCAAGAATGGCAACAAGGGGCATCATTGCATTGATACCCTCGGCGGCACCGCGGTTTTCCTTTGTTGTGCTGTCGGTCAGCCATGCGTTGAACGCCGCGTCGTTTGCCGTGGAGCCGAAAAAGGTCATAACGCAGTCAAGCACCACGGTAAGGGAAACGCCCAGCGCGGCGGCAGATGCCGCGGCAGGGAAAAGGGCGGCAAGGGTATCCTCCCTTAAAAGCACAAAGCCGAAAATGGAAAGGCCCCAGGCAATATAGCCGCCGCATATAAACAGCTTTCGTTTGCCTATGCGGTCGGACACCGCGCCCATCAGCACGGAGGTAATGGCGGCAGAAACCGCGCTCGCTCCCACCATCAGGGATATATCTGCGGCGCTTGCGTTGAACATTTTGTAGATGAACACGTTGAAGTACATGTTCTCCACCACCCACGCCACCTGTCCCATAAGGGAAAACAGCGTAAGCGCAAGCCAAAATCTACGGTTTGATGCTTTCATTTTCCAGCTCCTTTTCTATCCATGCCATCAGCAGATTAACGATCTTTTCCTGTTGAAGGGAGGTAAGCTCGCGTCCAAGGGGAACTCCGTACCATTTGTTCAGACAGCCGCGGCAGCAGCAGGCGCAGGCGTGCTGTGCAATAAATACGGGGTGGTTCTTCATGGGGGTCTGCTTGCCGTCGTTTTCTATATAGGCAGGGGCAAGGCGTGTGCGCACAATGTCGGCGGCGTGCTCCCGCAGTACGGCAAGCCCCTTTTCACGGGCGTATTCAAGCTCGCGCCGCCGCAGATGGAATGAGGCGCGGAACTTGGAGCGGGCAAGCCTTTCAAGTGCCTCGTTTACCGTTTGCATCCTTAAGTATCACGCCCCTTTTTACGTCCCAGCGGGTCTTTATTTCGCCTTTTTTTACAGTCCTCGCTCCCTCGGCAAGGGAATATTGGGTTATAACGGTTAGGGTATCCTGCTCTGCCGCGTCCGTTGCGACGCACAAGGTAAGCACGGGGATCTTCAGGCCGCAACGCTCCCGCAGGGTGCTTGCGGCGGCAAACCGCGCGGCAAATTCGGGGGCAAGCTCCTTTTCCGCGTAAGTAATAAACGCCTCGCACAGCTTTGCGTAAAAGGCACATATCTCCCCATGCACTCCTTCAAGTTGCAGGGGCGTTATCCGCGCCTCGGCACAGATAACGGGCTTGCCGTTTATCTCAATTTCAAAGGTCCGCGCTGTTCTTTCGGTGGGTGTTGCTTGCATATATTCATCTCCTTTGTTTGAATATATGCGGCAAAAAATAAAGTGATGAAATTTGCGCCACTACGAGAGTAGCGTCCTTCGCCGTAGGGGAGGGGTTTCCCCTCCCGTTTGACAACCGAGAGGTACGCGGGAGGCGGAACGCCTCCCCTACGAGGGTGGCGGTTCTTTGCGTAGGGGCGATGATCGGTCGTCCGTTGTTACCAGTCGCGGGCGTATCCTCCCGCCCAAAAGGGCTACCAACCCTGTGTTTTTGTGTTTTATAATTTCATAATCTCATCAAGCTCCGCTCTGATCTCCGCGTAGGAGTACAGGGAGCCGCAGATAATAAGGGGCAGATCGGTCTTCTTTGCGTCCTCGATGGCTTCTTCAAGGGCGCAGCGGGCTGTGCCGTGGGGCACGGCGCACACGCCGCATTTTTCGAAGGCGGCGGAGTATTTTGCCGCGTCGAGGGCGCGGGGATTTGCGGGGGCAAAGGTGTGTACCTTGTGCGCAAGGGGGGCAAGGCTCTCTGCCATCCGAGGGTAATCCTTATCCGCCATAACGCCCGAGAGCATAATTACCTTAAGTCCGGGATAATAGTAGGAAACGCTGTCCCAAAGGGCGGCAATGCCCTCGGGGTTGTGTCCGCCGTCGAAGATAATATCGGGGTCGCGCGAGAGTATCTCAAATCTTGCGGGCCATCTTGCATTTTTTAGCCCTCTGTATACTGCAACGTCGTCAATGCCCGTGCCACGCTCGTTTAACAAGGTAACGGCATCAAGCACCGCGGCACAGTTATAGGGCTGGTAAAGTCCGCAAAGGCGTATCTTCACGTCCGTGTAGCTCTTGTAATCAAAGCGCGTTTCGCCAAGCACACAGCGCATGGCGGTAATGGGTGCGTCCTTTGCATACCGCATTTCGCAGCCCATTTCCTTTGCGCGGGCGGCTATTACCTTTGCGGCGCCGCTTTCCTTGGGGCAGCCGCACAGCACGGGCACGCCCGCCTTGATAATGCCTGCCTTTTCGGCGGCTATTTTTTCCACGGTGTCGCCCAGAATGGCAGTATGGTCAAGGGCAATGCCCGTAATTACCGAGAGAATGGGCGTTTTTATAATATTCGTGGCGTCAAGGCGACCGCCAAGCCCCACCTCAAGCACAACGATATCGCACTCCTCCTCCGCAAAGTAAAGGAAGCCGAGTGCGGTTATCAGCTCAAATTCCGTGGGCGGGTCTGCCATTTTGTCGGCGCAGGTCTTCACCCTCTCCGTAAGGCGGGCAAGGACGTCGTCGGCAATGGGGGAGCCGTTTATCATTATGCGCTCGTTAAAGCGGTAGATATAGGGCGAGGTATAGGTGCCCACCTTCAGCCCCGATGCCATCAGCACCGAGGATAGCATGGAGCAAAAGCTACCCTTGCCGTTGGTGCCGCCAACGTGGATGAATTTCAGCTTGTCCTGCGGATCTCCAAGGAGGGCGCAAAGCTCGCTGATGCGTTCAAGCCCCGGGCGGCTGCCCGTCCAGCTTATTTTGTGGATGTAGTCAAGTGCTTCCGAGTAGTTCATGTTATTTCTCCGTTCTTTGCGGTGCCAGACTTAATATGCGCTCGCCCACGGTGCGCTCCATAAGGTAGTAAAGGGCTATCCTTACGGGTGCGTTTATCCCTGCGCTGATGGCCCGGGTGGTAAGGGCGACCTCGGCGGTGTAGCCGAAGTATTTGACGAATATGGGCGTCATGCAGGCAACGTCCACCACTATGCCCGCAATAAGGAAAAACGCGGTGCAAAACAGCAGACCGCGGCGCTTGCCTTTAAAGGCAAAGCCCATCAAAACGCCGAAAAGCACCTTGCAAAGGGTGATAAAGGGGTTGATGCCCGTGGTAACCGCGGCACCGATAAGGTCGGAAGCGCCGTAGGCGGCTCCCGCCCATGCAGGTCCGTACAGCATTCCGATAACGGCAATGGGCAGGAAGCCGATCTCCACGCGGAACGCGCTGTTGGCAGGGGAAAAACCAAGGAATCGGCACAGCACGATGGACATTGCGGTCATTGCCGCGCATATAACTATGCGCCGCACGGTGCCACGGACTTTAGCAGGTCTTGCAGACATAAAAAAACACCTCCTAAGTCCCGTTGATGACATAAGAGGCAGGGGCAAAAGGGCACAGCGACCCGTTTGCGGATTCTCTGATATGCACAGCGGGATGCGAGCAACACACCGCCGCGCAATGCGCATTCGTCCCCGAGGCAACTCCCCGTCCTCGGAGCACTGAGATGAAAAAACATCAGCGCGTGTTACTCTACTCTGTATTATGTACTATATGATATCACTATAACGTAAAAAAATCAATAGTCGGAAGGGAAAAAAGAGCGATATATCGCGCGCTTTGCGCATATCGCGGGAGGCGGAACGCCTCCCCTACAAGGGGAGCGATCTTTCGCCGTAGGGGCGGATATTATCCGCCCGCATAAAATGGCGATATT
>JAFSCG010000074.1 GCA_017436885.1 Clostridia bacterium | reverse complement strand
TGCAGACGATAGACAGTCCGTGTAGCTCAAGATCGAGCTTATGATCGTCGCCGACGTCAATAACGATATTACCGTTCAGCTTGCCCGATACGGAGTAAACGCTGTCCTCCTTTAAAGCGGTAAACTTAAGAACGTTGTTTTCGAGAGTGTATGCTCCTGCAGTTCCCGATATTAGAGTAACTTTAATATCCGTCTGCCCCTCGAAGCGACCTGCGTTTGCTTCCTCGTCAACTATCGGTGGTGTTGCAGGCGTATCGTTTTTTGTTGTGTCGGTGCTTGGATCGTCTTTATCGGGAGGGGTGGTGCTTTGTACTTCGCTTTCGGTCGTGTCGTTTGCCGTGTCGCTCGGCGCGGTAGTGATGATGGGGTCGGTGATTTGGCTTGGTATCTCTGTTGGACCGCAGGAAACGGCAAACGTTACCGCGACCAGCAGAACAGAGAGTGTTTTTATCGAGATCTTCATATTTCCTCTTTGCGTTTTTTTATGAGTATATCCCCGGAATTTGAACTTTTGGTGATAGACGGGTGGTAGTTCAGTTTAATTTTAGACGCTTAAATGTGGTTTTTCAGTTCAATGAACCATTCATATGGAATGCGGAGATCGCCTTTTCCTATTCCAAGGTCGATATCAGGCTTCCTTGCGCCGTGGAAGTCGCTGCCTCCACTCATGAGGAGCTTAAGTTCCTCCGCGATCATCAATGAAGCCTCTGTGGTTTTTCGATTTGCCGCCGCAACAAGCTCGGTCAGACCGTCCACGGTGTTGTGGTCAGTCAATGCCACGGCGGATAATCCTTTGCTGATTGCGGCATCAACTATTTCCTTCGGCGTAAACGTTCCGTCAGAATAAACGGAATGTGTATGCATATCGCAGAACTCGTCATTCTCCCTTAATACCAAACATCATTATTGTATATAGTTGCTACGCCATAATGATTATTAACATCTGTGATTTGTAGATCAAGCTTGCGCCACGGAATGTCGCTATCTCTTGTTTCTATTTGGATAAGATACGCAGGCTCCTTCCGTCACGCTCAGCGAGCCACCTTCCTCCCGGAGTCAGCTTTTATTTAACAGCGTTAATATACAATGCTATCGCCAAAAGCATAAATATGCAGCCCGTAATGAGCATAGGCCTCTCGGAATGCGAACTGTATTTCTTATCTGTGCATATATACGGTTTGTTGGGATCAATGAATATTTCAACCTTATCTTCTTTGGACATTAGTTGGAAAAATGCTTCGGAATACTCTGCAATTCCTATACCCTCGTAGATCCTTCCGTTGTATCTGTAACGATATTTGGGATTAACTAAGTACACGCGTTTTTTAAATGGCATACGATAGGAGTAAGATGAACCTTTTCCGATGATCTTTGCATCAACTTTTACGGTACATCTTTTTGTCTGATGCAGGGTCATGATGCCGCCGGAGAATAATAAGAGTCCAATTAAGAAAAAATTGCCGACCAACCAAATCAAATCGGATAAATATAAATAGGCGAACAGGTTGAAAACCGAACCTGACAGAAAACAGGCAGAGTAACCAAGAAGTATGAGTTTAGCTCTCTTGTTAAACAGTGCGGCAAATAAACAAATCAAACCAAACGCGAGATAAAATATAAGAAATAAGATTTCGGGAGACATATTTATAAATACCTTTTGATGTTAGTATACACTAATTATATCATTATGAATTGATTATGTCAATGTTCTCTGTTATTGCAAAGCGAGAGCCCCGAATTCTTCGGCCTCGACATATTCAGTCTCTTCGCTCCGCTCTTACGCGCTTCTCGCACGAGGTGTCCCCCATGAAGAAGATCAAGTAATGGCCGGAGCGCAGCTATGTGAGTATAAGGAAAGGGCTGACCGTGCGGTCAGCCCTTGGATGAAAGCTTATTGAATAATATTATTTCTTCAATTTACCTAATTTTGAAGTATTTGCGATAACTATCAGCGAGCTTTCCGCATCAAGTACTTGCTCGGGATTGATATTGACGTTTACATTTTCACCCTTTTTGATAGCAACGATATTGAAGCCGTGCTTTTTGCGGAGGTTCAATTCGATCAAGTTTTTGCCACACCACTCTTCCTTGACGTCGATCTCTACCATGGACACATCCTTAGACAGAGAGATCATATCAATAAAACCTGAGCTTAAGAGGTTCTTCGCAAGTCTGATGCCCGATTCATTTTCGGGAAAAACCACCTGATCCGCGCCTACACGAAGCAATATTTTTTGCTGCATCTCGTCAGAGCATTTCGCGATAACTTGTTTAACACCAGATTCCTTGCAAAGAGTTACAGCCATCACGCTCGCCTCAAGGTTGCTTGCCATACATATAATTACGGTGTCGATATTCCCAATACCGAGACGGGAGATGACCTCTGCATCCGATACGTCAGCGCATTTACAAACGGGCAGATATGCCGCCGCATCATTGACGATCCTTTCATCCGTATCGACGGCAATGACCTCCATGCCGTTCTCAACAAGCTCACGTGCAACGGCGGTGCCGTATCTTCCAAGACCAAAAACTGCATAAGATCTCTTTCTTTTCATGTTTTTTCTCCTTATCCTATACTGATATCTTCCGTCGGCTCGGAAATGACGTTCTGACTTTCGTTCTTGCTGCCAAGTGCTACGGCAAGTGATATGGGGCCAACCCTGCCGAAATACATGGTAATTATGATAATTATCTTCCCAAAATTGTTAAGAGTTGACGTCAGGTTTCTCGAAAGTCCGACAGTTGCGGTCGCGCTGACCGTTTCATAGACTGCATCAATGGCGGAAGCATTACTCGTTGCCATCAAAAGCACAGTCGAAGCGGCACAGATGGAAAGAAAGGTTACAGCCACGGCGACTGCTTTTTTCACCGACCCCTCTGAAACACGGCGACCGAACAGAGTTGCATCGTTTTTGTTTCTTATGGTAGCAAACGCCGAGCAGATAAGCACGGCAATTGTAACCGTTTTCATACCGCCTGCCGTTCCTACGGGCGAACCGCCTACCATCATCAAGAGAATAGAAATGGCGGCGGAGGCGTTGGTCAGATCCTCTTGAGGAACGGAGGCAAAGCCGGCGGTCCTCGTGGTTACAGATTGAAATAGCGATACCTGAATTTTATCGAACAGAGACATCTCTCCAATGGTCAACGGATTAGAGTACTCAAAAATAAATATGAATATCGCTCCGCCGATAATAAGCCCGGCTGTAGCTACAATTGCGATCTTGGAGTGCAAGGTGAGATGCCTGAATATTTTGCGGTTTTTCCGAGAGCGGCTTCTGATAACGCGAAGCACGTCCCACCACACGATATAGCCGAGACCGCCGAGAATAATGAGCGCGGAGGTAACTAGATTGATCAAAGGATTTGTGGCGTAATTGCAAAGGCTATTTTCCGCTATGATGTCAATGCCGGCGTTGCAAAAAGCGGAAATTGAATTAAAAACCGAGATCCAAATTCCTTTCGCACCGAACTCGGGAATAAATACCGGCAAATACAGCACAGCACCGATCCCCTCGATAATCAGCGTGCCGAACAGTACGTTCCTAACAAATTTAGTCAGTCCGGACATCGTATTGAGATTGAAGGCATCCTGAATCAGCAAACGGTCGCTGATGCCCATTTTCCTATTGAGGAGAAGCATAAGCCCCGACATAATGGTAATGATGCCCAGGCCGCCTATCTGAATGAGAAGAAGTACTACGATCTGTCCGAAAACGCTCCACGTCGACACCGTCGGAAGTGTAACGAGCCCCGTAACGCAAGTGGAGGTAGTTGCCGTAAACAGCGCATCAAGGTAAGGTACGGCTTCGCCGCTCGCGGAGCT
>JAFSCG010000073.1 GCA_017436885.1 Clostridia bacterium | reverse complement strand
GCTTGCGTCCGACGTTTCCCTTACGGGCTCTGCCACGGTTCATTATGAAGAGCCGACCCACAAGGGCAAGATCGTTATTACCGCTATGGACGGTGATAAGGCTCTCGGAACCAAGCTGAAGCTGAAGGGCGGTATGGTATACGCCCTCTCCGGTCCCACGGAATTTGCCGATCTTACCATCGACACAGGCGCAGGCAACACCATAATTGCCGCGCGCTTCAATCCCATCGTTATGGGCGAGGGTCTTACTATGTCCTCGACGAATCTTAATATTGTCGGTGGATTTGAGGCTCCCAAAAAGAACTCGGATACAAAGAGCTCCTCATCTATTACCATCAAGAGCGGTCGCTATGCAAACGTAGTCGGCTTCAGCCGCACGAAGGGCGACGCAACTCTGACCTATACGGGAACCTCCCGTATTACCGTCTACGACGGAACCATCAACAACATTTACGGTGCTTCCCTTTTTAACCATTATTCCGGCAGCACCGAGATAAAAGTTTACGGCGGAATGGTAACGGCCGTACATACGGGCGGCGACGTTACTCGCCGTCTGGACGGCACGAGCCTTATTGAGCTTCACGACGGTACCATCAACCGTATCTCCATCGTTAATGCCATCGGCGACACAAAGGTGGTCCTTAACGGCGGTACTGTCAGGGTGATGGAGGAGGTCTTCCGCTCCACCACTATCGAGACACTTGCATCAAACGCAGTTCGCTCTCTCTATTATAACTCTGCGGCATTTACAGCAGATCAGATCCAGAAGCTTGCAGGCAAGATCATGGACGGCATCTACGGCCACGGCACTCTGTACGTACAGAGCGGAGCAACGGGAAGCGGCAAGAGCGAGGATGACCCCATCGGCTCCATTGAAGCCGCCATCAGCACCATCAGCAGCGGCGGTGATATCAGAATTATCGGCAGCTATCCTGCAGGTGCCATCACCGAGCCTGCACACGAGGGACTTATAAATATTGTTCCCAACAAGGAAGGCGATTGCATAGTTGCAAGCAACGGCGTATACACGCAAAACGGTCCTACCGCATTTGCAATTCCCGTCAAGGGTGCATTTACCGTTAACGCAAACGGTAACGAGCTCAGACTCGATAATGGCTTTGATTCCGATGGAAACACGGTCATCTACGGCACCGAAAACGCAGATAACAACGCACATATCCTTCTGAATTCGGGCAAAGTTAAAGCTGTTTACGCATCTAAAAACGGGCAGAACGCCGGTAAGACCGCGGTAATCGAGGTCTCAGGAGCCGTCATCGACACGCTTAAGGCATCCGAAAGCGGTAGCACGAGCGGTGCGCTCTCACTTTCTCTCTCTGCAGGTGAGATCAATACGGCAGACCTCTGCGGTGTTAACGCCGATCTTACCGTTTCCGCGCAGGGCGGCAAGCTTGGAAGCATTACTGCAGGCGTTGGCGGCAAACGTCCCGACGGTGTATCATACTCCCTTAAGTATGATACGAGCCTGTTTAACGAAACCGTATTTGCAGGTATACTTCCCCTTTTTGGCGACGTATCCAACACCAAGATCGTATACGTTGCGGACAATGGCAACGGAAACGGTCTTACGGTTGGCGGCGCAACCAATCTTACAAATGCGTTTAAGCAGCTGGAAAAAACCGGAGGCGTTATCGTTATTGTCGGCGAAACGAGCATTACCTCCGCCCTGAACTCCACAGCCAACGCCTCCCACGTAACCATTACCTCCCTTTGGGAAGGTAAGGATTACCGCAAGGACGGCGCGTATATTCTTTTGGGCAACAACTGGCAGTTCAATGGCGAGGTTACCCTTGAAAACCTCAATATCACTCTTGATAAGACCGCACCCCTTCTCCGTTTTAACAATCATAACGCAACTATCGGAGATAATATTGTAATAACCAAGCCCGAAAAGTTCGCAAACTTCCCCACCATCATGGCGGGAAAGAGCGGAAACTGGAACAGCGCAGAGTATACTCTTACCATTAATTCCGGCACCTTCAACCGCGTTTATCTTACAAACGACAACGCCGGCGCCACCCATAAGGATACAAATGCGACACTTGTTATAAACGGCGGCGAATTTCAGGATCCCATCTACGCAAGCTACGCCGAGGACTTCAGCGGCTCCGCTACCGTTATCGTTAACGGCGGTATCCTCCGCGCAGGTATTTTCGGAAGCGGCAAGAGCGGCACTTCCTTCAACGGTACGCTTACTTACGAGATCAATGGCGGTACTATAATCGGCAAGATAGCTGCCGCTTATACCAAGACCACCACTCTGAGCGGCGATATGTACCTTAAGCTCAACGGCGGAACCTTCAACGGTGTTACCGACATCATCGGTCCCGACGAATTCTCCGGCAGAATGGAGCCCCACGTATCAGTTGGCGCGGGCGTTGATATTTTTGCAAAGGAAACGGGCACCCATTCCTACACCAACCCCATCGTTTCAGCGGCTGACCCCTGGGTTATCTACAAGGACGGCTTCTACTATTTCACAAAGACCGCAGGCTCCTCCATCGGAGTTGCAAAGGCCACCAACCTCGGCGACCTTGCCCACGCGGAAATGATAACCGTATTCGACCCGCCGGACGGACGTGAGTACTCCAAGAACCTTTGGTCTCCCGAGCTTCATTACTACTATCAGGAAGATTTCCCGGACGATCCCGATTTCACCGAGGGCTGGTACATTCTTCTTGCCTGTGATAACGGAGATAACTACTATCACCGAATGTTCTGCATCAAAGCGCTGACCGATGATCCCCAGGGTCCCTACGGACATCCATTGACGAGAGAACAGAACATCCCCATAAAGATACTCAGCGATACCGATCCCAATGTCGGCGAGATCTGGGCAGCAGGTCAGACCGATGCGCGCATCAACGGACAGCTGTACTGTCTGTGGGTTTCCGAGGTTACGGAGCCGAACCACAGATATCAGACCCTTAACATTTCCAAAATGAAGAACCCTTGGTCCCTTACGGGTCCCACCGCTATCGTCTGCAAGCCCACCGAATCCTGGGAAAAGGGCGGCGCGACTTACGCCCCCAACAATGAAGGCAAGATCTGGCCCGAGGTCGTTGAAGGTATCGCGGTAGCAACCGCACCCGACGGCAATACTTATATGCTTTACGCGGGCTCCGGTTACTGGACTCCCTACTACTGCATCGCACAGCAGAAGCTTGTCGGAGATGATCCCGCAGTATACGAGAACTGGTACAAATATCCTCAGCCTCTTGTTACCAAGAGCGACGAGCTGAACGGCACGGGACACAACTGCTTTACAATTTCTCCCGACGGAAAGACCAACTTTATCGTTTACCATGCATACGTCGGCACCGATACCAACAGCGGCAGATATATGATCGCCGAGACCTACACCTTTACCGAAGACGGAATTAAGATCGGCGACGGCGACGGACATCCCGCAGAGCTGGAAAAGGTATTCTCCGTTCCCGTTAACACCATGCCTCTTATCAAGAAGTTCAAGGGCTGGAAAAACGAAATTGCCGATTATCTGACCGTTGACGACGTTACCGTTGGCGTAGGCGCACAGCTGAATATCATTCCTACCCTTGCCGACGGAGCAAAATATGCGGCTGATACCCACGGCGATCTCGTTTACAGCTACAAGGAAAAGGGCAGCTTTGATAAGTTTGGCAATGGTCTCCCCCCCACGGATAAAGCAACCACCTACATCGTAAACGTCTCCCTTGCCGGAATAAACGATTACAGCGGGATCTCCACCGAGTTTGAAATAACCATTGATCCCACCATTGAAGTGGTTACCGATCCGGTAACCACCGAGCCCGCAACGAGCGAGCCTCCCGCAGAGCCCTCAAACGGTTTCCCCATGGGCGCACTTATCCCCATAGGAGCCGCTGTTGTAATTGCTGTAATTGCAGTTATTCTCGCAGCCAAAAAGAAGAAAAAATAAGCAAAAAGGACTCTTGTCAATATGAAAAGAACTCTGGCAATTATCCTCACCGCGCTAATGATCCTTACGGCTATCCCCTTCTGCTCTGCCGCCTATGCGGCAGAGCAGATCGTGTATCTTGATGCCGAAAAGGGGAGCGACTCCGCCGACGGAAGATCTGCTTCCAGCGCACTAAAAACTCTCCCCGCTGCAATTTCCGCAGTTGCAAACAGCGGAGGAAAGATCGTGCTTGTCTCTGACCTTTCCCTGACAGGCTCGGAAAAGGATCAGTTTGTTGAACCTGCCCACACCGGAAAGATAATAATCACTTCAAATGACGGCACAAAGAACCACGAAGCCACCCTCAGGCTTCAAAGCGGAATGACATACGCACTCAACGGTCCCACTGAATTTGTCGACCTGAACATAAATCCCGGATCCGGAAAAACGGTTATTTCCGCAAGGTTCAATCCTCTTGTTATGGGAGACGGACTGAAGCTGTCCTCGGGTAATATGTTTATCGTGGGCGGTTATCAGACTCTCACGGATAAAACTCCCACCAACAAAAACAGCAACGTTACCATTAAAAGCGGTACCTATGATGCCGTTATCGGCTTCAGCCGCGGAAGAAACAACGGAAATCTTACCTATACGGGCACCGCAAATATAAGTATTTACGGCGGAAAAGTTACCACGGTTTACGGCGCTTCCACGCTGTATCACTTCTCCGGAAGCTGTAATATCAAGGTATACGGCGGTACTGTTGGCACGCTTTGCACCGGCGGCGACGCCACAAGAAGATTGGACGGAACCAGCAATATCGAGATAATCGGCGGTAAGGTTACCACGGTTCATATCAACAACGCTATAGGTGACACCACCGTAAAGCTTGACGGCGGATCCGTTTCCGTATTTAAGGAAAGCTTCGCAAGCACGACTATAGAGTCCCTTGCAAGCGGCGCACTGCGTAATCTTTCCTATAATTCTGCCGCATACAGTGCTGATAAAATAGAAAAGATCAGCAAAGGCATCTTCGATAACGTTTCCGTTTACGGACACGCCTACGTTAAGCAGGGCGCAAACGGAAGCGGCAGATCTGCAGATGATGCAGCAGGAGATCTTGCAACCGCGATCAAACTCGTCGCAAGCGGCGGAGAAGTTGAGATAATCGGAAATTACACCGCATCTGATTTCACGGAGCCGGAGCACAGCGGAGTTATCGGAATAACAGCCGGAGAAGGCCAAGGCGGTAAGCTTATCCTCGGCGGAACTTACACGCTGAACGGCCCAACCTCTCTCAAAATACAGACCGAGGGCTCGTACGATATCAATGCAAACGGCTATGCCTTAAGACTTGACAGCGGCTTCGGATCTTCGGACACAATAAAAGTATACGGCACCTTTGACAGTAGCAAAGATTCATTCGTTTATTCCGAAGCCAATGGAGTCATGGCAATATATGCCTCTAGGAGCGGACAAGCGGCGGACAAAAAAGGCGTTATTGAGATCGGTGGAGGCAAGGTTGCCACGGTTGGAGCCTCCGAAAGCGGCACAACTGACGCAAGCATCTCCGTATCCGTTAACGGCGGTGAGGTTGAGAAGCTCGTTCTTGACGGGACGCGCGGAAGCATCGCCATTTCCGCACAGGCGGGCAAGCTTGGATCCGTTTCCGCAGCCGGAGTATCAAGTTCAAGCGGAAATTCTCTTTCCTACAACACGGAAGAATTTGATGCAAAGCTGTTCGATGGTATACAAGGCCTGTTTGGCGAGGTATCGAACGTTAAAAAGATGTACGCAAAGGACGGCGCCTCCGGCAACGGACTTTCGCCTGCCAACCCCACTTCCTTTACAAACGCATACGAGCTTTTGAAAAACGTTGGCGGCGTTATAGTAATATGCGGCACGACCACCATAGATAAGACCATTAACACCGCAGCAAACACCAAGCTTATTACCGTAACCTCCGTTGACGGAGGGAACGATTACCGCACAAGCGGTGCCAAGCTCGTGCTTGGCGGAGGAATTGCATTTAACGGCGACGTTGTGATCGAAGAGCTTAACATTACTCTTGCCGCAAGCGGGCCGAAGATCAAGTTCAACGCCCATAACGGCACCATCGGAGAAAACGTCGTTATCACAAAGCCGGACGCATACGACTATTATCCCAACGTCGTCGGCGGCAAATCCAGCGCCTTTGGCGGCGAATACACAGTCACCATTAAATCCGGCATCTTTAACAGCCTTAACCTTGCGGGAGATGCTGAAAACGGCAAAGCATACGGCGCCACCGCAAACCTTATTATCGACGGAGGCGAGTTCCTCGATCCCGTTTACGCCGCAGGGGTCACCGAGTTCAAGGGCAACGTTAACGTAACCGTAAACGGAGGAGTACTTCGTGCAGGCCTTTACGGCAGCGGAAACAACGCAAGTGCTTCCTTCAGCGGTGATATGAGGTTTACGCTCAATGGTGGCGCAATAATAGGAAAGATCGCGTGCGCCTATCTACCCACAACTATGCTCAACGGAAATATGTATCTTGAGCTTAACGGCGGAGAATTTGCCGGAGTTACCGATATCCTCGGACCCGATGAATTCAAGGGCAGGATGGAGCCAAACGTTGCAATCGGTAAAGACGTTGATATCTTCGCCAAGGAAGAAGGCACCGCAAGCTACAGCAACCCCGTGGTTGCCGCAGGTGACCCTTGGGTAGTTTACAAGGACGGCTATTACTACTTTACACGTACCTCAGGTTCCAGCATCGGCATTGCAAAAGCAACCAATATCGGCGATCTTGCCGAAGCACCCCTGGTTACCGTATTCAAGCCTGCAAGCGGACAGATGTATTCAAAAAATCTTTGGTCTCCCGAGCTCCATTACTTCTCTGCCGAAGATTTTGATAACGAGTATTTCACCAAGGATATGGAAGGATGGTATCTTATCCTCGCTTGCGATAACGGCGATAACGCAAACCACAGAATGTACGTTCTGAAGGCATTGACAGACGATCCCCAAGGCGCTTACGGCCATCCGGAAACAAAAGCCGCAAACGTCCCCGCAAAGATAACGAGCGATACGGACGACACGGTAAACAGCGTATGGACCATCGGCCAGACCTTCGCAAAGATAAAGAATCAACTATATTGCTTCTGGGTATCAGAAAAGACAGAGGGCACGCGCAGATACCAGACGATTCACATCTCTATGATGAAGAACCCTTGGACTGCAACAGGAAAAACTGCGATTATATGCCAGCCCACGGAGCCTTGGGAAAAGGTAGGCGCAACTTACACCCCATCTGCCGACGGAACCCTTTATCCGGAGGTAGTTGAGGGCATCGCCATCGTCACCGCGCCTACAGGTGAAGTATTTATGCTTTATTGCGGATCCGGATATTGGAGCTCCGAATACTGCCTTGGCCAGCTTAAGCTCGTCGGTGAGGACCCGATAAATTATGACAGCTGGTACAAATACCCACAGCCCATCCTCAAAAAGAATACGGAAATGAACGGCACGGGACACTGCTGCTATACTACCTCTCCGGACGGAAGCATTAACTACATTATCTATCACGCTTATATGGGAAATGACACCAAAGGCGACAGATTTATGATCGCGGAGGAATACACCGTAAGCGCCGACGGAGTTAAGATCGGAGAAGGCACGGGACGCCCCGCTCCCCTCTCCAAGGTGTACACCGCCCCAGTAAACACCATGCCCATTATAAAAAAGCTTTCCGGCTGGGATGACTGCGTAGAGAGCTTTATCAAGTATGATGACTATACTGTCGGAATCGGTTCCGCACTCACCATTACACCAATACTCTCAAACGGCGATTCATACACAGCAGAGAAATACGGCACTATAGAGTATGAACACAAGCTGGATGGAGAGGCCGGAAAATTCACGGAAGGCCTTCCCGATTGCACACAAGCAGGTGTATATATCTGCCACGCAACTATCGTTGGCAACGACGATTTCAGCGGCATTACCACTGCCTTCAAGATCACAGTGGATGCAAGCATCCCCGTGGCAACCGAAACGTCGGCTCCCGATACTACAGACACTGCTCCCATACATCAGGACGGAGGCTCGAATGCGCTTCCCATTATTATCGGAGGCGCGGTCATTATAGTCGCCGCAGTTGTAATCGTTCTCCTTGCAGCAAAAAAGAAAAAGTCATAATAAACAACTGTAAAAAAGGACAGAGAATGTTTTAAGTTCTCTGTCCTTTTTCGTATGCATTATTTATATTACTTATTTGAAACTATAGTGTCACCAAGGTCGGGCTCTGCAAAAAATTCCACGCAGAACGTATCGGTAAAGTCGGATTCGAATACAAGGATCTCATTTTCGCCCTTCTTCAGCTTGGGCGCGGGAACGAACAGCGTCTTCTGTGGCCCCGCATCGTTGAAATATCTTCCGATATTGAAGCCGTTAATTTTAACAAAGCCCTTCTTAAAGCCGTCAAGACGGATAAAAGTGTCAGCGGGCTCGTCGTCTATACGGAGAGTTCCGCGAAGGAACGTGGGCTTTTTCACGGCTATGCCGTCAACCTTTCTAAATTCGAGCATATCAAGCTCGTCTCCCATTGGCAAGCAATAGGTATCCCAACCAAAGTGGTATTGCCCGTCGAAGCGAACGCCGTTTATACCCTTTTGATCGCGAATGTGCGCGCCGTAGTTAACTCGCCCCATATTCTCGGCAAGGATATCGAGGGATACGTTCTCTCCCTGCTTCACTTCAAAGGAGAAAAGCTCCTCCTTTGAGGGGGGTGCCCAGCGAGTGTAGACCGCTTTAAGCTCGCCGTCATGGAATATCTGAGCCCTGTCGCGGATCTTCTCAATGGTAAGCCCGTGAAGATCGCGAGGTCCGTTCAGCATCGTTCTGTAAAGGATATATCCGTAGCTCTGATCGAGATCTTCCATAAACTTCGGAGCAGGCGTTCGTACGCACCTTGAAATGTTGTCGAGATTATCAAAAAGATCTGCCATCTCGGTAAGAGCGACCTTTCCGTAAGGCGCTTTTTTCGTTTCGGTAGCCGTGAGCTTCGTTTCAATGCCCGTGTACTTTTTTATCACGTCGCGTACCGCATAATACGTGGGAGTGCGGTCGCCTGCCTCGTTAAGTGGAGCGCAATAGTCGTAGCTTGTAACGGTGGGGGTATACTTTGAACTGAAGTTTGCGCCATTCATAAAGCCGAAATTGGTTCCGCCGTGGAACATATAGAAGTTGAAGGAAGCGCCGAGCCTGAAGAAGCCCTCAAAATCGTCCGCTATCTCCTTGGCGTCGCGGACGTGGTGCCGTTCAAACCAGTGATCGAACCATCCGCACCAATATTCGCCGCACATAAGGGGCTGATCCGGTCGGTACGCCTTTAAAACGGCAAGCCTTTCCTCGGGCTTTGAGCCGAAGTTGGCAACCGCAAGATACTCGTCAAGGGTTCCACCCGTAAGCATTGAGTTACACGGACCGTCAGAGGTGAAGTACATACAGTCCATGCCGTACTTCTCATATATAGCCGCAACTGCGCGGAGATACTCCTTGTCGTCGCCATAGCTTCCGTACTCGTTTTCCACCTGGAGCATAATGATGTTGCCGCCCTTTGACGCGAGATATGGACGAACCCGTGTGAGAAGCTGCTCGTAGTATCTCTCAACCTTGGAAATAAACAGCTCGTTGTAACAGCGCAGGTCCATCTTCTCGCACTTGAGAAGCCAAGGAGGAAGACCGCCGAGATCCCACTCCGCACAGATGTAAGGACCGGGACGAAGAATAACGTTAAGTCCGAGGTCATTTGCTGTTTTTATGTATCTTACGATATCAAGATCCCCTTCAAAGTTGAAGATACCCTCCTCAGGCTCGTGTAGATTCCACGCGGTGTAGGTCTCAACGGTGTTGAAGCCGCACTCCCTTAGCTTAAGAAGCCTGTCATACCAATATTCGTTGGGAATGCGAAAATAGTGCATAGCTCCCGACATAACGGTATACTTTTCACCGTCCATATAAAAAGAGTCTCCCTTATAAGTAAGAATACCCATAACCATTCCTCCAACTGTTTTGTAAGAATTATATCATAGATAAATTTTGGAGACAATACTGTAAAAGATATTTTTCTTAATACGAAGACCGCCCCAATAAAGCGGACGATGGCGTACCTTCGTACGTCGAGGTGCTTTTTGGAGCGGTCTGAAGTATTAGGGAAAATTATCGCACAGCATATACTCCCCTTCGCGCAGAGAATTTTTCCTAAGACGAAGACCGCCCCAACAAAGCAAACCGATGGCGTGCCTTCGTACGTCGAGGTGCTTTTTGGAGCGATC
>JAFSCG010000072.1 GCA_017436885.1 Clostridia bacterium | reverse complement strand
ATAGAAGGAAGAAAGATTGGTCTCCTTTGCCTGGAACCAACGGAAGAAATCCGTGGTATAGCCGCCGATGCGGTAGAACGCACCAACGTCATAAAGCTGAGACTCGAATACGAGATCAAGAGTGGATTCACTTTCCTCATCACGGATGATGGTACCTACAAGGTGCTTTTCGAAGAATGCGGGTCTGATGATGTTATAGGATTCAGCCGCCATAACCTCCGCAACGATCGCGGTCATCTCGATGTTTTCAACAAACTGAGGAATGCAGAAGAACTGAACGCCGCCTTCCTGAATGTGGCTGGAATAATTCTCCTGATTCTCGTCAAGCTTGAAATAAGGAATGATACCGAAGTCTACCGCAGACTCGCGGTAATGTCTGGTTGCATGAACGTTTGTGAGGTTGAAAAGAGATCTCTCCTCACCGAATATGCCCTTAAGAACTGCCTGCCACTCACCAACGGGAGCGGACTGATAGTTAAATACGTTATCGGAATACGCGGTCTGAACGTACTTATCGATCATTGCAAGGACGGTGTCGTTGTAAAGAGTAAGCTCGAGCTTGCCATCCACAACGGTTCCGATAGCCTCGCCGCAGGAGTTGATAACACCAAGAACGGTATCGTTCCATACGATAGCACCGTACTGGTCGCCTCTGTCGGCGGAATCATTACCGTTAAGATCAACGTAGGTCTGTGCGCAAAATTCATTGAACTTATCAACAGTCCACTTTCCCTCGTTTACAAGATCGTAAAGATCGGGAAGCCCCTGCTCCTTTGCAAGCTCCTTGTTAAAAAAGATGCAGAAGGTGTGCGCGTCCACGATGGTGCTGAAGGAAACGGACGTAAAGGGAAGCTTGTTACCGATACGGAGATCGGCACATGCCTGCTGGTCCCAATATACCTTGCTGAGATCGATGTGCTCAACGGAGGTAAGGTCTCTTATGAAGCCGTGAAGCGCCGCGTTTGCAACGTCGTGGGTTCCTATCATTGCAAAATCGCACACGGGAGAATTGGAGCTGTAGGATCTCTCAAGTCTCTTGTAACCGGTGCCGGAGCCGTAAGAATCACCCCACAGGTAATCGTCATCCTCTATGATCTTTACGCCGAGGCGGTCCTCAATGATCATATTTCTGCGGTATGTAGCCTCTCCGATTACCGTCATATCATCCTCAATGGACTCAAAATCGTGCCACTCGAGGTTACCGGTGCAGTATATAACGAAATCGGAATCGCCGTAATCAATTCCGTCGGGAATATCGGCGTGTGCCGTTGTTACGGGTGCTGCGGTAGTAACAACGGGGTCGGTCGTCTTGTCTCCGGACTGTGTTCCGGGAGCAGGCTTTGTTCCGTCATCCGTTGTTGCCGGAGGCTTACCGGTGCACGCACAAAGAACAAGCATAACCGCGAGCATGAGCAATGCAATGATTCTCTTTTTCATTATTTCTCTCCTTAAATTATAATCAAACCAAAGCACCGTTGTTTACAAGAACGTTTCTGAGCTCGTCCACGTCCAAATTTTCAGGTGCAACGGAATGTTTAGCAGAAAGAGCAGCTGCGGTACCTGCAGCCTGTCCTATGCAGGATGCAGAAGGAATTACGCGAAGGGATGAATGTGCCTCGTGAGTTGCGGAAATGGGTCTACCGGCCACAAGCAGATTCTTGCTTCCGAGAGGAACAAGACATCTGTACGGTATGGTGTAGTAGGTATTGTGGGGAAGATATCTGCAGAAGGTACCCTCGCCCTCGGGATTATGGATATCAACGTTATATGTAGCTCTGCAGATAGAATCCTCGAAATGCTTTACCCCGAGAACGTCCTCCTCGGTAAGTATGTAATGACCGATAACACGTCTGGACTCTCTTACGCCGATCTCGGCACCTGCAGAAACAAGCTCGCAGTCCTCAAGGCCGGGGCAGTAGTTCTTAAGGAAGTTGTAAAGCTCCAGCATCTGCTCTCTGCCCTCAAGCTCTGCCTCCGTATAGGAAACGGGGTCCGTTGCATCCTTGCCGACTATTCTGGTGGAGTTCAGATGCATCATATTGCCGACCTGCATAGTCATTGAAAGGATGTCTCTGCGGTTATTTCTTATCTTGCCCTGCGCTTTGAGCTCGCGATAATTCTTATCTGCCTCATATTTATCCCATCTGCTCCAATCCACGTTTGCAAGGTTGAAGTTAAGGGTCATGGGATTGCACAGGTGATCCTTGGGTCTGCCTACGCGGCAATCCATTCCCGCAAAAGCGCTGAGGTCCGCATCACCGGAAGCATCAACAAATATCTTTGCACTGAGCGAGATCTTGCCGGCGGGAGAATAAGCGTGGACCTTTTTAATGCTCTCGCCGTCCATATCGACCTCTCCCACCATACAGCCGAAAAGCATAGAAACGCCCGCCTCGACCAGAAGCCTGTCAAGGGTTACCTTAAGCAGCTGGTCATTGAAGAAGCAGCTTTTGTCGGAGGGGCTTGCGCCAATCTCGTGAAGTCTGCGTAGCAGCTCGGTAAAGAGACCTGCATTCGCTATTTTTCCGCCGGGACGCTCAAAATACGGCATAAAGGGATGCACAAGGCCTGCAGTAGCGGCACCGCCAAGATATCCGTTCTTTTCTACAAGTAAAACGGAAGCTCCCTCTCTTGCGGCGGCAACAGCGGCAAACGTACCTGCCATACCGCCGCCTACCACGACCACGTCGTAAAGTGTATTTTCAATTTCAGTCAATTTCAAAGATTTATTCATACATATCACCTCTCTTGCAAATCCATTATAGAATAGAAGAAATAAAAAAGGAATACAAAAAATTTACAAATAACATTAAATTTATTTCATTGGTGTTTTTCTGCAAAAACAGAAAAAATGGAAAAATTATGTAAATGATGCTCTTTTTTCAATCCCGATATTGACACACAACTCGATAAGTTGTACAATTTCACAAAGAAGAAAAACGGATCGGAGAAACTTAATGGATACAATTTATTTCGGAGAACCGCCAAAAATGATATTCCATTGCAAGGTGGCAAGACGCAAAACCTTCAAATGGCCCCAAGGTGAATTCGACTGTCTGATAGCCGTACTCGTTGAAACAGGGCGCTTCAAATTTACGATCAACGGCGTAACGGACGAAGCATCCAAAAACGACATCGTGTTTTTCCCGCCAAACGTGCATTTCAAGAGGACCATTTACGAATCACTTGTATTTCACAACATCGGTTTTTGCGTACCCGAGCCGAATACCGGCTGGAATAAGCTTTGCGGCAAATATACGTTCGAGGACAAATTAAGGATCGAATCGACCATAAAAATGCTTTCTCGCCTTGCAGCGACCGACGAGATCGAAACCTCCTCCGAGGAACAAAGCCACCTTACCTCCGACCTTCTCTACCAGCTCGCGATAGAACAAAGGTTCAAGCAAAACGATGCGGACAGATGCAACGACGCAGTTATAAACGATATATGCTCCGTTTTGCGTGCCAACATGTCATCAAAAGTTGATTTCGAGCTTCTTGCAAAAGACCACGGTATGACTCAAGTTCAATTCATACGCCGTTTTTCAAAAGCAATGGGCATTACCCCCGGTAAATACCTCGCTCAACAAAGGTTAAAGCTTGCATACAGTCTTCTTTCCAGCGGAGCCATAACGGTTGCGGAAACTGCCAAGCTATGCGGCTTCGATTCCCCGTTCTACCTGAGCGAATGCTTCAAAAAGCAATACGGCATTACACCCACACAAGCAAAAAGCGGAGAAAAAGCGACTCGTACCTCCAACGGCAACGTTACAAGGTAGCTTTCATTTGCCGCCTTACACCTTCCAAACAAAAAAAGGATCCGAATAACAAATGATGAACAAAGCTTTTAAAAAACGCCTCGCCCTTTCCCTCTCGCTGTGCGTAGCACTTCCGCTGTGCGCTTGCACGGGAAACATAGCCGATACACCAAACACCTCTACCGATATCACGTCCGACCCGCCCATAAGCGGATCCGCGGCGGTAACCGAGCCTGTAATTACGCCGCTTCCTTCTTACACCTTGGACTTATCAAGCTCCGCCTACGTGACCCACGAAAAGAATACGACAGTTAAAGCCTCTTCCAAAGCCGTAAATACCGTAAAAAAAGAGCTGTTCGGTGATAATATTTCCTGGCGCGGAAACGGTTACGGCATATATGATCCTCAAACCGACAGCTTCAACTCCAAGCTTATTGATGCCATTCAAAGCTGCGGTATCACCACCCTGCGTTATCCCGGTGGAATAGAAGGAGATTTTTTCACATGGCACGAAACCGTAGGTAAAGACCGCAAGCCGCAGATAGATCCGTTTTCAAAGGATTACCCCACTTACGCTTCGATCAACGGGGTAAAATACTATCCCTCTTTCGGATGGGAAGAGTTTATGCGTCTCTGCATCGAGGCAAAGGCAGAGGCGGTGGTACAGCTCAACGCAGGTACCGGTACGCCGAAGGAAGCCGCAGACCTTGTCAAATGGTGCATTGAAAACAATTACCCCGTTTCCTCTTACGCGATAGGAAACGAAGTAAATTTCGCCGAGGAGCGCGTTGCGGGCGTTCGCTCCACAAAAACGCCCGAGGAATACGTTGCCTTCGCAAACGAAGTGTATTCACAGCTGGGTGAGCTTGCCGATAATATTGAGCTTGGCATAATAGGTCTCCCTTCCACACACCCGCTTTGCAGAGATCCTTCGTGGGACAGAAAGGTGCTTGAAGCGCTGGGCGATAAGATCGATTTTATCGACTGTCATCTGGCTTATGCGCCCTATTTTACCTCGGTAAACGATTCAGATAAAGACATTTACAAATGCTACATGGCTGCAGCCACTTACGTCAGAAACGTCATCGAGCGCGAAAAGGAAAATATAGCAAGCTACACCGACAGAGAGGATGAGATAAAGATACAGATCACCGAATACGGACCTATGGGCACGTACTATAACGGTACCGTGGGCGCTGTATTTCTTGCCTCTCTCCTTCAGGTAATGGCAAACGAGCCGATGATAAGCTCCGCAAATCATCTGCCGATGCTGAACCATCCCGCCGCGGCAAATCTTATCGGATACGACCCAAGAAACGGAACAGAATATTACTGGGATAACGTATGTACCTACGTATTCAGATGGTATTCTCAACAATCGGGCAGAGACGTCCTTGCACTTGAAACGGATATTCCAACGTTCAGGTCAAAGGCAATCGGCCTTATCCCCGCAGTCAGCAGAGCAGATATGAGCAACACCGCAGTATATTACGATACCGAAGCAAAGTGCGGAACGGTGTTTGCCATCAACCAATCCGTGGATGAAAATATGGTGTTCAACATCGAACTGCCCTTTGATCGCATTAAGATAACAGCGATAAACGAGCTGTATTCCGCAAATCCCCAAAAGGCAAACAGCGGCACTTCTCCGAACTCTACCGTTCCGAGATCACATCAAACGACCGAGGAAGAATTCAGCGGCACCTTAACGGTTACAAGCAAGCCGATATCCGTCGTTAAGATAGATTTTCAGGTCGTCGAATAAAAGCACTCAATACATAAAGCAAAACAGGGTTCGGCGGCCGCCGAACCCTGTTTCAAATAAAAGCCACCGATTTGACAAAAAACAAAAATAAAATTCAAAAAACGCTTGTGGAAAGGAACGGCGTGTGCTATAATGCATTCGTGGTAATATGCTCTTTTCATCGTTAAGGGCGCGGCAAATCGGCGTAAAGCCGAAAACATATCCCGCCAGCCCTTGCAAATACAGGATTTTTTAAAGGAGAACAGACATAAATGAAATTAGGTATAGTAGGACTTCCGAACGTAGGAAAAAGCACGCTTTTCAACGCACTGACCAACGCAGGTGCGCTTTCTGCGAACTATCCGTTCGCTACCATTGAGCCGAACGTAGGCGTTGTAGCCGTTCCGGATGCTCGCCTTGACAAGCTGGCAGAGATGTACAACCCCGAAAAATATACTCCCGCTATTATCGAATTCGTTGACATTGCAGGTCTTGTACGCGGTGCCCACGACGGTGAGGGTCTTGGAAACAAGTTCCTTTCCCACATCCGCGAGGTGGACGCGGTACTGCACGTCGTTCGCTGCTTTGAAAACGGCGATATTATTCACGTTGACGGCAACGTAGATCCCGCTCGCGACGTGGAGACCATCAATCTCGAACTGATATATTCCGATATCGAGATCCTTCAGCGCAAGGCTGACAGGATCCGCAAGGCACTCAAGGGCGACAAAACGCTCCAGGGCGAGCTTGAGGCAACGGAAAAGCTTATTGCCGCTCTTGACGCGGGAAAGACGGCACGCGCCGCGGGACTTGACGAGGATGAGCTTGAATATTTTGCCGACACTCCCCTGCTGACCCTTAAGCCTACCATATACGTTGCAAACGTAAGCGAGGATCAGCTGGTCGCAGAGGATAAGGGCGAGGGCTACGCCGCACTTGCACGCATCGCCGCCGAGGAGGGCGCAGAGCTT
>JAFSCG010000071.1 GCA_017436885.1 Clostridia bacterium | reverse complement strand
TTCCGTTTACAGAAAAGAACTGCGCTCCTATTTCTGCAATATGCAGGGAGCGATATTTGCTGGCTTTCTGTTGCTCGTTACGGGCATAATGACAAGCCTGTATAATTTCAAGGGGCTTTACCCCACCTTCGAAAATTCGCTTGCGGAAACGGGCTTTATATTCCTGCTTATCGTGCCCGTGCTCACAATGAAGATCCTTGCGGAGGAAAGACATCAGCGCACGGATCAGCTGCTTTATTCGCTGCCCCTTAAGGTCAGCTCCGTGGTGCTTGGCAAGTACCTTGCCCTGCTTACCGTTTTCCTTATTCCCGTTGCAGTAATGTCCCTCTATCCCATTATCCTCTCCATGTACGGCGAGGTATCCCTTGTGTCCGCTTACAGCGCTATCTTCGGATTCGTGCTGCTGGGTGCTGCACTGCTTGCTATCGGCATGTTTATTTCCTCCGTTACGGAAAGTCAGGTAATCGCCGCCGTGCTCACCTTCGGAGTTATGCTTGCAATTTTCCTTATGAACGCCATAGTTTCCCTTATTCCCGCAACGGCGATGGGCTCCGTTATCGCCTTTTCCGTTTGCTGTGTTGCGGCAGGCGCACTTGTGTGGTTCATGACCAAGGATATCTGGGTCGGTGCCACGGTGTGCATCGCCCTTGAGGCGGTTACCCTGCTTTGCTACAATCTTTACAAGGACAGCTTTGCGGGCCTTTTCCCCAAGATACTTATGCAGCTTTCCGTTTTCGACAGGTTCTACACCTTCGTTGGCGGTATGTTCGATCTGAGTGCGGTGGTATTCTATCTTTCCGTTATCGCTTTCTGCCTGTTCCTTTGCGTTCAGTCTGTGGAAAAGAAGAGATGGAGCTGAGGAGGTAAATGACGATGAAAGAAATGAACAAAAAGAACAATCCCTCCGCAAAAAGTCTGAAGGCGGGCGGCTACAGCGTTGCCATTACCGCCATATTGCTTGCGGCACTCGTTTTTATCAACCTTATCGTTTCCATGCTTCCTTCCGATATCATCAAGTTTGATACCACGGCAAAGAAGTACTTCACCCTCGATAAGCAGACCGAGGAGATACTTGCCTCGGTAAACGAGGATATCACCGTTTACCATATTGCCCAGAGCGGCATGGAGCTTGACGAGCTTACCGAGCTTCTCGGCAGATATACGTCCAAAAACAGCAGGATCAAGGTAAAGACCGTGGATCCCGCAGTTTCCCCCGGATTTATCGAGCAGTATACCGAGGAGGCACTTGAGGATAACAGCCTTATCGTTGTAAGTGATAAGCGCGTTAAGGTGGTGCCCTACGGCGAGATCATCTACCCTTCCTATGATAATATCACCGAGGAAGAGTACTATAATTACATTTACTACGGCATCATGCCCCAGGGCGAGAGCATCTTTGCGGGCGAGAATGCCATTACCTCGGCAATAGACCACGTTACCGCCACGGACATCCCCACCGTCTACGCTCTTACGGGCCACGGCGAGGTCGCCCTTTCCGATGCCTACCTTGGTTACGTTAAGGACGAAAACTTCGTTTATTCCACCCTTAGCCTCATTGCGTCCGCCTCCGGCGAAGACCTCGGCATTTCCTCCGGATTGGTGCAGGGAAGCGTTTCCGTGCCCGAGGATGCGGATTGCGTGCTTATCAACGCCCCCACCTCCGATATTACCGATGCAGAGCTTGATGCGCTTCTCGCCTTCGTGCGCGGCGGCGGTACGATAGTTGTAAACGCCGATTACAAGACCGTGAAGCGCCCAAATCTCGTTAAGCTTGCGGCGGCACTCGGACTTGACGTGTGCGGCGCACTTGTCGTTGAGGGCTCGCAGGGCTATTACACACAGCGCGCATACTACCTTCTCCCTCAGCCCCAGACCCACGCCATAACCGACCCGATAATCGAGGGCGGCAAGTACGTGCTTGCGGCATATTCTCACGCAATGAAAAAGCTCGAGACCCTTCCCGAGGACGTTAAGAGCGTTACCCCCTTGCTTCTTACCAGCAGCAATGCCGTTGGTAAGGTAGATCCCGATTCCACTAAGGCGTATTTCGAGGACGGCGATATGCTCGGCCAGTTCATCGGCGGCGCGGCTGTGGAGATCGGTGATGGCAAGGCAGTTTGGTACGCATCCTCCTATATTGCCGACGATAGCGCCAACAACATGGTAAGCGGCGGCAACTCCGATCTGCTTCTCAACACCCTTGGCTGGTGCTGTGATAAGGGGAGCTCCGTTTCCATCCGTACCATAAGTCTTTCCATTCAGCCCCTCACCATTACCGAGGGCGCGTCCACCGCTTGGCTTGTGGTCGTTTGCGTGCTCATTCCTCTTGCATTCGTGGGATTGGGCTTTGCCGTATGGTTCAGGAGGAGGTCGAAGTAATTGAACAAGGGCGTAAAACTTCTCCTTGCCGTGCTTTGCCTCGGCGTGCTTATCGGTGCGTATTTCGGCGTTCGCAGCATCTCCGACGATGGCGAAACACCTGCCGAAACAACCACCTACCTTTTCGTGGTGGAGACAGACCCCGCCACCCTCGTTGGTATCAAGTACGAGCTTAACGGCAAGGCGTACACCTTCGCTTATAACGGAAGCAAATGGATAAATCCCGCAGACGAGCGCATGCCGCTGGATCAGACTGCAATAGCCACGTCGGCTTCCGCGCTTACCACCGTTGCCTGCAATCGATTTATCTCCCAAACGGGAAATACAAGTGCCGAATACGGTCTTGACGATCCTACCTGTACCGTAACGCTAACTTATTCCGACGGCAGTACCGTTGCTTACAGCATCGGCGCAAAGAATAAGCACACGTCCGAGTACTACTTCACAAAGGCGGGAAGCACCGCCGTATACGGAGTGAACGGCGCAATACTTGATTATTGCTCCAAGACCTACGACGATCTGCTTGCTCTTGACAAGATCGAGAGCATTGACGCCGCAAAGGTGGAAAAGATCGCAACCGCGGGTCCTCTCGGCTCCCTTACGCTTGAAAAGCTTACCCGCACCGAAACGGAGGTGGACTCCGAGGGCGTGTCGCAGGAAAAAAAGGTTACCTACTACGTGCTTACAAACGAAGCGGGCGAGAAAAACGAGCTCGATGCAGAAACAGGCGACGAGATCGTGGACGGAGTGCTTGCACCCATCGTCCTGTCCTGCCCGGATTATTATTTGGAGGACGACGAGCTTGCAAAGTACGGTCTTGACGCTCCCGTAACCCTTACGGTGCATTATTACGAGGAGCTTCAGATCTCCACGGAGAATTCCTCTGCAGGAACCATCAAAAATCAGGTTCAGTACGTTATTTCCTTCGGTTTTGTTAAAAATGCGGAAGGGAAGGACACGGTATATATGCAGCTGCCCGATTCCGATATGGTCTTCGAGGTGGACGCAAGCGCATTCGCATCATTGTTTTAATAAAAGATCGGGAGCTGCGTTGCAGCTCCCGATCTTTTATTAATGAATAATTACCGAAATGTTTCCGATTTGTAAACTCTTGCCATATCGGCGTAAAGCTATTGAAAAAGCTTTTTTGCGATGGTAAAATATCAGTGAAGACAACATCGATATCACGGAGGCAAATATGAAAAGATACGTTGGTTTTGCATTGTTGGTTACGGCACTTTTTGCAGTCGCGTGCAACAGAACAACGCCCGATCCATCGCCAAATGATACCGACCCCGTAACCTCCGTAATTACTGACGTAACTACGGGGGTACCCGTAACCACGGAGGCGCCCGTAACGACGGAGGCGCCCGTAACGACGGAGACGCCCGTAACGACGGAAGCGCCCGTAACGACGGAAGCGCCCGTAACGACGGAAGTGCCCGTAACAACGGAAGTGCCTACTACAACGGAGCCTGTGCAACCCGATGCAGGTCCTTTCGTTTACACAAGCTCTCTCAGCGAGTCCTTCGTTCCATCCGAGGAGGACGGTGAGGTGACCTATACTGCGAACGTAACGGTAGAGCATCCTTTGGCTCTTACCCTGAAGAACGGTATCGCCTACAAGGACGTGCTCCTGAAAAACGGAAAGACCGTGTCCCTTCCCAAGCTTGCGGTGCGTGACCTGAGCACTTTGTATTTTTACTACAATGGTGTGGATCAGCCGTCGTGGCGTGACGGAGGCTTTCCAAAGTACGATAAGGCAAACGTCAAGGCTACCGTTGTGCTTGCGGACGGTGTTGTTCAAGAGGTGTACAAGGACACGGTGTACGTGGATTTTGTGGGCTTTGAGCGGACAACAGTCATTACGCGTTACGTGTGTGGCTCACGCACTTACGTAGGACTTACCGAGTATTTTTATGACAGCTGTTATCAAGAGCTTGCCGACGAAGAGCTGCTTGATAGAATAAACGAGCCTGCCGCTGTCAGCGTCTCCGGAAGCGATATTTCTTTATACGTCGACGGCGCTGTTACCGATGCGGATTTTGAATATATCGTAAATAAGGACGGAACCGCTGAAATAGTCGACTACGTGGGCGATAAATGGAACGTAACCGTTCCCGCGACACTGGATGGGCATCCCGTTACCGTTATCGGTGAGGATGCCTTCAGAGAATTTATGATTTACACGGTAAAAAGCGTTAAGCTGCCAAGCACCGTGAAGCGTATTGACGATCGTGCGTTCTTTTATTGCAAGACTCTTCTTTCCGTAGAGATACCCACGGGATCGGTATCTATAGGGAACGACGCCTTTGGCGATTGTCCGGCGATCATTACCTATTCCGACGGAACGCTATGGAATGATGAGGCCGAGGATGAGCGGCAGGACGCACCGTACGATTACGTGTTATTAAAGGATTACGGTATGCTTCCCGGCGAGAACGTGTATACCGTGGGCTCGGAAATAAAGGATCTGGTACTGAGAGGCAGCATTAAGGACGGAGTTACCGTCCGTATAGACCCGAGCGTGGAAAATATAAGGGAGATCTCCCTTGGAGCTTTGCGCGTTTCCTTTGACAAGGCCTCTGATTACGTGAATCACGCCTGGAAAACGGATTACAGAGATCCGATATTCTATCGTGATACTCTCCCCGATTTGGACGTTTCGCTTGCCACGGAAATAGAAGCGGGAGCTTTTGCGGATGCATATCTTGGTGACGTAACCGTAAGAGCGGGAGCAAACAAGATAGGCTATTATTCCTTTGCGGGCATATACGCCGAAAGGATCGTTGTTGAGGAGGGTGTAACCGAACTTGCAGAGGGTGCGTTTGCATATGCGGAGATCGGCGAGCTGGTCCTTCCGTCTACTTTGAATAAGATCGGCAAAAACGCTTTTTTGGGCTTCAACGGTAAGGTGAATGTGGCGGAGGGAGCGAGAATATCGTACGTTTCCGAGCTTTCTTGTGCCTTCGGCATCTCTCCGTCGCTTTCTGCCGCTCTCGTCGGGGCAAGACTGACGGATAGGGAGGTTTGCGACACTTTTGTTCAGCAGGCTGATGGCGGGTATGCGGTCAGAGGCCTCGACGGCATAACGCTCCCGTCGGACGGTTACTATATAGAGAACGCCGAGGGAGGCTTCAGCTTTTTTGCCTCCGAGACCAACGTATTAACTCCGAACGAGCTTGAAAACGAGGCAGGCAGCTTTTACATCGGCTCGGACGGAGAGCCCTATCTTTCTTACGGAGACGGTCGGGTCGTTCCGCTTAAGGGAGAGTACGAGGTCTACGCAAATACGGTCGTGAGTGATAAGGCGCCGCCGAAAATCAAAGTTACCGTTGACAGCAGTACCGTTGTGGGAATCAAAAAGCTATTCGTTTGCAGGACGCTTTCGTGGGGACTTATCTATCTTGCTCCGGAGGACGGAAAGAGCATTGGCAGGACCTTGCTTGTAACTGTGTCAAATGACGGTCAGACCGTAAACATCGGAACCCCGGAGGGCGATGGCTTCGATAAGCTTGTTTTCATCAGCGAACGAGTTGCGGTACAGGTTGGCGACGTTTGGGGAACCAGCTCCCGCGTGGGACGTTACGTATATGTGTCAGTTGACGGCGGAAAGTCCTTCTGCAACGACGGAACGGACCATATTACAGAGAGCTTTTATCACGATATTTCTACTGCATCGGATTCTTCACCCGAGGTGTTTATTCTCAGCGGTTACGGCCATGAGCTTGCTTATCGGAATTTTGCCGAATTTAAAAGCATCGAAAACTTCAATCGGGAGGTGCTTACGCCGTATTTTGACGGCAACGTTGGTTACTTCCGCTTCAGATGCAACGTGGACGGCGTGGTAAATTCGGACGGCACTCCAAAGGATCTTTATGTTTACATCGTTACGGAAGATAACGGAAAAACGTGGCAATTGTACGACCCTATGCTCCGAGCTTACAGGCAGAGCGTGACCGTTGAAAGCGCCGCGCCGGTTGCGAAAACGAGAGAGATCTCTGTTGGCAACGTAACCTTTATAAAGAACGGCTATGACGTAAGAATAAAGGGTTACGATAACCTTATCCTTGACGGCAGAGATTGGGGATACAGAAATTATGCCTCGGGTAAGCTTTCTGTTTCCGGCTGGGGTATGCGCTTTGACGATAATACCGACGTTCCCGCCTACGGCAGTATCGATAGCGGCAGTTCCGTTTACGCTTACTACGGCAAGATATATATCTCCTACGATAATTACGGAACCGTCGTAGAGGTTCCGTCAAGTATCAAGGATGAGAACGGAATTGAAGTTTCTGTCTATGAAGCAGGCGGCGAGGTGATCGTTTCACACGTATACGCGCACAAGAGCTGCACTCGCTTTGCTGTGGGAAACGTGCTGGTATCCACCTTCGATATGGGAAGGACCTTTTCCGTCTATACCTTTGACGGGAGTATAAGAACGGTTGCGCCCCGTTCCGACGGTTCCTTGTACGTCATTTGCTACAAAAATGGCGGGAACGGATATCTCCGCACAGCATACGTATCCAAGGACGGCGTCTCGAGCTTTGTTGAGGTGCCACTTGAGGATGCGGTGTCTGTAAGAAGTGTTGTAAACGGCGAGCTTGAGTTCCGCATCTCGCTTGGCGTTAACGGTAATTATTATTGCGGCGTTTACGTAAACGGGGAGTACAGGGAGGAGCTTACCCCAAAGGAAGGGAAGGACTACGTATATCAGCTCAGCTCTATGGATGCGCTTCCATACGTGGACGGACAGCTTATAGTGTGGCCAAAGCATTACAGCGACGGATACGGTGAGATCATTGTTTCCGTTGACGGAGGCAGAACTTGGGTCAATTATTCCGATTCGGAAATTGCAAGCGTTTGGTATGAAACCCCATTTTCCAAAATGCTGAATTGGGGCGGAAAATGAATAATCAAGTAAATTCCCGCAGATGCATTGGCGTGATACTCTCAACGGAGTATCACGCCGGTTCTATTTGTCTGCGGCGAGTTCTATTGCTTCGCAGTGATATTCGTCTTGCACCGAGCGGTATTCGCTGCGCGAGTTTGTGGGCGAATAGAATATCACTGAAAAAACGGAAAAGAGAGAGTATGCGGAATTTTGTTTCCGCATTACTCTCTCTTCTGTTTTTATCGCCGGTTTCGCATGTGTATTACAAATGAATCGGGCTACGTTCATACCCCTCATAAAATTTTTCCGCTAAGAACAACACTCTTTAGTGTTTGCGAGAATTTTTTTTGTGAATTTTTGTACTTGTACGATTTGTACGAAAATGCCGTAGTAAAATGCGTACTGAAGAACGGTGGCGGCATTTTAAGCAAAAGGCTTGAAAATGGAAAAAATATGTGATATAGTAAAAATATGGAAATGTCGAATTTTGTCAAATTTTGTCGAAAATGCCGCACCAACACAAGGAGGTATAAATGGAATATGGCATTTGCGATAAGGAACGTCTTCTAAGCGATGACTATGGTTACGATCTGCCGCTGACCAGAGACGAGCTGCTGCCCTTGCTTCAGCTTCTTGAGGAAAAGATAGAAGCGGTTGACGAGGATATCAGGGATCTTGCCCGCGAGGCTGTGCGAGTAACCGCTGAGCTTGAGGCAATTAGAGACAAGCTAACTAATCTGAAGGAGTATTATTAACGGAGTACCTTATGGATAAAAGAAACGATGATGCTGTGGTCCTCCCCACAAGGGCGCAGCTTGATGATTACCGATCCTTGCTTAAGGAGGCAACTGATGAAAGGATAAGGCTTCGCTTCCTTGAAAAAGAGGCGGAAAGGCTTGGAGGCTGGGATTCACCGCAGGCCGTGGCTTACAGGGATGCTATCAAGGCGAATATGCAGCGATGTGCCGAGACGGCAAATGCGGTTATGGAGTTTATTAACGGTATTGAGAACAGCAGGCTTCGCAGGGTGTTTGCTATGTACTACATAGATGGCTGGAGCTGGCAGAAGATCGCCTTTGCCATCGGCTCTCATTGCGAGGCGACCCCGCGCAATATGCATAACAGATATTTGGCAAAAATGAATGTAGTGAAGTAGTAAGCGCGATATATCTGTTCGAATGGCGAATGCGATCGTATATGTAATCATATATGTCTGAATTCATTCAGTACGCTCATACGGAGTAATCGTCGCAGAAAAATGCCTCATCGTCGAAGATGGGGCATTTACTTTTGCTTAAATATATGGTATTATTTATACAGCGAATTATTAATATTCGATTTGCAAATTGAGGCGGATCGTACCGTTTCTGTTCCGGGATTTGTAAGTGCTTGGGGATATCCGCTTAAGCACGCGGACGGCGGAATATTGGAAGATGGTAAGCGTGAAAGGATCTACTACGTTCCCTACAAATTTGAAAACGTTATTATGCGAATCGAGTCGATTGATTGAATAGACAGGGTGCGCATAAAACACTCGCTTTTTGAGTGTGTTTGAGCCGTTACCCGTGTTACAGAACCGTGATTTTTAAGTATTAACGGAGAGTGTTGTTAATGGAAATCGCAATGTGCGTTATGTTGCTGTATTTTTTCATGTTAATTCAAAGCGGTATAACTATAAAACGTAACGAAAACGCATTTAGAGAATTTGATTTTCCATTGAGAGAAAAATATAAGTGCAGTTACGTAAGACCGGATGCCCTATAATGAAATATTGGTTGGTATCTGCGAGCGGCTGATAGAAGACGGGAACATCGGGTTCTTTGGATACTGTGCGGAGTATTTATACAGACACGATGCAAGCTTCCTTGTGCCATACATACAGCGCTACAGCGAGGGTGCTTTTACGGAGAAAGAGGCACAGTGGATGAACAATGCTTCTTACCGTAAGAACTATATCATCGATCTGGCCAATTCATTCTCAAATTAATAAAACTTCAGAGAATGGAACACACGGAACCGTCCCCTGTGTTTGTTATTTAAAGATTGTTTGGTAATAATTGCTCATACTATTTGAGGTAACGTATGTATTCAACAAACGTGACTAATTTTGCTCGAGGAGGACTAACAGAGCTTCCTTCTCGAAAACAATATTTTCCGTTTATGCTGTCTCCTGTTTTTTTCGCGGGAATATCAATGTTTATTTGTGGCGTATTAAGAGAGAATTATAATAACAACTATCGTTTTTTGCAATTGTTTTTGCTTATTGCTGTTACCGTCTATGTAATCGTAACACTAAAAATATCATCTTTTATGACATTGCGCGACTATTTGCTATTATATTGCATTATTATAGTTATGCTTATTCTCATGTATTCTGTTCTGGGAGTTTTGATACTTGTAATTTCCGACGAAATTCGTTTATCGATTTTATTGTTCTGTTTGCCGATGATCATCAGTTATGCTTGCACTATGCTTATAAACTACAGACTTTTAAAAAGAAATAAAGAATATGTGCACCATCCTCTGCAACGCCGTAATTATGTATATATATCGTTTTCTGTTTCCGTAACCTCGTTGGTTGGAAGGTATTTTAATCTAGCGGATTCTTATTATGCAATCGATATGTTTTTGATTTCTTCCTTGATTCTTCTGTGCATCTTCAGTATATGTTTAGCCCTTTGCACGCAAAGATTGTACTATGCAAAGAAATATAGCATTAATTTTGCTGAGAAATAAGTCACATAGAACACGAGGAACCGTCCCCTGTGTTTTCCATGCATCAGTAAATGCAGTAATTGTAGCAGCATATGGCAATGGAGATGAAAACGCAGAGCATAGAATTACCAATACACTCCGTTCCATAAAAGAGATTTTGTTGGTTATGAGTAATGCTACGCCTTAAGGAGAGAAATATGGATTCTAACCGTTTGTTTATTTCACAGGATCAAAAACACTTTGTAAATATATATACTGAAGTATACTGTACTGGAAGTATACTGTACTGGAAGTAGGACAAGGGACGGTTCTATGTCCTAACAGAACAAGACACAGAACCGTCCCCTGTCTTATTGCAAAATTTATTGGTTCTATACAGTCAAGCGCTAGGGTAGCTGCAGCAACATTGGTTCCTATCTTTCCGTATATTGTGAGGGCTGCTTAAAATCCTTAAGAAGGAGAAGATGATGAGAAAGTTTGCATTTGATATCAAAGCCCCAAAAAAGTTTTCTACAGAGGATAATGGTTGGACATGTAAGATGAAGTGTTCAAACAAAATAGGATTCTTCTATCTAAGATCTCCCATAATAAAAGAAATAACATACAGCAAAGGTGCAACTATTCGATTTAGTAGACATACCGTATTGGGGATTGGGTATGTAGATGATGGATTTGTCTTTAAAGGTGTGGCATTATTTGATTTCTCTGTGCGAGGCTTGATTGTGTTGGGATTATTGATGGGCATCAGTTGTGCAGCGGGGAATATTTATAGCGGATCATTTTTGGCGGGTATATTTTATTTGTTAATTACTTTCCTTTCATGGGATGATGATGATTTATTTCTTCATAAGGCTCGGATGATGTGTCAAATGCAAAGCCATTGCTGAAGATATAAACGGTTGGAAGTGCTTGCGGCTTTCATGAATAAAAACTATGTTTTCTCCGCACCTGTTACCAAGTGCGGAGTAGGACAAGGGACGGTTCTATGTCCTGATGCAATAAGACACAGAACCGTCCCCCGTCCTTCCGGGTGATGAACCACCTTACTACAAAGATTTTTGTGAAGTTGATCCTGTAATTACTCATTCAATTGACATTGGGTCTTGGCGTCAACAGACTCAACGTTCCCAGGGATAATAATTGTGAACAAGCTTTCCTTGGGTGGGGTCAACCTGCTCTGCAAAATATTCCGTCCAGGTTTTTCCGCCGTCGCCGGTGATAAAGTACGTGTATGCCACAAGGTTTTCAGAGGTGTTATCGGTATTGGTTGGTGAAATCTCCACCTTAGCACATAAAACGCCGATATTTCCGTCAAAGTACGGCAGCATCCAGGTGTAGCCCAAATATCCGTATTTTTCAAGCTGAGAGTTAAGCTCGGGGTGTTTGCCTTCAACACTGAAGTAGACCTTGCCGTTTATATATGCGCAGTAAGGCCTGGTTGCGCTGACGTAATCGGGTGTCCGGCTTTTCAGGGTGAACGTCTTGCCTCCGTCCGCGGTGGTGTAGAAATGGGCAGTTTTGCTTCCCATGTTAGCTCCTCCGTAGGTCACGGCTGTGCCTTCCAGGGAATTTGTGTAATAAACACAGCATATCGCTTGATCAAAGGCGCTGATATTGAAGCTCTCTCCGCCGTCAAAGGTGGAAATAATATAACCCCGTGAGGTTTTTGCATCATTCGAGATCAAATGCGCCTCTGCTCCGCTTACGTAGGCGTAGTCGATGGCGGTGAAGGACACTTTCTTGCCAAGCTCGGAGTCATAGTATTCGTTGGGGGCTTCCGCGGTCTTGTCAGTGGCACCGAATTTAACGTAGAGCTTACCGCCCTCGACCCAGGCGTTGTTTTTGGTGTGGCTGATGCCGAAATAAAGGGGGATAATGGCTGCTTCCGCGGTGGTCACAAACTCAGAGTAAAGAGACATGGTGAGTTCTTCTTCGCTGTTTTTGATAGTAAAGTCAAGTCTTTTCGCCGGCAGGCGGATATTATCCGATCCCTTGATATGTACGTAGCCGTCCTCGCCGAGATACAGCAGTGAGCCGAGGTCATCGGTAAAAACGGGGGCATCGGTTGCCGGCGCAGTCGTGGTAGCCGCATCCGTTATGTCCGCGGGCGGAGCTTCGATGTTGCAAGCGGAAAGGGAAATAAGCATAAAAAGGCAAACAAGCAAAGATGCAACTTCTGTAAGGCTGTGCTTTGCGTGTTTGCTTTTTTGTTTTGGTTGAGTTTTCATATTATTGTACCTCACATTAGACTATATTAAGCCAATATTGATAAATATCATTACAGGATATACATTTGGTTAATTATATCCAAAACGGAGGTATTTTGTCAACATTTGCCACGCGTTCGTAGAAGATTTCTGCTTATTCGTAAACATTCGGTTTTTGTTCGGATGAACAGTGTGTATTATGAGCATTAAAACTTTAAAACACAGAGGGACGGTTCTGTGTGCTGAATAATTCCGAGGGAACGGTTGGCGATAAGACGGGGGACGGTTCTATGTCCCCCGTCCTTCGGTTATATTCGGCCGCTTGTCATCCAAGCGAATCTCGCATAAGCGAGATATACGTAACCGCAGGACAGACACCAAAGGTAAAAACGAGCGGGTATCCGCAAAAGGGTTTTTCGTTGATAAATAATGACCTTTGCGTAGAAATACATCCTGCGCGGCGTGATCGTAGCAGAAAAATGCCTCATCGTCGAAGATGGGGCATTTACTTTTGCTGAAATATATGGTATGATTTACATAACGAATTTTGTAGTTTCCTGCTTTTAGGCTTGCACGGTTTAGTGGCTTAAAAAGGAGAAGTGTAATGAACATCAATCGAATACTTTGCCTGGCGTTGGTTTGTTTTGCCTTTTGTGGATGCGGGAAGACGATGAGAAGCATTCCTGACACAAACGGTTCGGACGATTATTCTCTTACCGTGCTTGGTGAAAACGAGCTTTGTGCGGAATTCAACGAAAGCTACAGCTTAATAACTCCCGCTTTGAAAGTATCAGGTAACAAGAGCTTTACAGACGACGGCGTGGATGACCATCATGATGGGGATTATGTAGTAGCACAATCCCTATCCCCGGTTTCGGGCGTGGATATAACGCAGACTACCTTCGGAAAAACTGACACTATCGTGTTCACGGTAACTTCAACGGTAACTGAAGGTAATGCAAGGGTGTATCTGTATTGCTATGAAACGGAGAGCATTTGGCATGACTTCGTAATCAATGGGACAGAATCCTTCACAGCTACGGGATGTATGGGGAAGGAATTTGATATTCGCGTTGCAGGGGAGAGCGCAATGTATTCCGTTGAGATGACCAGAGAATTCATTGATTGAACAAAACACAGGAGCGGTTATGAGTTACACAGGAACACAGGGGTAAGACCGGAGGTCATGTCAAACGTTCTCTAACACACAGAACCGTCC
>JAFSCG010000070.1 GCA_017436885.1 Clostridia bacterium | reverse complement strand
CTCGTCTGTGAGCTGCTGCTCGTAGAAATAGTCCATCATTTGAAATTCTCCGGTAGCTCAAGCGTGATCTTGCCCATCTTTCCGTTGCGGAACTCCTCAAGGAGCATAAGGCAGGTGCGCTCCTCGTTTATCTCTCCGCCGGAGACAAGAAAGCCGCGTTTTCTGCCTATCATCAGCATAATATCGTAGCCGCTGAGCTCGTCGGGATCGTATTGTGTAATATCGATGCTGTATCTGTCCTGCAAAATAAGCGGCTCGATCTTTACGATCCTGTCGCAAAGGCGGCAGGCAAGGTCCTCGTTATCAAGAATGTCTTGCTTTATTGTGCCCGTGAAGGCAAGATTTTCCGCAATATATCTGTTTTCAAACTTTGGCCAAAGCACACCGGGCATATCAAGGAGCTCCAGCCCGTCGCTTGCGGTTACCCATTGCTTGTCGCGGGTAACGCCCGGGCGGTTTTCTGCTTTTGCGGCAGCGGAGTTTGTAAGTCGGTTTATCAGGGTGGATTTTCCCACGTTGGGGATTCCGAGCACCATGGCGCGAATTCGTCTGCCGCTCATGCCCTTTGCTTCCCATTTTGCAATTTTGTCGGCAAGCAGCCTGTGAACCGCGGGTCTGATCTGGTTAAGACCGTTTCCGGTTTTGCAGTCGCAGAGTATGCAGGCTACCGCGTCCTTATCAAAATGCTCTTTCCAAAGCTTGTTCATCTCCGGCATTGCAAGTCCCGCTTTGTTAAGAATGATAAGCCTCGGCTTGCCTGCCGTGAGCTTAGGCACCTCAGGATTTGCAGAGCTCATGGGAATGCGCGCGTCTCTTATCTCAATGATAAGGTCAACGTCGCGCAGGTTTTCCGCGATCATCCGCCTTGTTTTGGCCATATGGCCCGGGAACCATTGGATCTGTTTACTCATAATTCAAAACGTTGCTTTACGGCATTGCAACGGGGCCGAATTTTTCGTAAGGGAGAAATCTGAACAGCATGCGGCCTACAATGTTTCTGTAGTGGACAAAGCCGATGGCGTCACTTCTGCTGTCAAGTGAGTGGTTTCTGTTATCCCCGAGGACGAATACGTATCCGTCCGGAACCTGTATGGGATAATCAAGATCGGAAAGAACAAGGGCATCCCTTTTATAAACAGCGTAATTCGATTCGTTGAGAGGTTCGGCTTTCGCAAGCTCCTGTTCGCTGTTTGCAACGTAAACGCTCATAGTCCTGTCGGCGTGGAAAATAATGTTTACCCACTGCCCCTCTGTGGCAATAACGCGCTTGATTATCGGATCGGAACGGTCGGCGACTCGATTTTGGAGAACAATGATATCACCGTATTCGGGCTCATATAGGACCTTGCTTACGATAACTATGTCATTTTCAGCCAAGGTATTTTCCATAGACGCACCAACTACCTTGGCGGGTCTTGCAATAAAACCGAAAAACAGGAGAACAAAGCAAGCGGCAAAGGCAAAAGTTTCGAAAAGATCGTAAAGCATCGCAATGGGCTTTTTGTTGTTCTCTTTTGCTTTTTCCTCCTCCGTTTCCTTGTCAAGAGCGGAAACGTAGTCAAGCACAACCTGCTGGTTGTTATTGCTATCCTCGGAAGCGGGATCGGTAATTTGGGGATTGAAACTCAATTTTATATCCTCCCGATAAGTTTGGAAAGGTCCTTTTCGGTCATGCCGCCATCAATACCGAGCATAAGTGGCAGCAACTTTGTTCCGTCGTCAATATCAAGTCCGGTTGCGGCGGCGTTCTTTTCATTGAACTTGCCGTTAAGCATTTCAAAGCTTGCATTGGATGCGTATATTACGAAGGGAACGTGTTCGCGGCTGTGGGTCCTTATCTCGATGGGGGTAGGGTGATCGGGCAAGCACATAATGCGGAATTCCTCTCCGCTGTTCTTAAGATGCTCAAAAACGGGTGAGAGTATCCTTTTATCGATATATTCAATCGAAAGGACCTTGTTTTCGATCTCGCCTCTGTGTCCGCATTCGTCGGGTGCTTCAACGTGAACGTAAACGTAGTCGTATCCGTCCTTAAAGGCGTTAATGGCAGCTTCTGCCTTTCCTTCATAATTGGTGTGGATATTGCCGGTAGCGCCAACAACGTCAATGCTTTTCATTTTTGCAGCGATGGCGATGCCCTTTATAAGGTCAACGGCGGAAATAACGGCACTCTTAAGTCCCCATTTTTCGTCAAAGCAGGGAAGTGCGGGCTTCTTTCCCGGGCTCCAGAACCAAGCAGAGTTAGCAGGGTTTTTGCCTTCGGCAATTCTTTTCTTGTTTACCGGATGATCTGCAAGCAGCTCTGCGCTGCGTTTCATCGCTTCAAGATACTTTTGTCCCTCGGCACCGGCAGGAAGATAATCTCCTATCCTTTTACCGATAATGTCGTGGGGAGGCGTAAAAACAAACTTAGGATCGGCATTTTTCCATACCGAGCAATGGCGGTAAGATACACCGGGATAAAAATGAACTGTATCGTTGCCCATCTTCTCCTGGAGGTATTCAACGAGGATGCGCGCATCCTCTGAGGAGATCTCGTCGGCGCTGTGGTCAAGCATCACTCTGTCCTCGTATATCTCTGCATCGGAAAGAGTAACGACGTTGCATCGGATAGCAGTATCGTCGTCGGCAAGGTCGATGCCGAGGCTGAGAGCCTCAAGGGGGGAGCGGCCGTTAGAATAGATCAGCGGATCGTATGACATAATAGCAAGGTTTGCGGTATCGCTTTCGGGTCGGAGCGAGGCGGGAACGTTAAGAACTGTACCAACGATTCCGTTTTTGGAGATCTTGGAAAGAGTGGGAGCGTCGGCTTTGTCCATAGGGGTGGTGTTTCCGAGCTCAGCTATGGGTCTGTCAGCCATACCGTCAAAAACCAAAACAAAGTTTTTCATTTTTACGCACCTTATATAGAAGAAGATTATTAACCGTATCATTATATCATAGAATATCGGCAAAATCAATAATATAATGACGATATTTCTTACTTGCGAAGGGGAAAATCCGTCATTTCGCTTAAAAAACAAGAAAATATGAAAAAACTCTTGATTTTTGGGAAGCGTTGTGATATCATAACAAAGCGCGATTTGGCGTGATTACAGAACAGTCCTCTGCATGCTCGCATGAATGTTCATAGAATTAAGGAGGAGCCCATGACTAAGATCGAGGCTTTCGCAAACGAGCAGCTTAAAGAAAACGTTCCCGCATTCAACGTTGGTGATACCGTTCGCGTTCACAACAGAATCAAAGAGGGAACCCGTGAGAGAATCCAGATGTACGAAGGTACTGTTATCGCCCGTCACGGCGGTGGAATCTCCGAGACCTTCACCGTTCGCCGTATTGCATACGGTTGCGGCATTGAAAAGACTTTCCCCATTCACTCTCCTAACGTTGTTCAGGTAGACGTGATCCGCCAGGGTAAGGTTCGCCGCGCTAAGCTTTACTATCTCCGCGACAGAGTTGGTAAGGCTGCTAAGGTTAAGTCCAACATATAAGCAGATGCTTAATAAAAAAGAGACCGCAACGGTCTCTTTTTTATTTCAAAACGGACTTAAACGAGCAACAAAAATATTTTGTATAATTATTAAAGATTTTTAGGCGAGAATTAACTTGATAACGTTTTAAGCTATGATAAGAAGGTATAATGCGTTATCAAAGCTATATAGAATCGGGAGCTTACAATAAAGATCAGGAATCAACAAATTTAAGGTGCGATTTCATATGCAGTTATTTACAGTTCATTTTTTTATGTAAGGCGGTCTGACACGTATCGCACAAAATGTGCTGCCAATAATTTGCGTAGGAAAAATGATTGGATCAGAGTTAAGACGTTGCAATACTGCAATATCATTGGAACAAACGTACGTTTGTCAGATTTCAATCTAAAAAATTTCTCAATGATGTAAGGCATATTTGATCGGTCATTCGGCCTTGGCGCGTTATCTATACGAACATTCTAAAGAGTGCGAAAAGTGCCGGAATTTTACATTAAACTATGAATATGCGCTAATAAATCCTGTATTCAATTCCCTTAATTATACAAAATTTGCATTTTGTATAATTATATATTTCGAGCATCTGGGGTCTTTTTACTTTTTCCTCTGCTTACTTCTGCTTGAAGTTTTTGTTGATATAGTTTTTTCGCTTTTTGATTTCTCTTTTCGTAGCAATATGTATTTGTATTTCGTTGCAGCTCCGCCTCGAAGATGGCGCTCTTTTCTGTTTTTGTCGAGAAGCTCTTTTATCTCAGAGTGCAAGCCCTTGTTTACGTCTTTCAATCGCTCGGCTACGTCCTTGTGCACCGTGCTTTTGCTGATTCCGAATTTTTCTGCTGCTTGTCTCACCGTTGCATTGTTTTTGATCATATATTTGGCGAGTATCTCACATCTCGTTTCGTTGATCTGCATATATCCTCCGTAGGTATTATATTTTAGAATATGATGCGTTCGAATTATATATAACCTTATATCTCTATTATTTCTTGACACTTCCCTCTCGTTGTGATAAAATTTTCAAAAAGCTGTTTGATTGGATGTTTTATGATTACTTTTGATTCGGAAAATTTAGTTTTTGAGGGCTTCAATGCAGTAAAGGCTGCTATCTGCGGTATAGAATCGGGGTTTACCGGTCGAAATGTCGTACGCGTTCTTTTTTCCAAGAAGCGCGTTGCTAAAAAAAGATATGAGCTTAGCTGGCTTAATGTGCGCGCGGCAACTCTGGGCTTCGAGCTCGTTTTGTGTGACGAGTCTGAGGTTGCATCCCTTTGCTCGACCGATTCTCACGGCGGAGTTGTTGGCATTCTGACAGCGCGACAAGCAGGCGGGGCGGATGCACTGCGCGATCTTGCGTCATCAAAGGAACGCGGTTGGTTTCTTTGCCTTGAGGGCATCGAGG
>JAFSCG010000069.1 GCA_017436885.1 Clostridia bacterium | reverse complement strand
TTCGCCCTTATTTCCGTAAATCTTAACGTTTTCTCAGGACTGCTTATCATTTATCAGCTGTTCTGGATGATACCTACACTTGTGGTATCCAAATTGTTTCTTTAAGGATCTGACATGGTAGAAATAGACAATATCCTCCCACTGGTGTCAAAGCCGGGCCGTTATTCGGGAGGAGAATACAACATTTGCATAAAGGACAAAAACGCAGTTAAACTGCGTTTTGCCTTTTGTTTCCCGGATTCATACGAGATAGGCATGTCTAACCTCGGAATGCAGATACTTTATCATTGCTTAAATTCCGAAAGCGACGTATGGTGCGAGCGCGTTTTTGCTCCCTGGACCGATATGGAACAGGAGATGCGTAAGAACGGTACTCCGCTTTTCGCTCACGAAAGCCGCGATCCCGTTAAGGATTTCGACATCGTCGGCTTTACCCTTCAGTACGAGCTTTGCTACTCCAACGTGCTCAATATGCTCGATCTTGCGGGAATACCGATCTACGCAAGGGATAGGGGAGAGGAGTGCCCCGTTATTATCGGCGGTGGACCCTGCTCCTATAACCCCGAGCCTATTGCGGAGTTTTTCGATATTTTCTCTATCGGCGAAGGCGAGGAGGCTCTGCCCGAGCTTTCCCGTCTTATGATCGAGATGAAGGAAAACGGCACCTACACCCGCGAAGCTTTTCTCCGCAAGGCGGCAAGCCTTGGCGGCTTCTACGTCCCCTCGCTTTATGAGGTGAAGTATAACGAAAACGGTTCTATCGCTTCTTTTGAGCCGATATACGACGACGTTCCCGCAATCGTAAAGAAGCGTGTTATTTCCGATTTCAACGATCCCAAGTTTATCCCTACAAAGCCGTATATGCCCTTTATCGACACTGTTCAGGACAGGATCACCGCAGAGATCAGCCGCGGTTGTATTCGCGGGTGCCGCTTCTGTCAGGCGGGACACGTTTACCGCCCCATCAGAGAGCGCGACGTGGACGTTATCAGCGACGCGGCAAAAAAGACCTTCGAGAATACGGGATACAGCGAGATATCCCTCTCCTGTCTTTCCGTTTCCGATTACACGCGGGTCGACGAGCTTTGCGACACACTGCTTGACTGGACCAACGAAAAGAGCGTCAGTCTGTCCCTTCCGTCGTTGAGGGCCGATTCCTTTACCCGTGAGCTTATGGAAAAGAGCGGTGCCATCCGTTCTTCCGGACTTACCTTTGCGCCCGAGGCAGGTACCCAACGCCTTCGCGACGTTATTAACAAATGCCTCACCGAGGATGATCTGATGAATGCTGTCGGTATTGCATTTGATGCGCAAAAGACCTCCGTTAAGCTTTATTTCATGAACGGACTTCCTACTGAAACTGACGAGGATACCGTTGGCATTGCCGATCTTGCCCATAAGGTTATCGACAAGTTCTACGCAACGCCGAATCGCAATCGCCACCGTCAGCCGCAGGTTACGGTATCCGTTGCTTGCTTTGTGCCGAAGCCCTTTACCCCCTTCCAATGGGAGGCACAGGTAACCAGAGCGGAGCTTGAGCGCAGGCAGAAGCTTCTCCGTGATTCGATCCACAGCCGTAAGATAAGATATAATTACCATTCCGCCGACGTTTCATATCTCGAGGCGGTAATGGCACGCGGCAACCGTACCCTTGCCCCCGTTATTGCCGAAGCCCACAAGCGCGGTATAAAATTCGATGCGTGGGACGAGTACTTTGATTACGATAAGTGGATGGAATGCTTTGACGCCTGCGGTGTAAGCACAGACTTTTTTGCCTGCCGCGAGATACCGGAGGATGAGATACTTCCTTGGGATTTCATAGACTGCGGCGTGTCGAAAAAATATCTGCTTAAAGAACGCCACAAGGCTTACGAAGGTAAGGCGTCCCACAGCTGCAAGGACGGCTGTGGCGGATGCGGAGCCGATAAGATGGGAGAATGTATATGTCGCAACCAAAAGTAAGCTTTAAATATTTTCTTCGCTTTAAAAAGCACGGTACTGCGATCTGGATCTCTCACCTTGACATGGTTCGCACTTTTCAGCGTATATTCATGAGAGCGGGTCTTTCCATCGTATTTTCCGAGGGCTTTAATCCACATCCCAAGATGGTGTTTGCCGTACCGCTTCCTCTCGGTGCATCAAGCGACTGCGAGCTGCTTGAATTCCGTTTAGAGCAGGAAAGATCGCCCGATTACATTTTGCAGCGTATGCGCGGCGTTTGCCCTCCCGGTATTGAGATCTTTTCCGTTGAGAATGCGGAAAGAAAGTTCACCGATATAAGATACGCTTCCTACGACGTGTATTTTTCTCGCGAGGATATGGAATATCTGCCTGCGATAGTTCGCCGCTTCAACGAGCTTGACACTGCCGTGGTTATGAAAAAAACCAAGAGCGGCGAGAAGGAAAAGGACATCAAGCCGAGCGTTGGCTCTGTAGAGCTTACCGATTTCGGTATCAAGGCTGTTCTTTCCGTGGATTCGGAAAACTTCCTTGGTCCCGAGCTGTTTATGACAGCTCTCAATTCCGTTGGCGCACAGCTTGGTCTTGCTCCCGTTAAGTACGAGGCTGTTGCTCGTCGTAAAATGCTGCTCCAGGATATGAAAAGTGAGTTTTAAATAAAATATTTACCCCGAGTTCGCTCGGGTGCTAAAGGACAGTTTTATACAAATCAGCCTCGGCAGGGAGTTTCCTTGCCGAGGCTTTTTCTTATACAAACTTAAGTTGTATAATCCACCCGTAAATAAACTTTGCGGTTTTTGAAACGGCACAAATATTTGCTATAATATAGTCAAGATAAGCGCTTATCAATCTAAATTATGGTGGATTGAATATATGGAAATTTACTTAGAAGAAAAATATGCTCATTAAGCAAATCTAAAAGATATGAATTACACAGCACCAATGGTAAATCGTATGAAGCATACAAAAGCAAATACTTCTATAAATTATAAGGGTAATGCTTGTAATCTCAGATTGAAAGCATTTGAGGACAACAGATTTGTTCTTGTGAGAAACGAAGAAAGATTCAAGAAGATAATTGCTGATCTTGAAAAACACGCTGAAAAAATCTAACAGTTAAGCCTCCGATAAGGATATTCCTTGTCGGAGGCTTTAAATATTATGAGTATTTATTTAACACGGATCATTGCGGTTGTACTTCGACTTCCGGTTGAGGCATTAACTCCCCAAAAGAAAATATCGAAACCTATTTCATACCAAAAACCGATATTATCTTCTGTGGTGTCAAAATTAGTTAGTTGGACGAAACTATTTTCTTTTGCATATCGGTAAGCTTCATACACAAGAGCCTTTCCGATTCCTTGATTGCGACATTCCGGTTCAACAAACAAATTAATCCACAAATGATCAGAATCAAGCGGAGCCTGCATACTGTCAGGGAATGCTATGATTGCTCCTTGTATTTTTCCATTTTCTCCTATCGCCAAAAACCCCACAAGGCTATCTGATTTGCTTATAAAATATGTTTTTTTCTTATCATCATAAATGTAAGTATCTATTGCTTGCTTTATTTCATCTGTTGAAGCTTGTTTGACCCGATTAAAACTACTATTGGAAATTAAAGATTTACGTTCAACGCGGTAACTGAATAAATGATGATAGTTTCCATAAGTTATGGGTTCGTTCACATTATCTTCTTTTTTGCCATATGAATGAAGGGTGAAATTTTGATTAAACCAAAACAGACTTGCTTCAACGGTTGCATTAGCGGAACCATAAAGATAAAGAACCTTAGATAGTTCAGCTTGCCTTTTTATTTTATTCACAAGTTCGGTGGCAATACCGATTCTTCTGAATTTTGGGTGAACGAAAACATTAATAATATACCAATACTTTCCGGAGAGCGGTTTCGGAACATCGTTCTCTGTAACAAGGATTCTGCCAATAATAGTATTTAACTCATTAACTGCCACATATATAATTGCGTTTTCTTGCTCTTCTATTTTCATCTTAGGAAAACGCTTTAAAACATGATCCCTCTGTACTTGATTGGCTTTGCAAATAGTAAAACGAGTATTGTTCATTAATAGTCCTCCGTAAATTAATAGATTGATTTTGTAAACTAATAAATAAACAATACAAAGTTACGGTAAGTGCCAAGAGCGTATATAAAACAAAAAGCCAAGAAATACACACACGAACTCGTACACTTTATAAGAGTTCAATGGTTTTCTTGGTTCAATAAAAATATATTTCGTTCTAAGCACATGGTCCTCCTTTCAAATAAATCATACCACGGGGAGGTCATTTTGTCAATGCCTTATAATAGAAAATTTCGGCAATTATTTTATCGAAAGCTTTTCGATATTAGGTTTTTAAAGTACTATAACAGTCATTTAGCGCACGAGGTTAATGCTCGGGGTAATTTTTTATTTGCCGTATTTATTTTGACAGTTTTTGCGCTTTGTTTGGGCTATAATCTATTTACAGAGTTCGGTGGAGGCGTAATGAAAACTGTCGTTTACATAGACGTATACTTTATTCTTAATTTTGCCGTGGATCTTTTGTGCATCTATCTTTGCGGTATGTTGTCGGGAAAGAGACCTAAAAAACCAGATCTAATTGCTTCTGCCCTTATAGGCGGCGTTTTTTCCTGCGCAATTCTTATAATATAGAGCCGCATCGGTCTCGTTTTAACTTTACTGATATGCT
>JAFSCG010000005.1 GCA_017436885.1 Clostridia bacterium | reverse complement strand
ACGATTAAAATTTATACCTCAAAACGAGAGGAAACGACCGTGAAAAAGAACGTAAAAGAACTTCTCGGCGACGTGCTTTGCTGCATCGTTGCGGGAATCATAGTTGGAACAGCATATCATCTTTTTCAGAACTCTAACGGCTTTGCCCCGGGAGGGGTCGGCGGACTTGCGACCATCACACACCACCTTCTGAAAAACAGAGTGGATTGGTCCATTTTGATGGTTACGTTCAATCTTCCCATATTTATCCTCGTGAGCGCAATGGTAAACCGCAAGCTTGGCGTTATGCTCAGCCTTTACCTTGTGGTTCAGTCCGCAATGCCGCAGATCTATAACGCCATCGGCTTTCTGCCTTACTGTGCGGCAAATAACAGCGAGGACTTCAACATAGTTTTTGCCTGCATTGCAACGGGCGTTATTTCGGGCTTTGGCTTTTCCCTGATGCTCAAGCGCTTTGGCGCAAGCGGCGGTACATACGGCATTTCCGCATTACTTAAAAAAACTCACCCCGAAATGAACATTGCATACGTTTCCTTCATTATGGACGCGAGCGTGGTATTTATCGCGTTTTTCGTTTACGGAATGAAGATAACGCCCGTTATGTGCACGCTAATTAACCTGTTCATTGCAAACATTATCGTAGATAACGGTCTTAACGGTATCAAAAACGGATATAAATTCGAGATAATCACCACAAAGCCGAACGAGCTTTCCGAGGAGCTGTTAACGCGCTTGAAGCACGGCGTAACGTCCATAAACGTCCACGGCATGTATTCGGATACGGATAAATACATGCTCGTCTGCATTATAAACAAGCGCCAGATCGGCGAAATGATGAAGATAATAAAAAGCTACCCAGACACCTTTGCAAGCTTTGAGAAGGTAAACGAGGTATTCGGCAATTTTAAATCCAAGATAAAATAACGGAGAAAATATGAACTGCCCACACGCAAAAAAATGCAACGGCTGTCAGCTTCTTAACCTATCTTACGAGGAACAGTTAAGCCACAAGCAAGCCCGCCTTATCGCTCTGCTTGGCAGATACTGCCACGTTGACGAGATCGTAGGAATGGAAGATCCATATCACTACAGAAACAAGGTACAGGCGGCTTTTTGCTCGAAAAACGGCAAGGTATCCTCAGGCGTTTACCAATCTGCCACACGCCGCGTTGTTGAGGTAGACAGCTGCATAATAAACGACAGCACCGCAGACGGGATAGTTCTGACGGTTCGTGAGCTTTGCCCGCGCTTTAAAATAAAGCCCTACGACCTGCGCACCGGTAAGGGCTACCTGCGCCACGTGCTCGTACGCCGTGCATTTGCCACGGGCGAGGTAATGTGCGTTTTGGTTACCGCAAGCGGCGCGTTTCCGTCCGCGCGCTCCTTTGTAAACGAACTGTTGCGCCGCCATCCCGAGATAAAGACCGTAGTGCATTGCGTAAACCGAACGGAAACGGGGCTGTTTCTCGGCAAAAGCACGGACGTGCTATACGGCGACGGATATATAACCGACAAGCTCTGCGGCCTTGAATTTCGCATTTCCGCCCGCTCGTTTTATCAGGTCAATCCCATTCAAACGGAAAAGCTGTATTCCTGCGCAAAGGAATTTGCCGCCCTTACGGGAAAGGAAAGGCTTATTGACGCCTACTGCGGCACCGGTACCATCGGACTTATTATGGCCGATAAGTGCAGCTCGGTTCTGGGCATCGAGGTAAACAAGGACGCTATATGCGACGCAAGAATAAACGCAAAGCAAAACGGCATATCAAATGCCGAATTCTTTGCCGCTGACGCAGGCGCGGTCATGGACGAGCTTGCCTCCGCAGGGGAGCACTTCGACACCGTCATTACCGACCCGCCCCGCGCAGGCTGCAGCTATAAATTTTTGAAAAGTCTTGCTACCCTCGCGCCCGATAGGGTGGTTTACGTTTCCTGCAATCCCGAGACCCTCGCAAGAGACCTCGGAATACTCCGAAAGCTTGGATATAAGGCAGAAAGGATCCGACCTTTTGATATGTTTCCGCACACGGAGCACGTTGAGACGGTCGTTTGTCTCACCCGAAAATGAGCCAAAATCGGCTTGAAATGGGCAAAATCAAGTCTTTTTGAGTGATTTTGAAAGAAAAATTCAAAAATCGGTGTTCAAAATTAAAGAATGCCCTGATTTTACGCAGGGACAAACGTAGGTTTTGAGCAAGATTCTAAAGTTCATTTTACAGCAGTTTAGTATAACATATCGAAGGGAGCAGCACCTTGAAAGAAGAAAAGAACGTTATAGAAGCAATATCTGAAATCATTGCAAATGCTGTCGGTGATGAAAATTTTACTCTGCCGCTTGCAGCTTGCCAAACAAACGGCTCGCAATCGTGCGAAATCAATGCTGCTTACATTGAGGAAATCAAGGCGTATCAAGCTTTGCCCTCTGCGCCTTGCAATAAGACTACCGCACTCAAGCTCTTAAAGCGTTTTGCACGAAAGGATTTCAGCGAGTTTTGGACCACGCCCGTTCTTGATTACCTTCCTGCCGTCAGCGAGGGGACGATGAAGCTATGCGAAAATGTTTATCCGCACGATGAGGCGATACGCTATGCAAGAAAGCTAATTTCAACCCTTTCAGTTAAAGAATTGGCAAAAGATTTTCTCTACGGTGTCGCACATAATGCGCCCGAATACAGAACAGCACTTGCTTGTTACTACTATATTAAAAACTTACCCGATCATGAATTTGAGATAAAATACGTTGGATCGGTAGTCGGCAAAAACGGTGAATTTGAGGATAGATACAACGAAAATCGTTGCGAGACATGCCAATATCAGCATACTGTTAGCCGAGAACCAAAGATGCGGTTTTGGCACATCAACGTTAATATGGAGCATTTCTATTTTAAAGCGTTAATTCCATTCAAATTTGATCTTAACACGGCAATTATATTTTTAGAAGAATACAAAACACTTCCGCACCCCATTCATTCCTTTGCGGATTACGAGCATTTCAAAAAAATTATTGAGGT
>JAFSCG010000068.1 GCA_017436885.1 Clostridia bacterium | reverse complement strand
TCCCTCTGTTGAGGTCGTTGTTTGGACAGGAAATGAGGACGTTGCAACTCTTAGCAACACTAACGGCTCAAGAAACGGTACAAACGTGCTTGCAAGCTGGCTTATAGGCGACTGATCTACTAATTCACCCCCAAGGGAAACTCCCTTGGGGGTGTTTTTTTCGGTATATTGCCGGAGGCGGAACGCCTCCACTGCGAGAGTGAAGGATACGCGGGCGGATTCCATATCCGCCCCTGCGTTTATCCGTAAATGGCGATTGCGAGAAAAGATAAGAAAGAAAAGAGAAGGGTGAAAAAACAAAAAGAAACGACGGTCTTTACCGGAAGACCGTCGTTTCTTTTGGTGCTCCTGCGGAGAGTCGAACTCCGGACACCTTGATTAAAAGTCAAGTGCTCTACCTACTGAGCTACAGGGGCGTTCGCCGTCCTAAAAACGGCGCGTATATATGTTATCACAACAGTTTGGGTTTGTCAACAGTTTAATGCAAAAATCAGCTAAAATTTGCCTTGTAACTGCCCGGAAAGGGGAGTGGAACGGCGGTTTTTACTCCGCGTCTTCCTCATCGTCCACGTCCTTGGGTGCGTTTTCGGAGATCAGCTTGGAGATGTACGCGCCGTGTGCCATGGAATCGTCCTCAACGAAGGTGAGTGTGGGGGTGATGCGCAGATTCAGCTTTTGGGCAAGCACGCGGCGCAAAAAACCCGTGGCGCTGGTAAGCCCCTTGGCTACTTCTGCCTTATCTCCGCCGTAAACGGAATAAAATATCCTTGCCTCGCGCAGATCGGGGGATACCTGTGCTTCGGTAATGCTTATCATTGCCTCGCTGACGCGGGGATCCTTTACGTCGCGGATAGCAACGGAAAGCTCCTCTCTGACCGCATCGTTTATTCTTGCTCGTCTGTAAGATGCCATATCCTTGTGTCCTTTTCTTTATTATATATATATTTTACTTCAAAACGGCGAAAATATCAATAGTTATTGAAAAAAACCTATACGGTCGACCGCCAATGCCCAAAAAGATACCTTACCGACAGAAAACAACAAAAATAGAAGCGCGGCGACTACACGCTTTGCGTAATTTCGCATTTTTGGGGGCGTATAATAGCTTTAAAGCGAAAAACAAAGCGGAAACGCCAAGGAGGTAAAAAAGGACGATGAAATTGTTCGAAAAAAAGGCAAAAAGCCCTGTGATGACAGAAACGCAAGCGTCAAGGCAGTACGGCGGATACGCTGTGGCCGCGCCTGCCGGGGCGGCAATATACGGAATCGATATAGATAAAATACAGCCAAATCCGTCTCAGCCGCGCCGAATGTTTACGGAGGAATCCATTTGCTCTCTTGCGGAAAGCATCAAGCAATACGGCATTATACAGCCCGTGGTGGTAAGGTGCTGTTACGGTACGGACGGCGGAAGCGTATACGAGCTTGTGGAGGGGGAGCGGCGGCTTCGCGCCGCAAGGCGTCTTGGCCTTCGCGAGATGCCCTGTATGATAATTAACTCCGACAGCCGCCGCAGCGCGGAGATAGCCCTTACGGAAAACCTGCAGCGGGAGCAGCTTAATATGTTTGACGAAGCAAACGCCATTGCATCGTTTATGGATATATATCGCTACTCTGCGGCGGAAATGGCCAAAAAGCTTGCAATATCCGAGGATAAGCTTGCAAAAAAGCTGGCGTTGCTGCGACTTTCCCCCGAGGAACGGGCGGCTGTAATAACCAACAAGCTTACGGAGAGACACGTGCACGCCCTGCTATCCATATCGGGGGAGGAAGCGCGCCGCGCTGCACTGAAGCGCGTGATAGGGGAGGGCATGACTGCCGAGAGTACGGAGAACCTTGCCTTTTCACTGCAAAAGCAGGAAAGCGAAAAGCCGTCAGAACGAATGGGCAAGCAGGTGGTACTGATGCGGGACGTAAAGGCCTTTTTCAACACGCTTGACCGCTCTGTGGACGTAATGCGCCACGCGGGCGTGGACGTGAAGGTGGAAAAGACCGACAAGGAATTTGAGACCGAGGTCATAATCCGCATACAGAACACCCCAAAAAGGGCGTAGCCACGCGTATTGACAAAGCCGCTCCTTGGGTGTATAATAATTCGGTTAAAACAGTTATTATCGCTCGGATTACCGAGGGGAGGCAAATATGGCAAAGATGTGGTCCGGAAGGACGGACGGAGTTGTGGACAAGCTGGCGGACGATTTCAATTCCTCTATCAGCTTCGATTGCAGAATGTACAAGCAGGATATTACGGGAAGCATGGCGCACGCCGCAATGCTTGCCGCCCGCGGCATTATTGCCGAGGAGGAGGCGGATACCCTTATCCGCGGCCTTGAGGGCGTGCTTGCGGATATCGAGAGCGGTGCGCTCACCTTTGACCCCGAGTGCGAGGATATACATATGTTTGTGGAGCAGGTGCTCACGGAGCGCCTCGGCGACGTGGGCAAAAAGCTGCACACAGCAAGAAGCCGCAACGATCAGGTCGCCCTTGACATCCGTATGTATCTCCGAGATGAAATAGACGTTATCCGCGGACTTATAAAGCGCCTTGCAGAGGTGCTTTGCCGCGTTGCGGAGGAGAACAAGGCAACCATAATGCCCGGCTACACCCATTTGCAGAGGGCACAGCCCGTTACCTTCGGTCATCATCTTATGGCCTATGCAATGATGCTCTTGCGTGATGCGGATCGCCTTTTTGATTGCCGCAGGAGGATGAACCTCTCACCCATCGGCTGCTGCGCGCTTGCGGGCACCACCTATGATACGGACCGCCGCTTCGAGGCCGCGCGCCTTGGCTTTGACGGCATTTGCCTTAATTCTCTTGACGGAGTTTCCGACAGGGATTTCTGCGTGGAGCTGATGAGCGACCTTTCCATACTGATGATGCATCTTTCCCGCTTCTCCGAGGAGGTAATTCTTTGGTCCAGCTGGGAGTTTAAATTCGTGGAGCTTTCCGACACCTTCTCTACGGGCTCGTCCATCATGCCCCAGAAGAAAAACCCCGATATGGCAGAGCTTGTAAGAGGAAAGACGGGGCGCGTATACGGCGATCTTATGGGTCTGCTTACCACTCTGAAGGGTCTGCCCCTTGCCTATAACAAGGATATGCAGGAGGACAAGGAGGGCGTGTTTGACGCCTGCGACACGGTAAAAATGTGCCTTGAGGTGTTCTGCGGTATGATCGACACCATGCGCGTCCGTGCCGATAACATGAAAAAAGCGGCACAAACGGGCTTCATAAACGCAACGGACCTTGCAGACTATCTGGTAAAGAAGGGCATGCCCTTCCGCACCGCATACAAGATCTCGGGCAAGCTGGTTGCCGAATGTATTGAAAAGAAATGCGTGCTTGAGGAGCTTCCTCTTGAGGCTTACCGTGCGCACAGCGAGCTGTTTGACGAGGATCTGTACGGCGAGATCTCCCTTGAGACCTGCGTCAGCAAGCGCATAAGCGAGGGCGGCACCTCCGTTCAGTCCGTGGAGGCACAGCTTGCGTGGGTAAAGGAACGTATTGCAAGCATTTGAAATGCATATAATAAAAAAAGCTCCCGCGGGGGCTTTTTTTGTTGCTGTTAACTGTTGATTTGATTGGTAAAAAGATGTATAATAACTCTGTATTTTGTTTTAGGAAGTGATATGATGCTAAAAAGGCTTGCAAGGTGTATCGGGGAATACAAGCTTCCCACGATACTCACGCCGCTTATCATTATGGGCGAAGCGATAATCGAATGTCTTATGCCGTTTATTATCGCAAATCTCATCAATGATATCAAGGCAGGCTGCGGACTTGACGATATAGTTCGCCGCGGTCTGGTTTTGCTTGTAATGGCGATAGTTTCCCTTGCCTTCGGCGGTGCCGCCGCGTTTACCGCGTCCAAGGCCTCTGCCGGATTTGCAAAGAATCTTCGCCGCTCCATCTTCGGAAAGATACAGAGCTTTTCTTTTGAGAATATAGACAAATTTTCCTCTGCATCTCTCGTTACCCGTATGACCACAGACGTTGCAAACGTGCAGATGAGCTTTATGATGATAATCAGGACGGCTATCCGCAGTCCCATGATGCTCATTTTCTCCGTAATAATGTCCTTCATCATGGGCGGACCTCTTGCCATGCTGTTCGTTGTGGTAATTCCCGTACTCGTTATGGGCCTGCTGCTCATTGCCAAAAAGGCAATGCCCGCATTCCGCTCCGTTTTCCGCAAGTATGATAAGCTGAACGAGTCCATTGAGGAAAACGTTATGGCCATGCGCGTTGTGAAGGGCTTCGTGCGTGAGGAGTACGAGAAAAAGAAGTTCGGCGACGCATCCGATAACATCCGCCGCGACTTCACAAAGGCGGAGCGCATCGTTGCCTTCAACGATCCTCTGATGCAGTTCTGCGTATACTTCAACATGGTGTTCGTTATGTTCGTGGGTGCCCATCTTATCGTAAGCAATTCGGGAACCACCATCGACGTTGGACAGCTTTCCGCCATGCTTACCTACGGTATGCAGGTGCTTATGTCCCTTATGATGCTGTCCATGATATACGTTATGATAACCATTTCTGCCGAGAGTGCCCGCCGTATCGACGAGGTGCTTTGCGAGCAGCCCGCCATCACCGACCCCGAAGATCCCGTTTTCGAGCTGAAGGATGGCTCCATCGAGTTTGATAACGTAAGCTTCAAGTATTCCGCAGAGGCAGAAAAATACGCCCTCTCCGACGTTGATCTTAAGATAGCTTCGGGAGAGACCGTGGGCGTTATAGGCGGAACGGGCTCGGGTAAATCCACGCTCATTCAGCTTATCTCCCGTCTTTACGACGTTACCGAGGGCTCGGTAAAAGTCGGCGGAGTGGACGTGCGCGAATACGACCTGCGTGCTCTGCGCGACGGAGTTGCCGTCGTGCTTCAAAAGAATCTGCTGTTCTCCGGCACCATCAAGGATAATTTGCGCTGGGGTAATAAGGACGCCACCGACGAGGAGATGGAGGAGGCGTGCAGACTTGCACAGGCCCACGATTTCGTTACCTCCTTCCCCGACGGATATGACACCATGATAGAGCAGGGAGGAACCAACGTCAGCGGCGGACAGAAGCAGCGCCTTTGCATTGCCCGCGCATTGCTGAAAAAGCCGAAGATCCTTATTCTCGACGATTCCACCAGCGCAGTGGATACAAAGACCGACGCCCTTATAAGAAGGGGCTTTACAGAGTACATACCCTCCACCACAAAGATAATAATCGCACAGCGTATATCCTCCGTGGAGAATGCGGATAAGATAATCGTTATGGATAACGGTGCGGTTACTGCGGTTGGAAAGCACGAGGAGCTGCTTAAGACCAGCACCATCTACCGCGAGGTATACGAGCAGCAAACGAGGGGAGGTAACAGCAATGAAGAAGAATGAAAAAATGCCGCCCCGTAAGCTGAACTTCGGCAATCTTTTCAGGTTGATAAAGATGCTTTGCGGCTTTTACCCCGTGCTCGTGCCCGTAACGGGTCTGTGCATACTGTTCTCTGCGGGCGTTTCCGCCATACCCTCTCTGTTTACAAAGAAGGTAATAGAGATAATTGAAAAATGGGTCAGCGCAGGGGACTGGGCATCTGCAAGAGCGGAGCTTATTCCCGTAATTATCCTGCTTATCACCCTTTACGTTCTGAGCGTTGCTTCCACCATTACCTATACGCAGATGATGGCGTACATTACCCAGGGCTTCCTTTCCAAGATGCGCTGTGCAATGTTCGATAAGATGCAGGATCTGCCCGTAAAGTATTTCGATACGCACCGCCACGGCGATATAATGAGCCATTACACCAACGATATAGACGCCCTGCGTCAGCTTATATCCCAGTCCATTCCCACCCTTATAAAGGCGGGTGCTGTGGTGCTTGTGGTGTTCTCCATAATGCTCTACTACTCTCTGTGGCTTACGCTGCTCGTGGTCTGCGGAGTTATCGTTATGATGATGGTCTCCGGCAAGGTCGGAGGCGGCTCCGCAAAGTACTTCGTGCGTCAGCAGAAGGCCATGGGTAAGGCAGAGGGCTTCGTGCAGGAGATGATGACGGGTCAGCGCGTTGTCAAGGTGTTCTGCCATGAGGAGGCAAGCGAGGCGGATTTTGAAAAGCTCAACGAGGGGCTTTATCAGGACGGATACCGCGCCCATGCTTACGCAAACACACTCGGACCCATCATCATGAATATCGGTAACGTGCTTTACGTTCTTACTGCCATTATAGGCGGTCTGCTTCTGGTTACCGAGGCACCCAATATCAGCCTCTCGGGTCAGGCACTCGGTATCAGCGTCGTTGTTCCGTTCCTTAATATGACAAAGCAGTTTACGGGTAACGTAAACCAACTCTCCCAGCAGGTAAACTCCGTTGTTATGGCAATGGCAGGTGCGGAGCGCGTATTCGCCCTTATGGACGAGGAGCCCGAGGTGGACGACGGCTACGTTACTCTCGTTAACGCCAGGGAGAACCTTAACGGCGAGCTTGAGGAATGTGCTGAGCGCACAGGTATCTGGGCTTGGAAGCATCCCCACGGCGACGGCACCATTACCTACACCCGTCTTGCGGGCGACGTGCGCCTTGCGGAGGTGGACTTCTCCTACGACGGGGAAAAGCAGGTGCTGACAGACGTTACGGTGTACGCCGAGCCCGGTCAGAAGGTCGCCTTTGTCGGTGCCACGGGCGCAGGCAAGACAACCATAACAAATCTGATAAACCGATTCTACGATATTGCCGACGGCAAGGTACGCTACGACGGTATCAACATCAACAAGATCAAAAAGGCAGACCTTCGCCGCTCTCTCGGCTTGGTGCTTCAGGATACCAATCTGTTCACCGGCACGGTGCTTGATAATATTCGTTACGGCAGGCTTGACGCCACCGACGAGGAGTGCCGCGATGCCGCAAAGCTTGCGGGCGCAGACGATTTTATCACCCGTCTTCCCAAGGGATATAACACAATGCTTACGGGCAACGGAGCCAATCTCTCCCAGGGTCAGCGCCAGCTTATTGCCATTGCCCGTGCGGCGGTAGCCGATCCTCCCGTTATGATATTGGACGAGGCTACCTCCTCCATCGATACCCGTACCGAGGCTATCGTTTCCCGCGGAATGGACAGCCTTATGAAGGGCAGAACGGTATTCGTTATCGCCCACCGCCTTTCCACCATTATGAACAGCGACGTTATAATGGTGCTTGACCACGGCAGGATAATCGAGCGCGGCAACCACGAGCAGCTTATTGCCGAAAAGGGAACCTATTACAGTCTGTATACCGGTGCCTTTGAGCTTGATTAAAATATACAAACAACAGCAAATTTGTTATTGCAAAAAAATGGCCGGTTCTGTATAATAGAAACGTAACGATAACGTATTAGGAGGAAACATGAAAAAGATCGCATTACTTCTTGCTTGTGTGTCCGTTTTGTGCGCTTGCGGCACAGGTACTCCCGTGGAGACCACAAATGCCGATACCACGGCCCAGCCCACCGAGGAGGTAACCACCGCACAGCAGCTGCCCGAGCTGAAGCCCCTTGAGATACATTCCATCTCCCAGCTCAACACCACCGAGTATCCCCTTGATTCTGCGGCGGGAGAGGAAATGAACAGCACGCTTGTGGCTGATTTCCGCAAGACCTATACCCTCGACCCCGGTGATATGGGCGGCGTTAAGGCATATTACACCCGTATCAAAAAGATCGACGATTCCAATTATATAATGATCTTCCATAACACGAAATACGGTGGATCAATATACTGTATGCGCAGCAGCGATATGATAAAGTGGTCTGCCCCCGTTACGGTATTCAAACAGGCAAAGATCACCGTTAAGGGTGCAAGCGACAATCTTAAGTACATGACCCCCGATGCCTGCGTGCTTGACGATGGCAGAATAATTGCAGTTACCTCCTTCCGTGCGGAGCACGCATACGAAAAGGAGATAGGCGAGAACGGCGTTGCTGTTTCTTACTCCTCGGATATGGGCAAGACCTGGACCGAGCCCCAGGTAGTCTACGTCGGAACGAACTGGGAGCCCTCTGTGCTTCAGGCTGATAACGGCGAGATATACATCTACTTTACCTGCACCGCACCCTCCATCCTGCTTTCCGACTTTGACCACCGCTCCAGCGGCGTTGGTATGATCCGCTCTACGGATAACGGAAAGACCTGGACTCCCAACGTTACGGGTGAGCCTTACATTCCCCAGTACGTTATGCGCTACTACGTTGGTGTGCAGGACGGAGTAAAGAAGTACAACGACCAGATGCCCGTTGCGGTACAGCTGAACAACGGCACCATCGCCCTTGCAGTTGAGACCTATAATTTCAGCTCGGGTGCTTACAAGCTTTCCATATCCTATAACAACGATGGGTATAAGGAAGACGTTGGTATGGATGCCACGGGCCCCGCAGATAGGCAAACGAACATGTTCAACCTTGCAGGTCCGTATATCGGTCAGTTTGATTCGGGTGAGGTCCTTCTTACTTATCATTGGTCCGGTACCTTCCGTTACCGACTTGGCGATTGCGCGGCTAAGAATTTTGGAGATGCGGTAACTCTTTTTGACGGTGTAGGACATTGGGGCGCAGCAGAGATAACCTCCTCTCATAGCGCGGCACTCACCATTTGCACCGAGGAGTACAGTGCAAAGGTTGCCAATATGTATCTGAACCACCGTATCAACGCAAACAAGCTTACACCCACCCTTACCGCCAACACCTCCGAGTGGGATAACAACACCGACGCTATCTTCCTTGGTGCGGAGTCTCAGGCGCAGATGGCAGTTCGTGTTGCCCACGACGATGATTACATCTATTTCCTCGGCGAGCGACTTGATAATTACGTAACCGATAAGGATAAAGCCGTGGTATACATCCACGATGGAAACACGGGCTATTATCAGATGACTCTCACAAACGACAACATTGCGGTAGAATACCGCAAGAGCGTTTCCTCGGATAACGAGGATAAGGATGCTGCCGCCCTTGGCATCAAGTACAACGTTGCCGTCGACGGGCAGATAAACGACATCCTTTCCGATAACGACAACGGAATCGTGTACGAGATCGCGTTCCCCAAGTCCCTTATCGAGATCAAGGATAATGAGATCAATTACAGAGTTAAGCTCGTTAACCGCGATACCGAAAAGGGAAAGACCATTACCGAGGACAGCAACCCCAGCGCAGGTCTTAAGGACACCAAGGGCTGGGCCAAGGCTACGCTGAAATAAAGAAAAAATATCACCTTGCCATTAGCGTGATGTCCTTAACGGACAAATCACGCTAAACTATGATTGCCCATACGGGCAAGTTATGAGTTATGGGATGCTCCGCATCGTTATGATTGGCTTCGCCAAGTTGAAGATTGCAAGGGCAATCATATCATAACGTTTGCGATAGCAAACTCATAACTCATAACTCTAAACTGAAAAGCAGAGAAAGAGAGAGTTTTACGGAATTTTGTTTCCGCACTACTCTCTCTTCTGTTTTTATTGCCAGTTTCGCATTTGTTTTACAAATGCATCGGGTTATGCCCATACCCTTGTTTTATTTCTCCAATAAGGACAACTCCCATTCGGCAAGGGGTTATTTTTACTATTTTATCGTTACCGTATAGGATCCGTCCTCGTTTTCTGTTATGACGTTGCCGTGGAATTTGAATTCCTCCATGGCATTGAGATATTCCTCCACAGAGCCGTACAACACGTCTGCGTTGTCGATGACCTCTTTGGCGCGCTTGCCGCCGTCGGAAAGCAGGGTTGCGATAACGCCTGCCTCCAGCTTTGCGCCCGTAACGCAGAAGGTGTACGGGTCTGTTACTCTGAACTGTGCGGAGTGTCCTGCGCCATCAAAGCCGCCGACAAATGCGTGGCATACGGGCATTACCGCGGAAACGTCCCCAAGGTCTGTACAACCGGGGGCGGGAGGCAGATCAACGTGTATGTCCTCCTCGCTGAACAGCGTGCGCGCGATCTGAAGGAACGTTGCTTGGAGGGTCTTATCCTCCTTACGGGGCAAATATCCTATCATGTCGTCTATTACGAGCCCGCATCCCATGGATAGTGCGCCTGCGGCGAAGGCGCGGTTGATCTTGCGGTTTATCCGCTTCATAACGTTCACCGTAAGACCGCGCACCATGGTCTCCACCTCCACCTCGGAGGGGATAACGTTAACTGCCTCGCCTCCCTTGGTGATGATGGAGTGCACTCTGACCTTGTCGCTTTCGGGAAAGGTCTCTCTTACCGCGTTTGCGGAGCTTATGGCGTTAGTGGCGGCGTAAAGAGCATTAAGTCCGTTTGAAGGACCTGCGGCATGAGCCGTTTTACCGATGAAGGTGAATTTTTTGTTTATGCATCCGTTGCAGCCGCGATTAAGACCAAAGCCCTTGCCGCGGCAATGGATCATGATCGACATGTCGATCCCGTTCAGATATCCACGGTACATAAATTCTTGCTTGCCGCCGTAAAAATGCAGTATGCCCTGCTCCATAAGGCTCTTGCGATAGCTGATATCCACCAGCTCCTCTGCAGGCACGGCGATCAGGCGAATTCCGCCGCAAAGCCCCTTTAAGGCATCCTTCGACGCAAAGGCGCAGGCAAGTGCGTAAAGTGCCGCGCTCTGGGCATTGTGTCCGCAGGCGTGGACCACGTTGGTCTCGGGGTCGCGCTCGGGATGGTCGGGCACGGGCAGACCGTCCATCTCGCCGAATACGGCAATTCGGGGACCGGGTATTCCCGTGTCTATATCAACGTAAAAGCCGGGAATATCCCCTGCCTCGTGAACCTCGTATCCGAGCTTTTCATACAAAGCCTTAAGGTATCTGTGGGTCTTCCATTCCTTGAAGCCCGCCTCGGGATTGTTCCAGATATATCGCTCCGCTTCAAGAATGCTGTCCTTGTTTGCTTCTATTGCGCTGTAAAGTCTTTCGCATATTTCGTTCTGCATAAGAGCCTCCCGATGTTTTTTTAAAATTATATCACCTTGCCAACGCAACTGTAAATGTCTGATTTGGTATTGGAAATCGTTTTAGTATCATTACGGACAAAAAGGGGCTGTCTCATTAAGAGAAGCCCCATTCTCTATTTAGTTATAGGCAATATAAAGTAAAACGTGCTGCCTTTTCCGACTGTGCTGGTAACTCCGTATTCCGCGCCGTGGGCGTCAAGCAGCTCCTTGACGATGGAAAGCCCGATGCCCGAGCCGCCGACTCCGCGCTCGTGATTTTCTTCGGAACGGTAGTAACGCTCCCAGATGTGCTCCAGCTCGTCGCTTGGGATCCCGCTTCCCGTGTCGGTTATCTCCACTATCGCGCGGTCGTTTTCCCTGCGGAGGGAAACGTATACGGTCTTATCCTCGCCAGCATAGGTAACGCCGTTGCCGATAAGATTGTAAAGCACCTGCGTGATCGCCGAGCGGTCGCCGCGGACAGACAGCTCGCCCTCGGTGTGGCAGGAAATGGTGTAGCCTTTGCATTCGTTAAGCTTTTCGAATCTCTCGGCGGTGGTCTTCAGCACGTTTGTAAGGGAGAAGACCTCAAAATTCAAGGTGCGCCTTCCCGATTGCAGCTTGGATATCTCTATAAGATCGTTTACAAGGGCGGTAAGACGGGAGGTCTCGTCGATTATGACCTGCACGTTTTCGGGCGTGTTCTCACCCGGAATATCGCGCATTACCTCTGCGTAGCCCGATATCATGGTAAGGGGCGTTCGCAGGTCGTGGCTGACGTTGGCGATAAGCTCCTTTTGCATTCTGTCGACCTTTGAAAGCTCGTTTGCTGCGTAGGAGAGCGATTGGGAAAGCCGATCTATCTCGCGGTAGCCGCCGCCCTCAAAATCCGCGTTATAATCTCCGTTTGCCAGGCTTACCGCGCTGTCGGAAAGCTTTTTGAGCGGCTTTGACATCATTCCCGAAAGCAGGAATGCCGCAAGCAAAGCGGTCATGGCGGCGATAAGGGAAATGAAAGCCATCTGCACCATCAGGGTGTTGCTTACCAAGCCAACGGGGGTAAGGGGACAGTCAAGCAGAATGAATCTCACTCCGCTTTCCGTATTGACCACGGAGGAATAAACGAGTCGGGAAAGACTGTATTTTTTGTCTATCCTGTCATTGGGAAGTGTGGGTCTTGGCTCGTTTGTGGAGAAAGGAAGCTCGCCGCTTTCATTTGCATCCGCGCTTGGGCCCGAAAACGATCCTCCTCCGCCCGGAAGTCTTGTAAGCTCAACGGGAGTGAGGGTGTGCCCGCCCGCGCTTATGGCGGCGCTGTACAGCTGATTCAGATTGCCGTTACCAAGCTTGTGGACTATGCATCCACCCGAAGGCTCGGAGGATGCAAGCTTTCTCCCGCTGTTATCGAAGATAAGCACGCATATATCGTGGGATAAGGCAATGCTGTCAGCTTGCGTCTGCAGCTCCTTTGCCGAGCATTGGGAAAGTGAGGTGCCCGCCTCGTTTAAGTTGCGCTTTGTAATGGAAAGGTAAAAGTCGTCCAGCAGCCAGATCTGGAACACCCACATCATAAGCAGTATGGCACCCGCAAATGCGGAGAAGAATCCAAACAGCTTCCACTTAAGAGATATGCTTTTACCCTTTGATCTGAAAATGTCCCTCAGCTTCATTTTTTCAGAGGATCGTCAAAGCGATAGCCGACGCCGCGGAGGGTAACGATGTGCTCGGCGTATTTGCCCAGACTCTTGCGCAGGAGCTTGATGTGCGTATCAAGTGTTCTGTCGCCGCCGAAAAAATCGTAGCCCCATACCTCGCAGATAAGCTTATCACGGGTGAGAGCAATGTTTTTGTTGCGGATAAGGTAAAAGAGCAGGTCGTATTCCTTGGGTGAAAGATCAACGGGTTTTTCGTCTACTGAAACGGTGCGCGAGGTAAAGTTCACCGCAAGTCCTTCCGTTTCGTACACGTCGAAGGACTGGGAGCTCTCTTTTTTCGGTGCCTTTGTCCTTTTTAGTATTGCCTCGATGCGAAGCATAAGCTCCTTAGGGGAAAAGGGCTTGGTAACGTAGTCGTCTATTCCAAGCTGGAAGCCGTTTATGCGGTCGTATTCTTCGCCTCTGGCACTGAGCATAAGTATGGGCACGTCGCTTGAACGGCGTATCTCCCTGCAAGCGGAAAAACCGTCAAGCTCCGGCATCATAATATCCATTATAACTATGTCGTAAGCATTCTGTCGGCACATATGCACGGCGGAAAGACCGTCGCTTGCTTCACTTACCGCATATCCCTCAAACTCTGCGTATTTGCGTATAAGCTCGCGGATGCGAGCTTCGTCGTCAACAACAAGTATTTTGTACATTGTATCTCCTTTGAAGAAAGTGGGGTCATTGCACGCACAAACGTGCTTGCAATGACCCTGCCGTAGGTTAATTTTCCTTTGTCTCGAAATCTATCTTGCTTTCTACGCCCTCGGGCACGTACTCGTAGCATTTTACAGTTACGTTCACGTTTCTGCCGTTGCGCACAACGGTAACCTTAAGAGTGTCGCCGATCTCGTGCTTGCGAAGCACGGCCTTGATGTCGGCGGCTGTGGTGATCTCCACGTCGTCGATGGCAACGATGCGGTCGTTCTTCTTCAGCTCCGGGTTAAGGGGGGATTCCACAACGTATACGCCGGGCTTGGTGTATCCGTAGTAGTAATACTGCATGGTGATCTCAAGTATCTCGTTATATTTGATGCCAAGGTGAACGCGTCCGCGTACGTAGCCGTACTTGGAAAGCTCCTCGATAACCACGATTGCATCGTTTACGGGAATGGCAAAGCCAATACCCTCAATGCCCGTGCCGGAGGATTTTGCATTTACAACGCCCACAAGCTCACCCGCAAGATTGAACAGTCCGCCTCCGGAGTTGCCGGGGTTGACCGCCGCATTGGTCTGAAGCAGGTTCATTACCTCGCCTTCTATCTCCACCTCGCGGTCCAGCGCGCTGACAATGCCGTTGGTAACGCTGCCGCCAAGCTCGCCGAGGGGATTTCCGATGGCAACGACCTCCTGACCGACCACAAGGGCATCGCTGTTGCCCATGGTGGCAAATTTAAGTCCCGTGGCATTTATCTTAAGCAGGGCTATATCGGTCTCTGCGTCGGAGCCGGTGATAACTGCCTCGTATTCAGTACCGTCGGAAAGACGGGCGACTATCTTGGTAGCGCCGGCAATAACGTGGTAATTGGTAAGGATAAGTCCGTCGGAGGAGATGATAACTCCGCTGCCTGCACCGCCGGTAACGTACTGACCGAACAGAGAGCTGGTCTGCACTATCTCGGTGCTTATCTCAACAACTGTTGCCTGTACCGCGGTTGCAACGTCGGCATAGGTGCCGGTGGTAACGGTGGTCTTATCGGGATTAACGACGATCACGCTGGGAGTATCGCTTTGAGAGGGAGAGGGTACGCCCGTGCCCTCGACATTCTCCTCACCGCCGAAAACAGTTCGGCCAATAAAGGCACCCACAAATCCGCTTGCAGCGGAGATAACTATGCATGCTGCAAGAAGGGCACATATAAGGCCTGTACTGAGCGGCTTCTTTTCCTTTGCTTTCGGAGGCTCGGGTTGCGCGGGACGCGGAGGTGCGTAATTGTAATTGCCGTAGCCGTTATTGTAGCCCCCGTTATAGGAATATCCCGATGCATTGTTATACTGATAGCCGTTGTTTGGACGGTTGTTGTAGCTCGGGTTGTAGCTTCCTCTGTATCCGTAATGGTATTCGCCGTTGGGTCTTTCAGAGGAATAATTTACGGTAGCGCCGTTCTGTGTGCCGTTCTGCTCTGCGGAGCTGCGTCCCTGAGCGGTGGCATCGGTGCTGTTTACGTTGTTGTTTAAATTGTTGTTTTCGTATTCGTTCATTTTGCTGCCCCCTTGGGTATTGATGTAATTACAGTGTAGACTTTGTTTGTGAAGATTTGATGATATTAAGCTCAAGGTCAGTTGAAGGTGTACTGACTATTGCTTGTTTTTTCTTTTTTCGTCCAAGAAATATTGGAGTATCAGCTCGGCTGAAAGGGTGTCGATGACCTTTTTTCTTTTCTTGCTGTGGACGTTGGAAAAGCTCAGGATCCCGTGGGCCTCCACGGTGGAGAGCCGCTCGTCGCAGTAGTGCACCGCCTTGATGTACCCGTCGGACAGACGGATGAGCATATCTCCGAAGGCATGCGCCGTTTCTGCTCTTGCGCCCTCAGTGCCGTCCATATTAAGCGGAAGACCCACTACCGCCTCCTCGGCTCCGTGTTTTTTTGCAAGGCGCACCGCTTCCTCTGCCGTTCTGGTCATGGACGGCATATTGATGGTGCAAAGTCCCCCCGCAAGAAACGCAGAAGCGTCGGAAATGGCTACTCCCGTGCGTCTGTCGCCATAGTCAAAGCATATATATACCATTTTTGCTCCCAAAATTAACAAAATATTCATTGATAATAGTAACTGTATATTATATAATAACATCAATAAAGAGTATTGTCAAGGAAGGTTGCCTTCGGAGGTTAAAAATGAAGTTGAATTGGAAGCATTGCGCAATGCTGGGAGTTACCGTTTTTGGGGTCTTTGTGGCAATAAAGCTTTGGCCCGCGGCACTTACCTTGCTTGGCGGCATACTTGGTGCCGTGTCGCCTCTTTTTGCCGGCTTTGCCGTTGCTTACGTCGTTAATATACTTATGTCAAAGTACGAGAAAATTATATTCCCCCGCGCAAAAAGTGCAAGGGCAAAAAAGCTTGCAAGGGTGCTTTGCATGGTGCTTGCCTTCGTTACCTTCGCGGCGGTGGTCGCCTTGGTAATAATGCTTGTGGTGCCGCAGCTTTGGGATTGCGTTACTCTGCTTGTTAACGAACTGCCCGACGCAATAAGGGCATGCATTGCATGGGTGGAGCGTTTCCACATCCTGCCCGAGGACATTATCGCCACCTTGGAAAAGATAGATTGGCGTTCCCGTGTGTCCGAGATAATAAATGCCGTTACGTCGGGTATCGGTAGCGTTATGAACGTTGCAATATCCGTTGTTACCTCCGTGTTCTCGGCTGTGGTTTCCGCTTTCCTTGCAATAATATTTGCTATCTACCTTCTCCTTGACCGCGACGGACTTAAGCTCCGCTTCTCCCGCGCCGCGCGTCGTTATACTTCGGAAAAAACCTATAATAAGGCGGCGTACGTTATCGGCGAGGCAAACGATTGCTTCCGCAGGTATATAATCGGTCAGTGCACCGAGGCAGTTATTCTCGGTCTGCTTTGCACCCTCGGTATGTTCATCCTTCGTCTGCCATACGCCACTATGATAGGTGCGCTTGTGGCATTCACCGCGCTTATCCCCGTTGCGGGCGCTTATATCGGTGCGGCCGTCGGTGCGTTCATGATACTTACGGTATCGCCCGTAAAGGCTCTTATATTCATCGTTTTCCTCGTTATTCTCCAGCAATTCGAGGGCAACGTTATCTATCCCCGCGTGGTTGGCTCGTCCATGGGTCTGCCCGGAATCTGGGTGCTTGCCGCAGTAACCGTCGGCGGCGGTATTATGGGCATTGCGGGAATGCTGCTGGGCGTGCCCCTTGCCGCCACAGCTTACCGCCTTATCAGCCGCGACGTGCGCCGCTGGGAGGAGGAGCAGGAGCCGCGGGCTGAGGAGAAAAGGGAAGCGGAAAAAGTCCCCGAAATAATAGTAAGCTCGGATCCAAAGCCTTCCGCGGACGTTCCAAAACCCAAAAAGCAGAAAAAGGGAAAAAAGAAATAAGGACCGTCTTAATACAGATATTTCGTTGCGCAACCGCAAAGGCATCCCCCCTTGAAACGCAAAGCGTTTCAAGGGGGGATGTTTTATTGAATAAACATTGCGTCGCCAAAGGAGAAGAAACGGTATTTTTCCCTTACTGCTTCCTCGTAGGCGGCAAGGGTCTTTTCCTTGCCTGCAAGGGCGGAAACAAGCATTATAAGGGTGCTTTCGGGCAGGTGAAAATTGGTTATCAGCGCGTCGCAGGCTTTGAATTTATAGCCGGGGTAGATAAAAATGCCCGTGTCGCCGATAACGGGATGCACGAGCCCGTCGTCGCTTGAGGCGCTCTCAAGCGTTCTGCAACTTGTGGTGCCAACGCATATAGTCCTGCCGCCTGCGGCGCGGCGGGAGTTTATTGTATCTGCTGCCTCTTTCGTTACGGTAATAAACTCCGTATGCATGTGATGGTCGGCGATCTTCTCCTCCTTAACGGGGCGGAAGGTTCCAAGACCGATATGGAGCATAACGGGAACTACCGCAATGTCCATTGCCCTTATTTTATCCAGCAGCTCGGGAGTGAAATGCAGTCCTGCCGTGGGGGCGGCGGCACTTCCGCGTTCCCGTGCGTACACGGTCTGGTAGCGTTCGTTATCCTCCCATTTCGTTTCGATATAAGGAGGCAGGGGCATGGTGCCAACCTTGTCCAGCACGGCATAGAAGCCCGCGGGATCGTCGTATTCAAATTCAAGCACGCGGTTGCCGTCGTCCTTTACGTCTTTTACGGTGCAGCGCAGTATTCCGTCGCCGAAAACAAAGCGGCGACCGATCCTTGCCTTTTTGCCGGGTCTTGCAAGGCTTTCCCAAACGTCGCCCTCCAGGTTGCGAAGCAACAGGAATTCAAGCACACGGTCGGGCTTGTCCTCGGCAACGCCGTACAGCCTTGCGGGGATAACGCGGCTGTCGTTTACCACAAGGGTGTCGCCCGGGCGGAGATAATCGGTTATATCGCGGAACACGCGATGCTCGGTCCTTCCGCTTTCCTTGTCCATTACCATAAGGCGCGAGGAGTCGCGTGGCTC
>JAFSCG010000004.1 GCA_017436885.1 Clostridia bacterium | reverse complement strand
CGGTACTCTCTTGTCGAAATAGATTTCCCATCAAAGGTCTGCTTGAATTCGGGAAGCACCGAGAGCGCGTGTTCCTCACATAAGCGGTCGCTGATACGGCGCATCTTTTCAATCGTATACGGGCCGTAATCAAGCTTCATACCGCTTGCGTAGCTTACGCTGTTGATGACAAAATGGTTGTGGACTCTCTGCCGACCGTCATCGTCGTGAGCATCGAGATGTGTGCCGACAAGCACCTCAAAGCCGGGAAACATTTCCTCGGCAAGCCGCAAACCGATCTTGTGTGCGGTGTCATAATCCTCAATCTCTCCGGGCGCGAAGGACTGTTCGTAATGATAATAATACACGCCGCTTCGCTTGCCGTAGAGATTTTTGGTCGCCATAAATTCATCGTAGGCGGCAGCACCTATGCAATTGATCCCCGACAGATAGCGGTGTCCGTCCTCGTCAAGAGTCTTTGCATCTTGCGAAACGTAACGGATGACCGCCCTCATCGCGCTCTGATTTTGCTTCTTCGCTTTGATATAATTACACGTTGCCATCGTCGATTACCTCGTCGCTCGGCTCAACATTTCCGCTTGCAACTGTGCCGTCGAGTGCATCATACAGACCATTGATCGCGGCATAATTTCTCTCCAAAGCATTCGTTGCTTCGGTCAAATTTACGGTCGTGACGCGACCTTGATGGGCGAGCATCGTGAGCTGATTGATGTTTCTGCCGATGGCTTTCAACTCAAAAAGCGTTGGCTTCAGCTCCTCAACTTGGTATATCGTCCTGCCAAGTGCGGCGCTCAAAAGATATTCTCTTTGAGATAAACCCGTCTTTGCAACGAGCTTTTTTATCTTTTTCTGCTCGGCTTCACTCACCCAAAAGGACATCTTTTTATCTCTGACACGACCGCCAGAATTGGATTTATCATTCTGCTTTTCTATAATGTTTTACCTCACATTCTTTAATATTTGCGCTGTGCTGAAGTGGGGGCTTGGGGGCATCGCCCCCGACAAGCGTGGGGTTGGGGATGCGCCGCCGTTGGCGGTGGGAACCCAAACCCTCTGCTTGCCCCGCTTCAGCGGGAGTTCTACTGCGGTACTCATCGCTTATCAAATAGCAGACAACGAAGAATATCCACGCGGTAGCTTTGCTTACACTTGCGCTTGCAGTGTAGGCACTTCTTGTTGTAGGCAACGTGTCCCGAAGGCTTTCGGAAGAACTGCCATTCGTCAACTTTTTCCTTTATATCGGTGTACCTCCTTTCTCAAAAAATACTGACAGGGGTATAATGAAAAAGGCGTAACATCCGATACAAGGTGAGGTCGTGAAGATATCTGTCGCCGAACTTCATCTTGACCTCACCGCGAGTTTGCTGTCGCAAACTCGATACGAACCTTTTGTTACGCCATAACGCCATTTCCATCATATACCCATAACTTTTTCAACCATCTCTTTGCGCAGAAGAAGGACACGCTTGGTCTTGCTCCCGAACCGCATCGTGCGCGTGTTCTCTCCTGTGTCGGTGTTGATGAAGCCCTCATCAGCAAGAGCCTTGCCAAGTGCCTTGGTGGAGATGGTGAAGCCTTCGCCTTGGTCGTCGCAGAACTTCTTCACGGCTCTCTGTGTTGACTCAAAGAAAAGGTAATAATATTCCTCGTCCTCATATCCGAGACAGCCCGAAGGGAGAATGCCGTCACAATCACTTGCAGGGACAACACAGACTTGTCCGCAATCCAGCATCGCCAAGAACTTGCGGATGAAGATGTGGGTGGGTCTGTCCTGTTCAACTGCCTTGGATTGGTTGGCTGCGTGATTGAACATTATGGTGTTGAAGCGTTCTGTGATCTCATCCACATCTCTCTGCATCAGCACACCCGAATGCAGCATAAAGCCCATCACATAATTAAAGCCGATCTGAAGGCAAGCCAAGGTGTCGGGGATTCGGTCGTGGAACTTGACCTTGTTCTCTCGCAGGGTCGCTCTCCAACAAGCTCGCTCGTTCTGATATTCCTCTGCGAGCATTTCAAGGAATCTCGCGTATCGGTCATCGTCACACAGATAGGTTTCCTTCAGCCACTCGGTGTAGGCGTACATCATATGGGTGAGCTGACCCTTGGCGGCTCTCTCTTGAAGCTCCGTGAGGTGAGGCAGATCGATCTGACCGGGCTTCATCTCAATGCAGAAGAGACGAGCTGTTCCGCTCTCTCCGATGTCGGGAGCGAACTCTGCCGTCACGATAACGTTGCCCTGCGGAGGACGAGCCTCACGCAAGGTGATCTCGGGAGTCAGACGATTGCGGGCGGCTCTGTCACCGTAACCTCTTGCCACCGTCTGCATAATGGCTTTCATACTCTCGCTCTCCTTTCTGCCTGTGGGGTGGTAGTCATCCACGCAGGTCAGCACATCCTTGAGGGAGAAGGCGCTGTGCGTGATGCTGTTGGCTGTATCACGAAAGCTCATCGGGAGATCTGTTGCCGAGAAGCTGCCGAAGAAGGAGGTCATTAGCGCGGCGACCGTGCTTTTCATACTGCCTGTTCTTCCGAGCAGTGTGAGAATGAATTTCGGCTCGTGTCCGATCTGACGGAGGAATTCATTCAGCGGAGAGAGGAACACAAGCGAGAGGCAAGGATAGGTGATCTCCATCGGGATAAGGTCGAGGCGGAAGAACCCTGCAAGCTCGGCGTAATCGAAATCCTCGACGTCGGCATCAAGGAAGTACCGTTTCTGTTTTCCTTGAAGCTGAACGTCGTAAGCTCCGACTCCGGGCATCAGATATTCCCACTTGCCGTTCACATGCTTCCACCCCGTAAAGGTGAAGATGGATTTCTTTTCTGCAAACCTTGCCGTGCTTTTCATCGCGTGGCGCACGTGCTTTTCCACCTGCGGGATGATCTCAAGATCGAGGGAGGCATCGAGATGGTTGTGAAGCCAATCCATCTTTTCAAGCTCGGTGGCATCGATCTCGAATTCGGGAAGCGGACGACCGTATTCGTCCACACCCCCGATGCGGTATTTGCGTGTCAGCTCCG
>JAFSCG010000067.1 GCA_017436885.1 Clostridia bacterium | reverse complement strand
GCGTATATGAGGTAATAGTATCCGTCGTGTTTCCACACAAAGCCGCCCTCAACAAGGCGCATTGCACCGTCGTTTTCCCATTCTCTGTCGGGGATAACGACTCTGGTGGCGGTTTCGGGCTTTGCGGTTACCACGCCGTCCTTGATAATTACCTCCTCAAACCAAATGGTGCCGCCCTTGTCGTAACGGGAAAAGGACATATAAGTCTTTCCGTCGTAGCCTACGAAGGGGTGTCCGTCTATTTCCGTAGAGTTGGGGTTAATGGGAACCAGGGGGCCGTCGTGGGTAAAGGGGCCGTAGGGCGAGTCGGAGGATGCGTAGTACACTCTTCTCGACGCATCGGCGCCTATCTGCTCTGCCGCAAAGAAAAGGTAGAACAGCCCGTCGCTTTCGTTATAGAATACGTTGGGGCTCCACGCCGTATTGCCGTTTACGTTGCTGTATACAAGGGGATCCCATGTGAATATGTAATTACGGGGAGTGAAATGAACAAGGTCGGGAGAGGTATAAACGCGGAATATGCTGTTGCCGTCGTTGCCTGCGTATACGTAGAGATAATAAGTGCCCTCGTAGAAAAGCATATCGGGGTCTGCACCGGGATTAACGGGGTTTATATAGCTTTCAAGGGGGAGCGTCGTACTGCTCTTTCCGAGGGAAAGGAGCTGTGCCTGACCGCCCTCGAGCCATATACCGAATTTGCCGTCAAGCTCGTCGAGGTAAAACTCAAATTTCGGCTTGGCGTTTCCGTTTTCAAAGTAATTGTCGTAATAGATAGAGGCAATACCGCCGTGTACGTCCACGGTCAGATCGCAGAAGCCCTCGCGGATAATATTGGAGCGCTTGTTTAGCACGGAAAAGACGCCTTCATCTATTTTGTAAAGGGTGATCTCCTGCTCGTTTTCGTCAAGCTCTACCGCATATCCGTTTTCGGTGTCCTTCATGCCGAAATAAATACGGGAGAGCTTTTTGTTTGCTACGGATACCTTAAGCAGGTAGTCGCCGCTGAGGGCATCCGCGGAAAGCATCGTTCCCGTGCCGCTTGCCACTCCGTCCTTAATTTCAAGACCCGCGTAAACGAAGGAGGTGTCGTTCATAACGGTCTGCTTTTTCATTTCGGGGAGCACGTCGTCAGCAAGCACCGTAATTTTGAAATTGTCAAAGCTTCCGCTGTCGGAGTAGCTTTGGCAGATGCCCACGGTATGCGTGATGGTATTGTATATGTCGTTTTCGTGGTCGCCGGGCTCGTAGCGGAATTCGTGGTAAAGGGTCTTACCGTCAAGGGATGTAACGCGGAAGGTAAGGGCACCGTTATACACCATAACGGAAAGGTGAAGGTCGCCCATGGGAAGTTCCTTGGTTCCCGGGGCAAAGGTATCGCCGATTCCCGCCTCGTTAAAGTACATAATATGAGAGCTTTTTCCGTTTGCGGAGGTGGTGCAGTTGTAGCCCGAGAAAAAGGCGGGCGTAGAGGAAAGCTTTTTGTTCGTTGCACCGATAAGCAGACCGCCCGCACCGCTGTGGCCGAGATAGTCCGCTTCAACGAGATAGTCGGCGTTTTTGTATTCGTCGGGAAGCTCGTAGGCAATGTAGGCAAGCTCCTCGCCGCTTCCGTTTGCCTTAAGGGCGCCGTCCCATACCTCGATCTTGCCTTTCACCGTAAAATCGGAAAGGTCGGGATCGGAAAAATCGTTCTCGTACAGTACAAAGTCGTTGTCAAGAACGACGGGACCGTCCTCGTCGGGGGCTGCGGTGCCTGTGTCTGCGGCACTGTCAGTCGTTATGGCGGCAGACGTACCGTCGCTTGCGGGAGGGACGTTTGAGCATCCCGTTGCGGCAAGGCACAACAGGGCAATGAGAAATGCGCAAGTTCTTTTCATTTCATCCTCCGTTTTTATTGGTGTTAATGGTATTATAACTTAATCGGCACGATTAAGCAATACGCACAAACAACAAATTAACCCCTCGGATGTTGGTGCTTTTTTCTTTTGCCACTTGCTTATTTTCGGCGGTTGTGATAAAATGCCACTGAACATTTTTTGGAGCAAGGATTATGACAAAGCAAAACAAGCTTGCGCGCCGCATGGTAACGGGCAAGCTTTCAAGGGAGATCATTCTTTTCAGCCTGCCGCTGATGGCATCGAATCTGCTGCAGGTATTGTTTAATATGGCGGATATTGCCGTGGTCGGACGTTTTTCGGGCTCTCTTGCCTTGGGTGCCGTGGGAAGCACGTCCATCGCGGTAACGCTTTTTACCGGCGTTCTTATCGGTGTCGGCGGAGGGATAAACGTTCTGGTTGCGCGGTATTGCGGCTCGGGCGAAGCGGAAAAAATGCGCCGTACGGTGCACAGCTCCGCGCTTATCTCTTTCGTTATCGGACTTCTTTTTCTGCTTTTCGGTCTTTTCGGCTCCCGTCCGCTTTTGGAGCTGCTGAAAACCAAGGACGAGCTGATAGAGGGGGCTACCCTCTATATGCAGATATACTTTTTGGGTATGCCTGCCCTTGCTCTGTATAATTTCGGCAGCGCGGTGTACGGAGCTGTGGGAAATACGAAAAAGCCTATGTATTTTCTGCTTTTTTCCGGTGTGCTTAACGTTGCGCTCAATCTCTTTTTCGTTATGG
>JAFSCG010000066.1 GCA_017436885.1 Clostridia bacterium | reverse complement strand
TTCGCGGTGCAGTCGCTGTTGCAAGGGAAATCCCGGCCGCGAACATAAATATACGGATATATTTTATACTAATCGTCTGCTTTTTTCAATAGCTAAAAGCAAAAAAACCGCCGTGAAACGGTTTTTTTGCACAAAATATTTTGTTTTTTCGCTTAACGGAGCTTAAAACAGCTCTATAAGCTCCTTGGGAGACTTGGTTATGTCCTCGGCACCGCCGGGAGTGATGAACACCATATCCTCGATTCTGCAGCCGTACTTGCCCTCAAGGTATATGCCGGGCTCAACGGTAACCACGTGGCCGGGACGGAGCACCGTATCCCCTGCCTTGGGGGAAAGGCGAGGAGCCTCGTGGATAAACTTACCCACGCCGTGTCCGAGACCGTGTCCGAATTTGCCTGCGTATTCCTTGCCGATAACGCTTCTTGCGGCGGCGTCAACGTCGGCGCATTTCATACCGTCCTTGATTATGGCAAGGGCGGCAAGCTGTGCTTCAAGCACGGTGTTATAAAGCTTTTTCATTTCCGCGTCGGCCTTTCCGAGGCAAACGGTACGGGTCATATCGGAGCAGTAGCCCTCGTAAACACAGCCGAAGTCCATAGTAAGGAAGCCGGGGCGCAGCTTTCTGTTTTTCGGCTCGCCGTGGGGAAGGGAGGACGCCTCGCCCGAAACGGTGATAAAATCAAAGCTCTTGCCCGATGCGCCGTGCTTGCGGAGGAAGAACTCAAGCTCTACCGCAACGTCAAGCTCCGTCATCTCGGGGGTGAGGACCTTAAGGATGTGGTCAAAGGCCATATCTGTCAGCTCCTGCGCTTTGCGGATGGCCGCAAACTCGCTATCATCCTTAAACTCGCGTATATCCTCAAGCAGTCCGCCTGCGGGAATGCATTCGGCGCCAACGCCGTCCTTCAAACGGGTCGCAGCGGCGTAGCTCATACTCCTGTCCTCAAAGGCAAGGGTGGAGATATTCTCCTCGCGGAGAAGCTCGTCTACCTTGGAGGGGGTGGCGTTTACGGTAACGGTAAATTCGTTGCCCGTGTTTGCCCGCGCGGCCTCGGTGTAGCGGGAGTCGGTGATGATATAGGCGTTATTTGCGGTGACCAGCATATAGCCGTCGTGATATTCAAAGCCGCAAAGCCAGCTTTGATTCATAGGCTCGGAGATAAGCATAGCCCCGCAACCCTTTTCCTGCATTGCCGTGCGGAGCTTGTTAAGTCTGTTAGCGTGGTAGTTCATTAAATTTCCTTTCCTTGCGGCAGGCACGGGGAACGCCGCAGATAATTATTTTCCTTAACACATTCTAACGCAAATATATAAAAAGCGCAAGTCCCGAGGCAAAAATTTCAAAAAAATGTTTACAAACGGAATATATGTTGTTATAATATAATGTATTTAACAGTTCGATAATGGATAACTATTCCCTCGGAGGCACAATGTTCCATAACGCAGGCGGAGCATCCCGCGAAAAAGCAAGCACGGCTACCGTGTCGAAAAAAGTGAATATTCTTTCTGCCGCGGTCGCTGTCGCGTGTATGCTTTGCGGCGCCGCCTCCCTTTCGGCGGGGGCTGTGGGCGTTATTGCCGCCGTGCCGCTTGCGGTGTTTGCATCCGTAGCCTGTGCAATGCTCTTTTCCTTCAGCGGCGGCGTGTATCGCTTCGTGCCCGCGCTTTGCGCGCTTTGCGCCCTTGCCTTTGGCATACGGGGAGCGCTGTTCTGCGTGCTTGCCATTCTGTGCGGCGCTTGCGTTGCTCTGTGCATAGCTTCCCGACGCAAACGCTTTGAAACCGTGCTGTGGCTGACGATGTGCGTGTGTGCCGTGCTTTGCGCATTTCTTGCCGTTTCAGTGGCTGAAAGCTACGGAGATGCAAGCCGCGACAGCTTCGACAGATATATAAGCGCCCTTTCCGAAAAAATAGAAAACGCGTACCTCGACGGCATCAAGGGAATGGAGGAGGTCTTTGAGGTTACGGGCGCGATGACGGAGGATAAGCAGCAGCGCCTCGACCGCCTTTCCTCTGCGGATCAGGTGGAAGCGATAAGCAGCAGCGTTATTATAAGCGTTCCCGCATACGTTGCCGCGGCGATATCCATACTGTGCTACGGAATGTTTTCCGTATTTCTGATGATGGCAAATAAGGCGGGGCAAAAGCTGTTTGCTTTCCGAATTTACGCGGTGCCTCCGTTTTTATCCCACGTTTACGTTATTTGCTCCTTTGCTACCTTTTTCATATCCGCAAAAACGGTGTTTGGGCTTGGTATTTTTTACGTTACCGTGTTGCTCACGCCCTGCTTCGTTTACGTGGGGCTCAGGGGGCTTGGCGCACTGATCCGCTCCGGCGCGCCTGCGGGATTGCGCATTGGTGCCGTCGTTATGCTGATATTCCTTATCCCTATGTTCAGCTATCTCATAAAGCTGCTTGCTTTTTTGGGCGCTTACGTGGTTATGCGTTCCTCATACGAGCGGCGTATCATTAAGAAACAATAGGAGGAAATATGTCCGATAAAAAAGGGCGCAAGCAAAATCCTGCTGTGCGCGAGATAATAATTACGGCGTCCTGTATGGTGGCGGCCTTCGCCCTTGCCGTTGCGGCAAAGGCCGTAGCCGATCTTACGGTGTTCCCCTTTGCGGTATCGCTTTTGCTGTTCCTTATTCTGGGCGCGTGCATCGCCCTTCTTATCCTCAATGCAAGGCGCAGGCGCGCAGGTGACGGTAATGCGGAGGATATGAGCATTCAGTACAACAATATATTCGAGATGACCCGCAAGCTTGCCACCCCCGCCGTTATCTGCGACAAGCAGGGTGCCATCCTGTGGTATAACGACGCCTTTGTTACGGCCGCCGACAGCGCACAGAAGAACGCGGCTACCGTAAAGGAGCTTTTCCCTCACTCTGCGCATCTGCTGACCGGAGAAGGAGAGCGCGGCGGTACCTTTATGCTTGGAAGCCGCACGTATAAATGCGCTACCTACGAGCTCCATTCCCACGATAAGAGCTTTATCCTGCTTATGCTTACGGATATATCCGAGCTCATGACCCTCAGAGAGGAGCACAAAAACGAGCAGCCCGTTGTGGTGTACATCCGTATAGACAACATTGAGGAGATGCAGCAGTACCTCAAGGACGAATACCGCCAGATCGAGGCACGGACCAACAACGTTATAAAGCAATGGGCTGTGGGACTCAAGGGCATACTCCGCGAGTATGAACGCAACAAATACCTGCTTTTTATCACCAGCGAGGCGTTGGACAAGTGTATCAAAAACAAGTTCTCCGTCCTTGACGAGATAAGGGATATCCGAATCTCGGAGTCAGGCACCTCCATTACCGCCTCCATCGGTGCCGCAAGGATAGAGGGCAGCCTTGCCGAGAGGGAGGCAGCTGCCGCAGAGGCGCAGAAGCTTGCCCTTGAGCGCGGCGGCGACCAGGCCGTTGTACGTACCGAGGGCTCCGGCGTGCTTTACTTCGGCGGCGTAAGCCAAACTGCGCACAAGGCAACAAAGGTTCGCTCCCGCGTGTTCGCAAACGAGCTTTGCACCAAAATATCCTCCTCCGATAACGTGCTTATCTGCGGTCACAGAAAGATTGATTTTGATGCCTTCGGCGCGGCCGTCGGTATGGCGCGTATGGCATTTTTCTGCGGTGTTCCCGTTAATATTATCGTGGATCTTGAGGATCCCACCGTTAAGATGTGTATGCAAAGGCTGAAGGACCTGCCCGAGTATGAGGGCGTGTTCATCGGCGAGGACGATGCTCTGGAGCTTGTCAGCTCCGAGAGCCTTGTGATCTTTGTGGACGTAAATAATCCCAAACTCTTTGAGGCACCCCGAGTTGCCGAGGCTGTGGAGCGCAAGGTGTTCGTTGACCACCATCGCAAGGTGCTGGAGTTCGATTATTCCGGTGCCGCTACCTATATCGAGGTATCCGCATCCTCCGCATCGGAGCTTGTGGCCGAAATGATCGAGCAAAGTTTGCCCACGCGCACGCTTCTCCGTCAGGAGGCGGAGCTGCTCCTTGCGGGTATACAGCTGGATACCAAGCGCTTTACCAAGGGCACGGGTCCCCGTACCTTCGGTGCCGCACTGTTTTTGCGCGGTGCGGGTGCAAACCCCGAGGAGATACGTTCTCTCTTTGACCGCGACTTCTCCTCCATGAAGGACGAGGCCGCCTTCGAGGCCGGTGCGGTCATCTACGCAAAGCATCCCAACGTAGCCATTGCCGCATCGGAGAACGCAGGTATAATCTGCGCCGCAAGAGTTGCGGATAAGCTGCTGGAGCTCAGGGGTGTGGACGCTTCCTTTACCATGGTGCCCACGGAAACGGCAATTCATATTTCAGGCCGCTCAAACGGCAGGGTAAACGTTCAGCACATTCTGGAAAAGCTTGGCGGAGGCGGCCGCTTTGAGGAGGCCGGCGCACAGCTTAAGTCCGATTCTCTGGATAACGCGGCAAGACGCCTGCGCGACGCCATAGACGAATATTTTTCCGAGCTCGGCAGCAAGAAGTAATGCCGCATAGGCTCAAACCATAACGAAAGGAATATATCATGAAAGTAGTACTTTTAAGCGACGTAAAGGGTACCGGCAAGGCAGGTACCATAGTTAACGTAAGCGAGGGCTATGCCGCAAACTTTCTTTTCCCCAAGAAGCTTGCAAAGCCCGCAGATGCCGGCGCAATGACCGACATTAAAAATAAAGAAGCAAGCCGCCAGCACAAGATCGACACCGAGCGTGCCGAGGCGCAGGCTCTTGCCGCAAAGCTGGAGGGGCAGACCGTTAAGGTCGTTTGCAGGGCAGGCGGCGACGGACGTCTTTTCGGTGCCGTTACCTCCAAGAACGTTTCCGAGGCTCTCGCTACCGCAGGCATTCCCGTGGATAAGAAAAAGATCATGCTTGCCGATGCTATCAAGACCTACGGAAGCCACCCCGTAAAGATCAAGCTTTACACGGGAGTGGAGGCCACCGTTACCGTAGTGGTTGCGGATAAATAAAAAACGAACGGCGTGACAAATAATTAAAAAGCGAGATAATTATGGACGATCTGCAAAGAAAGCTGCCATATTCACAGTTTGCGGAGCAGGCTGTACTCGGCAGTGTGCTTATTGACCCGGAAAGCTTTTCCGTTATTGCCACTATATTAAACGAGGACGACTTCTATCTTTCCGAGCACCGCGAGGTGTACGCGGCAATGAAGCTGATGTTCAACGAAAGCAAGAAGATAGACGTTGTAACTCTCATAAACCGTCTTTCCGAAAGCGGAGCCTGCGATAAGGCGGGCGGCGTAAAATACATCAAGCTCCTTGCGGAAAGCGTGCCTACCTCCTCCAATATAAAGGACTATGCAAATATCGTCAGGGACAAGGCGGTGCTTCGCCGTCTTATCAACGTTTGCGGCGATATAAGCGACATTGCGTACTCCGAGGAAGGTAAGGTCGCCGATATCGTGGGCAGCGCGGAGCAACGGATATACGACCTTGCCAACAATAAGACGGGCGACGATTTCCGCACCATCGAGGAGGTCCTCGTTAACGTTGTTGACCACCTGGAGGCGCTGACAAACGAAAAAGAGGGGGAAAAGGGTCTTCAGACCGGATACTCCGCCCTTGATAAGGTTCTTATCGGCATGGGCCCCGGAGATATGGTTCTGGTCGGAGCGCGACCCGGTATGGGTAAAACGTCCTTCACACTGAACATTGCCGCAAACGTGGCAAAGTCATCGGGCAAGGCCGTTTGCATCTTTTCCCTGGAGATGACCGCCGAGCAGCTTGCAATGCGTATGCTCTCAAGCGAGGGTATGGTAAGCAACAACGCGATGCGCACGGGTAAGCTTACGGAGGAGGAGTGGGATAAGCTCTGCTACGCCACCGATAAGCTCGGTTCCTGTGATATAAGAATAGACGATACCGCAGGCATCACCATTTCCCAGATGCGCGCAAAGCTGCGCCGCGTTAAGGGAAACGAGCTGGGACTGATAGTTATCGACTACCTGCAGCTGATGCAGGGTGATAAAAAGTACGACAGCCGTACGAACGAGGTCTCGGATATCTCCCGTAATCTGAAGCTGATGGCAAAGGACTTCGGCGTGCCGATACTTTGCTGTGCACAGCTTTCCCGTAACCCCGAGAGCCGTAAAAATTCCGAGGGCGGACACCGCCCGATGCTCAGCGACCTGCGCGAGTCGGGATCCATCGAGCAGGATGCGGATATGGTAATGCTCCTTTATTCCGACGAATACTATGAACTGTCAAAGGAGGAGCGTAACACGACCCGTTTGTTCGAGGTCATCGTGGCAAAAAACCGCCACGGCGAGACAAGAACGGTAAAAATGGGATGGGTACCTCAGTACACCAAGTTCGTTACGCTTATGCCCGAAGATGAAGAAAAGCTTATGCAAGCAAGGCAAAACAACGGATAAGCTGGCGCAAAAAATGCGTACCGCCGTGGAAGAATACGGAATGCTTGATAATTGCGGCGGTGTGATTGCCGCTTTTTCCGGCGGTGCCGACAGCCGAGCAATGGTCCACGCGCTGACAGAGCTGTGCCGCGAAGACGGCGTGCCCATTATGTGCGCTCACGTTAATCATATGCTGAGAGGTGCGGAGGCCGACGGCGACGAGGCCTTCTGCCGCAGGATATGTGCAGAAGCCGATATACCTCTCGAGGTGCTTCGCACGGACGTTGCCGCCGCCGCAAGGAAGGCAGGCAAGGGCTTTGAGGAGACGGCAAGGAATATCAGGTATGAGTTTTTTTACAGCCTGATGGAAAAGTATCCCGGATTTGACCGCATCGCCACCGCTCATACCGCAAGCGATAACGGTGAAACGGTGCTGTTCAATCTTGCCCGTGGCGGAGGGATAAACGGTCTGTGCGGTATTCCTCCCGTGAGAGGGAATATCATCCGACCGCTGATAGACGTTACACGCGGCGAGGTGCTTGACTATTGCAGGGAGAATTCCCTTGAGTACGTCACCGACAGCACGAATAAGGACACGAAATATTCCCGAAATTATATAAGAGCGGAGATAATGCCAAGACTCGACGGTCTGTACGGCGACGTTGCATCGTCGATCGGACGCTCCTCCCGCAATCTTCGCCGGGACCGCGACTATTTGGATACGGAGGCGGGCAGAATATTCTGTGAGCTGTACGAAAACGGTCTCCCATCCCATAAGCTGAGAGAGCTTCATCCGGCTATGCTTTCCCGCGTTTTGATGCTTGCTTACGGCAAAATAAGTGAAAAAAAGGCGGAAAGCGTACATCTGGAGGCGGTGGAACGTTGTCTGAAACGGGGAGAAGAACCCTTTGAGGTCTGGTTGCCCGGCGACGTTGTTTGCCGATGCGAGCGCGGCCTGCTGTGCTTTCGGACAGCGGAGGAGACGGTTCCCATTGAAATGCTCCCGCTGAAAGAGGGAGAAAATATTCTTTCAAACGGTGCAAGGCTGGTGCTTTTATCTGCCGAACACATAAAAAACACACAGACGTTGCAAAATGTTTACAATTTGTCAATATTCGCCCGCGTTAAAGGTGATACAATAAAAAAAGGTCTTTACGCACGGGCAAGAGAGCCGGGAGACAGCTATCGCTTCGGAAATATGCAAAGAAGGCTTAAAAAGCTCTTTAACGATAAAAAACTCCCGAAAAAGCAAAGGGACAGCCTTCCCGTTATCTGCGACGGCGAGGGCATACTCTGGGTACCCCATTTCCGCGTTCGCGACGGAGCGGCCGGAAAAGATTCGGAAACAGATTATTTAATATATTACATCGAAGCGCCAACCGGCGTGAGGACGGAGGACGTTAAATGATAGACGAAACCAAGGAAGTTAGTCACGTACTTATAAGCAGCGAGGAGATAGACGACATTACCACCCGTCTTGCGGGGGAGATAAGCCGCGACTTTGAGGGAAAGAATCTGGTGCTTTTGGGCATCTTAAAGGGGTCGGTACCCTTTATGAGCGATCTTATGCGTAAGATAACTCTGCCCGCAGAGCTGGAGTTTATGAAGGTGTCATCTTACGGCGCCGGTACCGTAAGCTCCGGAAATCTTACCATACATCTGGACGTTCTTCGCAAGGGACTCGAGGATTGTGACATACTTGTAATAGAGGACATAATCGACAGCGGCAGGACCCTCAAAATGGTCGTTTCCCATCTGCTCGGCAAGGGTGCGCGCAGCGTTAAGACCTGCACGCTGCTTGACAAGCCCGAAAGAAGGGAAGTGGACTTTACTCCCGATTACGTGGGCAAAGTGGTTCCCGATTACTTCGTTGTGGGCTACGGATTGGATTTTGACGAAAAATACCGCACCTTACCCTACGTAGGTATTCCGGATTTTGCGTTTGAGAAATAAAGAAAAGGCATGGTTTATTGATTGATGAAAAGCAATTTGAAAACGATACTTCTTTACGTGGTGCTTGTGGCAATGATACTCGTTACGGGTACGCTTGTTCTCGGTGCTACGGAAAAGGAAGAAACGGTGTTCAGCGATATCTACGATCTGTTCGTGGAGGAAAAGGTGCGCACCTTTACCGTAAATCAGGATGCGGAGCTTGTGCTTATGGTACGCTCCGATACCGATCCCGATAACGAGGATAAGGACAGCAAGGTCACCTTCCGCCTCCTTGACTACGAAATGTTCCGCGAGCAGATCTTCGAAAAGCTGATCCTCGGCGAGAACGGACAGTACGCGCGCGGTGTAATAACCGAGTACGACTTTGAGGAGCCGAACAACCAGCAGTGGTGGATGACGGTTATCCCCTACGCGCTGGCGATGCTGGTGTTTGTGGGACTGTTCATTTATATGATCCGCTTTATGTCCGGCGGCGGTAAGAACTCCAAGATAGGCGGCTTCGGCAAATCCCGCGCAAGGATAAATACCCCCGATAAGAACCGCGTTCGCTTCACGGACGTGGCGGGTGCCGACGAGGAAAAGGCCGAGCTTGAGGAGGTAGTTGGGTTCCTCAAAAATCCCGAGCGCTTTAAAAAGCTTGGGGCAAAGATACCCCGCGGAGTGCTTCTTATGGGCCCTCCCGGCACGGGTAAGACCCTGCTTGCGAAGGCAGTTGCCGGTGAGGCGGAGGTACCCTTCTACTCCATCTCCGGCTCCGATTTCGGGGAGATGTACGTCGGCGTTGGCGCATCGAGAGTGCGCGACCTGTTTGAAACTGCAAAGCGCCATCCCGCAAGCATTATCTTTATCGACGAGATAGACGCAGTGGGCCGCCACCGCGGCGCAGGGCATGGGGGCGGACACGACGAGAGGGAGCAGACCCTCAACCCGCTGCTGGTCGAGATGGACGGCTTCAACGGCAACAACGCAGTTATCGTTATTGCCGCAACCAACCGCCCCGATATCCTTGACCCCGCGCTTCTCCGTCCCGGCCGCTTTGACAGACAGGTAACCGTCGGCTACCCCGATCTGAAGGGCAGAGAGGAGATTCTGAAGGTCCACGCGCGTAAGAAGCCCTTTGAGGCAGACGTGGATCTTTCCAAGGTGGCAAAGACCACCGTGGGCTTCACGGGTGCGGACCTTGCCAACCTTCTTAACGAGGCGGCACTTATCGCCGCAAGAAAGCGCAAGACCCTCATCGGTATGAACGATATCGAGGAGGCTTCTCTTAAGATAATCGTCGGTACTCCCAAGAAGAGTATGCAGATCAAGGATTCGGAAAAGCTGAAGACCGCGTACCACGAGGCGGGCCACGCCGTCGTTGCGTACGAGATGAAAACTCAGGATCCCGTTACACTTATTTCCATTATTCCCAGCGGCAGAGCCCTCGGCTACACTCTTACACCTCCCGTTGAGGATAAGTACAGCGTATACCGCAAGGCAATGGAGGAGGAGATCTCCATGCTTCTGGGCGGACGCGTTGCGGAGGCTATCGTGTTTGACGATATCTCCGGCGGTGCATCAAACGACATTCAGCGTGCCTCCCAGATCGCCCGCAAGATGGTTATGCGCTTCGGTATGAGCGACAAGCTCGGACCCATACTTTACGGCTCCGAGCACAGCGACGGCGAGGTGTTCCTCGGCCGCGACTTCTCAAGCGACCGCAACTATTCCGAGGAGACTGCTTCCCTTATCGATGCCGAGATCAAGCGCATCGTGGAGGAGGCATACTCCAGAGCCGAGGAGGTCCTGAAGCTCAGACGTGCAAAGCTGGACTTCATTGCCGAGTTCCTTGTTAAGAACGAGGTTATGGACGAGGAGCAGTTCAAGGCCGCAATGGAGGGCGACGTTACCTTCGAGGAGCTTGAGGCTATGACGGAGGAAAAGCGCCGCCGCAGCGAGGAGGAAAACGAGCTGCGCCGTAAGGCTATCGAGGCCGAGCAGGCCGAGAGAGAGGCCGCCGAAAAGGCCGAGAAGCCCGAGGACGGCTACTCCACCGACGAGGGTGTTTACGACACCGAAGAAAAGGACGATAAAAACGACGGCGGAGAGGACGAGATTCCTCACTAAAGGAGAAGGGTTATGGCAGGAAAGCTTGGTAAGGTCAAAGGGTCGGTGCTGCTTTGCTACGGATTTTTTGCGCTGTTTCTCTGCCTTCAGGCGGTAGTTATCTTTTCCATGCCCATGTTTGGCGACGATTACTACTACTCTACCTTCGTAAGCTCCCGCGAGTATTTTATTTCCGAAAATATCAGACATTTCAAAGAGGTGAACGGGCGTGTGCTCGTTCACCTCTTTGTGGAATTTTTCCTTGCGGACAGAAGTCTCACAGTCTTTTCCGTAGCTAATTTGGCGGCGGTCGGTGCTTCTGTGTTCTTTGCCGCGGCTATTGCCGCAAGCGCACACAAAAACGGATTTTTTACAAAGCGGTTCGGTGTATCACTGCTTGTTTCCTGCTTTCTCTTCGGCACTTTGCCCCTTGAAATGGTAAAGGGGACGGTGTACTGGGCCACGGGCTCGGTGAACTATCTGTTCCCAATGGCGTTACTTTTGGCGTTTACTTATTTTTCACTTGCGTTTTACGAGAACGGCGGCGGAAAATGTGTCCCGTTCCTCGTGGCCTGCGGAGTTTTGGTGGGGCAGTCCACCGAGCAGGCAAGCACCGGCTTTCTTGCGGTATGTTTTTACTTTTTGCTTCGCTCCTGCCTTGAAAAGCGGGAAAAAAGCGTAAAAAAACGGCTTATCACCGTTTTTTCCATCTGCTTTGCCGTTGGGCTCGTTTGCTTCGGCATTTTGTTCCTTGCCCCCGGTAACGAGGCAAGAACCGGCTATTATCCCGATTTTTACGCCCGCCCCATTATGGACCGCATCCTCGGCAACGTCAGCGTGGTGGTAAATTACAATATCGGAGAGAGGGGAAGCACGGTGCTGTACGCACTTTTGCTTATTTCACTTCCCATATACCTGCTTGCAAAGGCACGCGAGCATAATATGAAGCGTACCGCCAAGCTTTGCGCGGCGTTGATCCCTTTTTCTCACGTTTCCTGCATTTTTTACGTTTACTTGCTCCTTTCGGGCTCCGGTGATGAGCTTTTGTGGGGGCTTGCCTTTGGTGCCACGGGTCTTTCCTGCGTGTTTATGCTGGTTTTGATGCTCGTTGTATTTATAAGGCACAGGGATTTTCTCCCCCCCGCATTCTGCCTCCTTGCGGCCGCTTTGCAGGCGGCAATGTTCCTTTCCCCCGAGATAGGTGCACGCACCTGTCTTTGCTCCGCACTGCTGCTTTTCGTGCCTGTATGCGGCGCGGTCTCCCGACTGCTTTGCCTTGCGTTTGATAAAAAGGCACTTAAATGCGTTGCCGCGGTGCTCTGCGTTGCGCTGTGCCTCGTATCCTCCTGCGTAATGCTGTTCCGCGCGGATAAGTACGTGGAGAACACCGTTGCATATAAATATAATGAAGAATACGTGGAGAAATATAAAAGGGGCGAAACGGAGCAGCTTGTGTTCATAATGCCCGATAATAATCTCCACAGATATATACTTCCATTTGACAGTCCGTATTTTGAGATGTGGTACAAGCTATCAAACGGCATACCGCAGGACGCGCCCGTTTATTACGACTTTCTTGTCTACGCTGCAAACGACAAATGAAAGGAAAAATAATATGAAAACAGCATTCCGCGTTCTTGCCTTGCTGCTGTGCCTCTTGCAGTTATTCTCCCTTGCGGCTTGTGCAACGCCGAATAACGGCGGAACGGAGACCGATCCGCCCGTTACTACCGTAGTAACGGATCCCGTAACGGAGCCCGTGACCGAGCCCGTGACCGAGCCCGTGACGGAACCTGTGACGGAGCCTGTAACAGAGCCTGTAACGGAGCCCGTGACGGAACCCGTGACGGAGCCTGTGACGGAGCCTGTAACAGAGCCCGTGACCGAGCCCGTGACCGAACCGGTAACGGAACCGGTAACGGAACCCGTGACCGAACCTGTGACAGAGCCTGTAACAGAGCCCGTAACGGAACCTGTGACCGAACCCGTAACGGAGCCCGTGACGGAGCCTGTAACAGAGCCCGTGACCGAACCCGTGACCGAGCCCGTGACCGAACCTGTGACGGAACCCGTGACGGAGCCTGTGACGGAACCTGTTGTCGGTCCGCAGCTGAGCGAGCCGCCTGCAGACGGCACGTTGCTTTATTACGAAAATTTTGAATACAACAGCAACGCAACGGACAAGTCGTTGCTGAGCCTCCTTGGCTGGCAGCGTCTGAACAAGGCAGACGGCGCAGGGACGGATGCAACTGCAAAGCTTTCTCTTAAGGACTACAACGGCGGCAAGGCTCTTTATATAACCAACTACGCTTCCGGTACCGAGGGCGGTGATTCCCTTTATACCATCGTGGAAGGGGATAAGCTGGCATATTTTATGGATCGCAGCTACACGCTGCAGTACGATCTGCGGTATACCGATGCGTCTGCCGTTTCCCGTTACATAAACGTAGTAACCGATTACGCGGGTAATTATTATAACAGCTTTCATTTGCGTAACGGCGGCTACGGACACAATCAGTATTACTATGCGGGCAAATGGTATAACTACGAGGATAATGCCTACGTTGCAAAGTCAAGCAGCACCTCAAAGACCGCAGAGACCACCGTGGCCTACCGCTTGCTTGGAAAATATTACGACGGAACGGCTCTCCTCTCCGGAATCGATCTCTCCGTTCGGTACGCCGTTGATCAAAAGCGGGGTGTTAACGTTTACGTCCGTGTGAATACCCCCGGATATCCCGCGTCGGATAAATGGGTGGCTGTATCCGCCCTGAACGAGAAAGCAACAAGGGCGGCAGTGCGGCCGGATAACGACGTTGGCGGCGGAACTCTCGCTCTTAAGGTTGGCGGACAGCAAAACGGCTACGTGGATAATATCATCCTGTGGCTCGGTACGGGCGACGAGCCTGCAGATAAGAGCGTTCAGTACCTCGACGGCGCAAAATGCCACCGCTACACCGAGCAGGACGGAGTTACCGTTTGCTATCTGTGCGGCAAAAGCTACGAGCGTATTATGGGGCAGGTGTGGCTCCTTGATACCGCTCCAAAATACGATGGCGGATACCTTTCCAATGCCGTATATATGGCAGGTCAGGGCGCACTTGATCCCGATTTTTCCATTAAAAACGAGAGCAGAATGCAGATAATATCCGAAACGGATAAGGAGCAGTTTGCGGCGTATCTTTCCAAGCTTGACGGTATCGGGGCCCTGAAGCGCGAAAGCTATCTGGAGGAAGGTAACAACGCGTACGCAAGCTACCGCTTTATCGACGGCGAGCATAAGAGCGAGCGCATATACGTTTACTACCTTGGCAGGGAAAAAACCGTAAGAGTAATAGAGGATCCCGCGGGTATATCTGCCGAGGATTTCGGATACGTATATAATAAAAAGGAAGGGGAGACCACGCAGATATATCAGTACGGTCTTTCCGGCTCCCAAGGTTACGGAATGCTGTATATCATAAAGAACCCCGATAATTCCGTAACCATTATCGACGGCGGCTCCTACGATCAGTTCGACGATGCCGAGGCCGCAAATCTCTGGTCGCTCCTGCGCCGGATCACCGACACACCCGTAAACGGCAAGGTGCGCGTTGCCGCGTGGATCATAACCCACGGCCATCAGGATCACCTATCGGGATTTTGCGTTTTTCTGCAAAGGTACGGAACAAAGGTAATAATTGAGCGAATGCTGTTCAATATGCCATCCGTATACGAGGACGACGGAACCCTTTCCGCATTCCGCAGCTGTGTATCGAAGATGTACGATTATCTGGGAAAATACTCCGATATAGACAGCATCAAGTTCTTTAAAATGCACACGGGAGAGACCGTAACGATCTGCGACACGGAAATACATATGCTGTATACCCACGAGGAGCTGACGGACGCAAAAACTGCCCAAACGCTGATAGCGGGGGATTTTAACAACTCCTGCGTTACCTTCCGCCTGAGCTTTGACGGGGCAAGCATTCTTATAACGGGAGATATAAACGAGCCCGCTATGAGAGCGATGATGACGAATCAGCTGACAGAGCTGAAAAACTACGATGCGGTGCAGACGTCCCACCATTTCTACAACGATCTTCGTTCTCTTTACGGAGTTCTGAAGGCAAAGCACGTGTTCGTTCCCGCACCGCTTATCGCCACCACAAAGTACACCGTCCGCAAGGAGATGCTTGCATTGCTGAAGGAATACGCAGGGGAAAACGTTTACGTTTCCTCCCTTGCTACCCAAGGCTTTGAGTTTAAAAACGGCACCTTCGTCGAGGTGTTCAGCAAGCCCGATCTCGGAACCGTTTATACGGGCTGGGATTGGTAAAAAAACGGAAATCGGCATTTAGCGTGGGGTCCTTTACGGACACCACGCTAAACTATGATCATCTATGCGGGCAAGTTACGAGTTACGGATGACGGCATCGTTACGGTTTGCTTCGCCAAGTTGAAGATCGCAAGGACGATCATATCATAACGTTTGCGATAGCAAACTCATAACTCTGAACCGAAAAGCAGAAAAAGAGAGAGTCTTACGGAATTTTGCTTCCGCATTACTCTCTCTTTTATTTTTTTGTTGCCAAAGTCGCATTTGTTTTGCAAATGCATCGGGCTATGCCCATACCCCTATTTCATTTTTCCGATAAAGACATTACGCTTTTTTGGCGGGTTCCGTTTCTTTTACAGTTAATATGAGAAGGTGTGACTGCTGTGCTTTTTGCGGCTTTGCTCCTTTTTTTTGATAAAAATGACTAAAAACGACGGTTTTCGACAATTTGATCGAGAAAAAATAAGCAAATGATTATAGAAATGTAAACATTTGCTGAGAAAACTATTGCAATTTTGGATTAAGGGTGCTAAAATTGAAAGGAAAGTGGATAGGTGTACCTATATCCATTTTTCGATAAAACTGTCGGCTGCCTCGCAGGGAAGCCAAACGGCTCCTTACATAGCGAAGATCTCGTCATATTCCGCGTTGAGAATTTCCTTGATGAGCACTACCTCATCGGGGTAAAGATGGCGCTGACCAACCTCGATCTTGGCAACTGCGCTTCTGGTCAGGTCGCATCCGCGGACCTGAAGCCTTGCCGCAAGCTGTTCCTGAGTCATTCCCGCGCGCTCTCTGAGCACACGAATGTTCTTGCCGACTTTTTTCTCGATAACTGCGTTCATAAAATTCCTTTCTGTTTGTTATTTGTTTCTGCCGATGGCAATTCTCATGACATCATTATATCTTTGTGTTAGTTTACCGATGCACCCGATTTGGAACACTTTGTAATTTTTTTGATGTGAGTTAGCAATGTGAAACCGCAGACGCCTTATAAGAGGGGAGAACGCGATCAAAAAATGCATAACGCTTTATCCGCCGGAGTTGGAAAAAACGACCCCGGTGGCTTGTCGCCCTTATTTTCAGGTGTTTTTGCACTTAAGGCGGAGCGCGGCAAGATATCCAATGTTTATCAAAAAAGGCAAATAAAGGCAAATAAATGAAAAAGATCATAGTTAAAATATTAAGGAGCATCACGACCCTTCTTATATGCGCCGTGGTGCTGGTGGCCTTCCTGCTTGCGGGTGTCAGAGTGTTCGGTATGCAGGTGTACACGGTGCTTTCCCCCTCTATGGAGCCGGAGTACCATACGGGAGCAACGATATACGTTAAACCGGTGGACCCCGCTACTCTTGAGGTGGGCGACGATATTACCTTCCGCATCAGCGGATCGAGCACGGCTACCCACCGTATCATCGAGGTCATCCCCAACGAGAGCGATCCCTCGAAGCCGTCCTTCCGCACTCAGGGAATTGCAAACGAAATGGCCGACGGAAGTCCCGTTACTGCCGACAGTATAGTCGGAAGTCCCGTTTTCACCGTTCCGTATCTCGGATACGTGGCCGCGTATATTCAGCAGCCTCCCGGATCCTACGTTGCCATTTGCGGCGGTATCGCTTTGATACTCTTTGTCTTCCTCATTGATATAATAGCGGGAGACGAGGACGAAAAGGCAAAAAAGGCCAAAGCCGATGCAAAGGAAAGCTCCGAAGGCGAGAATGCCGAGGAAAAGCCCGAATA
>JAFSCG010000065.1 GCA_017436885.1 Clostridia bacterium | reverse complement strand
TGTGTAGTCCCAGGGGTATTCATCGTAAACCGCAAGCTGTTCCAGCGCTTCTTCCGGCAGCTCGCTCATAGATATCTCCATGTTAGCCCTACGATTGATTTTCCTGTGACCGTTTGCAGCCTCATGCTTCAACACCTTTTTGCAAAAGCTATCAAAAGCCTGCTGTATTTGGACTTCTTTGGGATCGAGTTCCATTTTCTCACCTCCCTTCGTCGTGCCGGGAGGCAGGTCGTTCTTTCCCCTTTCGTCCAATAAAGGTCTTGGGAAAGGGTGTTTTGGCATGTTTTCGGAAATTTGTTGAAAATATTTTTTCGTGTCGCTCATTTTGCGTCTCCTTTCAATTCGTTTCGGGTGGATTTCCTGATAGAATTGAAAGGGCGGAGAGCGGCAGCCGACACCGTGGCCGGTCTTGCATTTCAGAAAATGGGCGTAACAGAAAACGCCAAACTCACCCCGCGAAAAAAACGGGGCAAATTTGGCGTTACGGTTAGGATATGGGTGAGCTTTACCCGGAGGCTTGTCCGAGCCCTTTTGACCTCCAGACTGCGCTTTATGCTGCCTCTGCGTATGGTGGGAGCGGTGGCCTCGTCCGCTGTGGATATGAACACAACGGAATATGTAATCGTAATTTTTCATTGTGACATCCTCGCCGTAAGGGCAGCACAGCCTCCCTCACGGTCGGATGCCTGCTATTGCGGTGGGCTATACTGCCACGCCATCTTGCTTATCGAATATTTGAATGTATCTGTTTCGGGCTGTTCGAAATGAATTTCCGTATCCATCACAGATCCTCCTTGTAGGAATTTGTTTGTAGAAAAATGTATCGGTTTAGGTTATTTCCTTATATTTTGTCTGGCATATAAAAACAAAGCGCCCAACTTGTTTTTTTCGCAAGTTGAGCGCTTTGAAAGCTACATATACACAGCCGGGCGGCTGACGAGATGAACCGTTATTTTGAAGCATAATATAGTCCTCCACAATTTTCATAATCATTCCATCACCGGCAGAAATGTGATGGAAACAGTATTATCCACTTTCTTCACAACGAAGATTGAAATAGGATTGTTCTTCGCCCATTCAAGGTCTGTATCTGCTTTTGCTTTCCATCGGTTATAATGTTCTACCGTACCGTCACGAATGATGTCCTCCGCGTCCTTTCGTGCCTGTACTGCCTCATTAAAATCTGTAAATGCACCAAGATAATATTGCTTTTTCTGAAAGACGATCTTTGCGACCCATTTACCTTTGATGAAGTAAACGCCTTTCACGCCGCTTGTATTGTTTGTCGGTATCTTTTCGCTTTTGAGCATATCAAGAGATGTACCGGCAATATGGGTCAAGAATGTCCCCAGCTTTTCGTCATGCTCCTTTTTGCGGCAGCCGCAGCTTTGCATATTAGAATAAACTAACGAATTGTACGGCACATCAATTTCGTTTCCGCAATCACAACGGCAATGCCAAATCACGGAACCTTTGTTGTCACGCCGTTTGGTGGGGTAGAGCGCTGTGAGCTGATTGAACTTCTGTCCCTCAATATTTGAGGTAGCATAATTCTTTTCGTGGTTTTCCCGTCCGCAATCGGTACGGCGACCTTTGACAAGGAGAGTACCCGGTACATCGTATAAATTTCCGCAGGAACACCGGCACGTCCACCATACACCGCCGTTTTTACGCTGATTTTCGGCTTTGTGAAGTACGGTCAATTCCCCGAACACTTTACCCGTCAGATCGTGGGAAACAGCCTTGTAGGCGTTCTCCTTGCGCAGACAGCCGCAGCTTGTGGCTCCGCCGTATCGCAGGGTGCGCTCCAATATGTATTTCTCATTTCCGCAGTCACAGCGGCAGAGATATTTTTTCTCGCCTTTGTCTGTCGTTATATATTCATCCGTAATGGTGAGGCGTCCGGTGCTTTGACCGGGAAGCTCGCCCGTCAGCTTTGTTTTCGTCATTGTGGGTATCGTCCTTGTTGTTTGCACATAACCAAACAAGCCCACCCATGCCGCTTACTTGCGGTACACGGATGGGCTTGAAGTCCTTTTGAATTATTCTGTTGCGCCGGTATCGGTCGGTTCATCACCTACAGGGGTAGGTTCTTCCGTAGGCACCTCGCCGCCCGATGTGGTATCCTCGGGTGTGGGTGTTTCCTCGGTAGGAGTGGTTTCTTCCGTAGGCGTTTCAGCCGTTGGTTGTTCCGTAATCGACGTTTCCGTAACGGAAGATGTTTCCGCGGTCGTAGGTGTCTCAACCGTAGGCTGCTCCGTAGTGGGTTGTTCCGTGACGGTGGTGGTTTCCTCAGCCGCAGGAGTTTCAACCGTAGGCTGTTCAACGGTAGGCTGTTCCGCCGTTGTTTGCGCTATCAGAAGCGGATTATTGCCGTCTGCATCGTCTTTGATATTGTCGCCGTAAAGTGTAGCCCCGTTGATACTTGCTTGTGAAATGCCCTCATAGGCTTCAAGGCGTATTTCCGTTCCGATGGGAGCAACGATATCCAAGCGGATATATGCGTCCTTCTTGATCTGTACGGTGTAATACTCGCTTTCTCCGATAATCACTTTCAGATAACCGTTTTCAATGTTTTCGGTTATTTCAAGGCAGAGAGACAGCGTTTCCGCACTCGTCAACAGCTTACAGAAATATTCGCCGGTCTTGTTGTTTATATCCGCAACAGCTTCAATGCCGGTAATACGGAAGTCAAGACCCTTTTGGTATTCCTTGCCCTTGTAGAGAAGGATATCCGCATTTTTGAGCGTTATGGTGCTTTCCGATGTGAGAACAAAATCCGTATCGCCGGAGGTCAACAATGCTTTTTCCTCGCTGTCAGGCTCTTGTGTGGGCTGTTGCTCGGTTGTCTGCTCGCCTGTACCAACATCACCGCCCGAAACGGTATCCTCTACTTTGGGAGGTTCGGGGACGAGTGCAACGTAGGACGGAGTATCGGGAGAAACACCGGGGATCAGTATTACATTTCCTGCGGTCATATCCACAGAACTGTTATATGCCACAATATCGTCAACGGAAATGCCGTAATACTCTGAAATGCCCTCCAGGGTAGCGGTTGCTTCAATCGTGTACGTTGCGAAAGGAACGGCATACTTGGGTGTGTTTTCTACAACACCGGGGATATAGAGAGGCATATTCACAGAAATTTCCGAAATATTGTTGTAAAGCAAAATATCCGTCTCGGACACATTGTAATATGCCGCGATATTTGCAAGGGTAGCCGTAGGCTCAACAACGTAGGTCGCATAAGGAACAGCATAATCGGGTATGTACGGATCGGCGTTTGGTATCTTCAAGCTCATTCCCACGTCGTAGGTTGTCACGCCGTTAAACGCGATTATATCCTCAATGGAAATACCGTAATGCGCGGAGATCGCGTCAAGGGTTGCTGTCGGCTCTATGACATAAGTTGCATAAGGTACTTTGTAAGGCTCCACGTTTTCGGCAGGGTTAGGTATTTTTAATTCCGTACCAACAGGAAGAAGCGGAGTAGTGCTTTCCTCGGCAACGGTCGCAGCTAAAAGGTTGTTGTAAATGAGGATATCTTCCTCGGTCACGCCGTAATGTGCCGCAATGCTTGAAAGTCTGGCGGTCGGCTCCACGGTGTATGTTGTGGAGGGTGTTACGGAATGGCTGATATCGGTTCCGCAAGTTTCCTCGGAGAGCGTACCCCATCCGGGAGTAAAGGTAATAACTGTATCCTTTGCCGCTTGAACGGTCAAAACCAAAGATTGACCCTGGAATATCTGTTCGGTGTAATAGATATTCTCACCAACCTGGATTTTGCAGTATCCCGTGGTTGCGGTTCCGTCCGCTTTGATTTCAAAAACGTGTTTATCCTCAAATTCAAGGGGACAGATATATGTACTGTTCTCGGTATTGTCCACCTTTACGGCGTAATACGCGCCTGCAATCGTGGAATGATCGGTGGATACGTCCATATAGAACAGGGCAAAGGTCGAGGCTGCCATGATTGCAGTACACGCAAGGATCGTTAAAAGTGATACTGCCATCCTGCACCGAAAGACTTTCTCCGTGAGCTTTTCGTGTTTCGGAACATAGAAAAGCTCTTTATATAGCTTTCCGAAAGCCCGCTTTTTCAATATCCGAGCCCTCCTTTCAAATTTAGTGGATTTTCCTTTTCGGCAATCAAAAGGCATAAATGCAAATCTTTATGCCCTTTGATTGCCGGAGAAAGAGTCAAAATTCTTTCTCCGGTTCCCCTCTTGGCACTCGGGGAGGTTTGCTTGCCGCCTATCCCCCAAAGGGGATAGGACGGACTTGTGCATTTACTCTGCTTTGGTGATAGTTCCTGTAACGGTACCATCATTGTTGAAAGTACCCGCAGTAACACTCACATTACCATCAATGGTGCCATTGTTTGTCATAGTAGCAGATGCATTCTGAACATATACATCACCATCAATAGTACCATTGTTTGTAAGGGTCGAAACACCACTATCCACAACAACATTACCAACAATCGTCATATTCTGACCAATAGTTGTCACAGTATCACGGATAAATATCTCGGCATTATTCCAAGTCGAAGCGAGGCAAGCATTATTTCCAATCTTTCCGCCGATCAGGTTAATGTAAGACTGAGATGCGTTACCGTTCAGTACCCAACGAGCGGAGAGAGCACCGGCGAGCATACCGGTATTGTCAGTAATAGAACCGCCATTCATATCGAAATCGCCGCCGGTCTCACAGCAGATAACAGAGGATGTGGAATTACCTCTGTTTGTTGCGCGATTATTTTCAATAAGACAATCGTTAATAGTCAATTTGGACTCATCCACAACACCAAAAATCAAACCGGAACGAACGTGACCATCGTTGTTCTCGATCTTACCACCATCCATAGTGCAACTTGTGTTGTGCAGATCGAACAATCCGCCTTTGTTTGCGTTATAAAGCATGTTGTCTGCGATAATGCAATCGCTAATCACAGCATTGGCATTATACACACCGAAGATTGTTCCGAGATTCTCTCTAACGACTGCACCGTCCAACTTAAGCGAACCGGAAGTGATTTTCACGATATGATTATTGCCCCAAGTACCGATATAATAAGCATCCTCAATAACACATTTCTCTCCCAGAACCAACGCACCCGCCGACTTAATCAACGAATCCGTAAGTTTTACGCCGTTGGAGGTTATCTTTGCGTCAACATTACCATCTATGTTGTTATCATCCCATCCTTCTGCGGGTGCTCTTGTTCCTTCGATCCAACTCCAGTCGTTTCCACCGTTAACAACTACATCGATCAAAGAGAGAGAAGCATCGGCAGGGACATCAAGTAAGGTGGCTGTATAAGTCTCTCCATGGCTAATAGAATATTTCTGACCATAGATAGCCTTATTACCCGTAACTGACGCGGCAGAACTTAGTTTGATATCATTATCCAGTTTTATATTCTGGACATCAGCATTTGCCAAAGCGTTTTTCAAACTCGTTTCATCAGAAACAGATACGGCATCAGCAGGAATAACGATTTCATCTTAAGAGTTTACGTCGGGATATGTAGCGTCCTTATCATAGTCTTTACCAAAGCTATCAGTTTCACTGGTGTACTGAGTAGCAACGATATTGATACCGAGGTTGATCACGGGAACCTTGGTGCCGTTGTGGTTAGCCTCGTTACCAATAGTAGTGGGCATAAATACGACCATAGTGGTGTAAGCTGTTTCGCCGGCTTCCAAAGAAGTCTCATAGGAAAG
>JAFSCG010000064.1 GCA_017436885.1 Clostridia bacterium | reverse complement strand
CTCGCATATGCCGTGAGCCTGTTCTTGAGGCTGGTGGTATAGGTGTTGATGACGAGGATATCGCTACCCTCGTCAAAGAATATTTCCGTTGTCTTGTGAGACTTCTTAATTCCGGTTATCATGGAAAATACCTCTTTGTTTCGTTATTTTTGCGCGGTCTGTACCGCCTAAAACAGCCACTTTTCTCTGTGGCGTAGCCCCAACCGTGTCATTGTTCGGCTGGGGCTTCAATAATCGCCAAATACACATATTTGACTCAATACATAATAATACCATGCCTCTTGGCTTGGTCTTCACGGCGTTGCTTCTTGTCGATGCCGTGGTAATCGATCTGATGCTCGGAGCTATACATATCCTCGCATCGCTCGTCAAGAATGTTGCTTGCGTAATAAAACAGATCGCATACACCGATGGCGATCCGCGCGTTCAGCCCTTGTTCTATAGAACGTATCGCCTCACGCGCAGGCTCGTAGCCCTGCTCAGCTGCAGAGGAAAGTAAGGCTTTACCTGCCTCGTGATCCTCGTACTCGTAGTAGAGCAGTAGCCCCACTCTCGTCTGTGTCCACGCATCCGTCCGTGCGGAACGCTCGAACCACTCGCGAGCTTCATCGCGCTTGCCCTCGTCATAGAGCATTTTGCCGTAGGTATATTCCGCTTGGAAGCTGCCGTGGGAGGCGGCTCTTTCGAAATATATCTTGGCGTCCTCGGGTGACTTATCCATCAGATACTTGGCGTATTCATACTCGGCATATCCAAACTTTTTGTCCACAGCCATACGAAGATAGCGAAGCTTATCGCTCGGCTTTTCGGTAAACTTTCCGTCACGGTAAGCTTTGTAGACAAGGTAGGAGGCAACCTCAATGCCTCGGTCAGCCGCCATGCGAAGCCACCACTCTGCGTTCTCCATATCGTCTGTCTTCTCGAGATAATATCTGCCGAGGCGGTAGAATAGCATAGGATCGTCACGGAATTCCGCGTGGTAAGAGAGATAATCAAAATCATTTTTTCTCTCCTTCAACTCGGCGTAATCGTAATCAATTTCTCGGTCGGGCTGTGCCGACGGAGATGAAATCTCCGCGGCACTTTTGACAACAGCATTGCGAACCGATTTGAATTCTTCGTTGTCCTCGATGGGAATCTTGTCGGGAACCTCATCGGTATAGGTACGAACGATCTCACATTTGTAGCTGTGCCAAGCGTCATACATTGCCGAGATCTGCTCGTCAGCCCCGAGCATTTTTACGATATCCTTGACCAGAGCCTTGGTATTTTTATCGAGATATCCGTAGACCTTTTTGCCCTTATGCCTCTGAAGTTTTTCGGAAAGCAACTCCATTTTTGCGAGAATTTCGAGTGAGAAGGCGTGCTTGCCGCTACGAATTTCAGCTACAAGTGCTTCGATACGATTGCGACAGCTCGCCTTGATATCATCTCTTGCCTCGGTCTGCTTTTTATAAATCTGCAGATGCTCTTGGCGAAAGATATCCGAGGCGAGAGTCTTCTTGATGTTGTGGATGCCCTCGCGAGAAAGATACGGCTCTTGCGGTCGGGACGACCACACCATCATGTGGACGTGAGGGTTGGTTTCCTTGTTGTGATAGGCGGCGACCCAGCGAAGATTTGAGGGAGCGATGCCCATCTCTTTTGCAATAATATTCCGTCGGGAGCGCAGGAGATTCACCCATTGCTCGGCAGAATTGTAGCCAACTCTCTCGGCATCCTCGCGTTTCAGTGAGACAATAAATCCCCACACGTTTCCGGGATGGTTGTCTATTTCCTCGCTGATCTTCGAGAGAGAAACGTCAACGCCCTCGTCGGAAAAGAGTCCGTGAGAGCCATGACGCTCACCGATATAGCCTGCCATTCCGCTACGAAGAATTTCTACGCCCTCGCGCGTTCCGATATACTGTGCGTAGCCACCGCGCGATTGCCCCTTCTCCGTCTTGTGTCCGGGTTTATAGAACGGCGCTTTTACAATAATTTTTGCCATTCACACCTCGTAATCAGAAGCGGAAGGAGCCGTTGGTTTCCTTCAAATGACGGATGGCATCGGCACGAAGACGGTCCAGATCTTCGTCGGAATAATTCAAATACTCGGCGAGAAGCAGAGTGAGCTCGGCGATCTGAGTCGCCATTTTGAACTCAACGTTTCGGATTCTCCCTTCGCTGTCTTTGATCTTCGAGTCCATAACCGACTCGAGAGAAGGCAGAAGGAAGCGTTCCATATGCTCCTTTTCCAGCCACACGCAATAGAAATCCACGGCTTCACGGATGAATAAATTGCGGGACTTTTTGCCGTACCGCTCAGTGAGACGGTCGCAACGTTCCCATTGAGATGGGGTAAGGCTTACGCCTTTTGCGGATAAATTTTGATTATTATTACTCATGTGTTTATTACCTCATGGTTTCATAAATTTTTAAAGGTGCCGCAATCAGACATCCAAAATTGCGTTGCTACACCTTGGTTTTTTGGGGGTGTCAGACTGTTAGCCCCCTATTTTGGCACACGGCAGACATGAAGGCTGTTTCCTTGCGATTCGTCATCAATCTGCAAAAAGCCTTGTTACACCGTGCTTTTTCCTCGCTCGGCGTTGCCGGGCGATGTGGTCTGCCATGGCGATTAGACATGGCTTTATCCTGCTAAAAAAATAAGGGGGCGAAAAGCCCCCATAGGTGGTCGGTACACGGCTCACTTATTGTTGCGCTCACCGTGGAGCTCTGTCGTATCTCGTCTGCTCATCGAGCCACTCGAGGAGCCTGTCACGTGGGATGATGGTTCTGCCCTGAACGATCTTGAGCTTGGGGAAATTGTCCTCACGTACCAGCTCGTAAGCGCTGGCACGGGAGATACCGAGAAGACCTGCCACTTCCATTACGGTGAGGAACATGGGAAGCTCATCTCGATTCTTATACATCGACTGCTTCATTCGCCTTACCTCCTTTCTTCTCATATTTTTTCATAGCATTGTTGAAGTGCATCTTCGCTTCTGCCTCTCGGAGTTGTCGCTCGAAGTATGCTTCCTCTATGGGCTGTATCGGTTGCAGAGTATAGAGGAGGCTGCCGTTATGAGCCCTGCCGTCACGGGTCTTGACCATCGTCGGCTCGGTGAGGATGAAGCCCTTATGCTCCAGCCTGTCCACGTATTTCTTGACGGTGTTGTTGCTCATACCGACGGCGCTTCCGATGGTGCTGTAGCTCGGATGGCACTGGTAAGTCTTTCTGTCCTCGCAGTACATCAGGAATGCGAGAACGGCGATCTCTCCCGAATCAAGCCCCAGCCGAAAGGCGGCTTTGGGCATCGGAAAGAAATCGCCGGGGGTGTCACGTTTGTTTTGATAATGGTGCAATAAAAATCTCCTTTCATTGGGAATAAAAAAGAGCGCCGAGAGAATTTCTCGACACTCATGGGTGTGTTGTTTCTGTTATTTGATCAGCAGATGTCCGTGAGGAAAACCATAGATATCTTCCGTGCGGTATCCTTCGGGAACGCTTTCGGGATCCACTCTGACAAGGTCATAAGGCTCGAAGCCCTCGACCGTTTTGATCTTGGAAAGGAGCCTGCGGTTGTCCTCGTAGAGCAGGCTTGCGAAGAGCAGATACCGCGCCGACTTGATATCGTATTTCGATTTGTCGGGATGGTCGATCTCGTCAAGAAGCATGCAGAGGATATGATCGTTCGCCACGTTCTTGGAGACGATTTTGAGGCAGGCCTTATAGACCTCGTTTGCCTCATCGCAGAGGATGAGCTTCTCATCATCCGAGGCTTCCTTCATGGCAGTTTGCATCGCCGTGATCTTGGTGTGAGCCTCCTTGACCGCCTTTATAATATTCTGCTTCTTGTGGGTATCGTTTGCGCCTGCATCGCTTGCATCAAGCTCAAAGAGATCTGACAGAGAGAGCGTCCTTGTGTAGGCTGCTCTGCCGGGGAAGGCATCCACCGCGTCGTGAACGAAAGCCATGGGCGCTTCAAGGTGAGCGCTGTTCTCACCAACGTCGGGCGTTTCATCTCCCACGATATACTTGTAGAAGGCAGGCAGATTGCCGCCGTGATCCCTCTTATAGTTCTGGCGGTAATGGCGCAGGCGTGAGAGCACCTTGGTGGAGTCGGCAGAGTACAAACGCTTTGCCTTGTCGATCTCCATGCCCGACAGTACGGCGAGGATACAGATGTCGTGATAGATATCCATCGGGTGATGGTCGCCCTGCTCGGTGAAGAGCCCATCCCAGAGTAAACAGTTGAGGAACTGGGAGAGGTTAACAATTTCTCCAATCTTATTTTTGGCGATGGTCTGGTCAAGTGCCGCGAGGCTTCTCGGCGTGTTCTCATAGTCGGTCTTGCCGATAGGCTCTGCCTTGCAAACGGGGACTTTCAGAATATTATAGCAACCGGTCACGCCTGCAATGATCCACTCGTCGTTGGTAACGAGCATAGAGTCGGAATCGTAATCGCAACCGTTAAGCCTTTGCTGAATATTGCTTTCAATCGCATTCACGCAAATGATGTTGGGCGTGAGATTAAAATAACGCAGAAGATCGTAGCTGTGGGTGTTCCGCGCGAGGTAGAGATTGCCCATGGTGATGTGAGGGCTTCGTGCGCAGAGCACCATCTCGCCGTGAGCGAAGCCCGTGGTGCAGACCTGTCCATCCTCAAGGGAGAAGGATTCGGTCGGCTCGTAGCTTTCGTCGGTGAGTGCCAAGAGGAACTCATAGGCGTTGCCGAACAGAACCTGATAGTTACCGCAGACGGCAACTCGTCCTTTTCTCAGCCTTCTCTTGAAATACTTCGTGGTATCGCTACGGAAGGATTTGTAGAACTCGGTCTGCTCAAACAGCGGCGTGCGGCAGGTCATATCCAGCACTGTATCCCGACGGTACTTGGCAAGGTCGGGCAGTTCTTCTTCCGCAATGGTGGCATTGTAGGTGGTCATGTTGATCTGATAACGCAGAACGGGAGATCTGTCCAGCATATCCTGCAGATAGCGGAAGGACGGCTCGAGGAGCTTGCCGATACCCTCACGGGTAAGCCCGAGGGTGTTGAGTAGCTGATAGTTGGTATACGCCATATCTCCGTGCATCAAGGGCGCATCGTGATCAGCCTTGACCACACCAAACTCGGAGTTATTCTTACCCTCGTAGAGTGCGTCAAGGAAGCGCTTGCACTTTTCCTCGAAGGACATATCCTTGGGCATGAATTTGAGATACTTGACGCTGCTCTCGGTGATGACCAGCTTGATGTCCTTGATATCTCTCGCCGTGGTGTAGCCTGCGAGCTGGCTGACGTATTCGATATCGTTATCAAAGAACCAATCCTGCAGGTTGGTGTTGAAAGCGCAGGTCTTGAAGAAACGATTACGCAGGAGCATCATGCCGTGCGCGCTGTATCCGTTCTTGTTGAATACCTCGGCATCCAGCAGAGCCTCGCCGTCCCAGATGACGTTTTCAATCTCGGTTTCTTCTTCCTCTGCTCTGAGGTCGTGAGCGTCTGTTTCCTTAACGCAGACGGCATCTGCCTTGAAGCGGCTGACTCGGTCACGGATAATGAGGATAGACTTCTTGGGGAGCTTGATGACGTTCTCGATGCTACTGAGTGTGAGCGCGATATACGCCTGCCAAGAGGCTTGGTCGGAGGCGGTATCGGCAGAGAGGTCGCAGGAGCTCCACGCCATCATATCGGCATAGAGAGGCTCTGCGATAAAGAGACATTTTCCGTTACGGCTCGCGCCCGCGCTTCTTTTGTAGCGAACGTAGTGAACGCCGTCGATATCGAAGCCGTGTGTGTAGAGATGCTCACGGATCTCCTGACAGGTCACGTCTGTGGGGATGGTCTTGTCGCTTCGCTTGTACGAGCGCGTTTCGGGATCGTATTTGAAATACTTGCCGAGTAAGGCATCCGGCAACGGTTCTTCCACGGGGGCATATCTGCTGTCCTCTCGGTAGGAGACGTCTATGGCGATAAGTGTCGGCTTGCCGCCTACGGTGCAGAAGCACACGTGGTCTTCCATATCCTCGTCGGTAACCTCATATCCGTTGAGAACGTAGCGGTTGCCGTAGGACTCGTACACCTTGATTGCACGGTTGAAGGAAAGGTTCGCAACGGCGCGGCAAAATCGCTTCTTACCATCGAGATAGGGATATCCGATCTCGTCCTCATGCCGACCGTACACCTCTGCGAGCTTTAGGGTATCAAGGCTTTCGTCGAGAATGCCCCTGAACACATTGGGATCGGGCTTTCCGTCCTTAGTAGCGGTAAACCCTTCATTTTTACACAGCACGCTGCCCTCAAGGGACATGATGCGCATGCTTTCATATTTTTTCGTCGCCATTGTAACACCTCCTTCTTCTGTAATGCTTTTATTTTACCATATTTTGCGACTTTTTTCAAGGAACTCTTTGTGAATTCCGGGTGTAAAAATCAAGTGGTCAAATGTGACACTTGAAATCAACGGTCCAATTTTGACCGTTGAAAGCTGCCTTTGCTGATTTCGGACAAAGGGGGAAGGCAAAAATCAGTGGGTCACAATGACCCATTGATTTTCGATGACCTCGCCGAGCCTTTTCTTTGACTACAGAGGCTCAGTATTTGAGGCTTCATCTCCGTGATAGATAAGCCCCTCAAAACGCAAAAAAAGCAAGGCCTCAAAATGAGGTCTTGCTTTTTAGTCACGGTTAATGTAACCATTTGCATCCGAACTGTGTCTCTCTACCATTTATCCGAAATCACAATTTTGCACGATACGGCACAAAAGGCTGTGTTTTCAAGGCTTCTCGGGCATTTCCGAGCCATTTACAGGGAAGGCTAAAAACGGAAACTGTAAATTTGAGCCTCAAAAATGCAATTCTATGTTTAAAGTTAACCGGATTATTTCATTTCGACATTCTATTCGTTGGCTGCTTTTCGAGTTGCCGTGGTCAGCCTTCTATATTTCACAAAAAACAAATTATGCAGTTCACAGCTCAACCCAACATATCAAAAATGCTCGATAATAATCAATATAACTTCGATGCTTTTTTAATATACCTTTGAAACAAAAGAAACAAAGCCAAAATAGGAAGCGTAGATATGACAATGGAGGTCATTAACACTGCATAATCTCCAAACCATATTGATCCAAGTGAATTCAAATAAATAGCATTTGTAAACTTTGCCTCCGATTGTAAAATAACGACGGGTAGCATTATTGAATTCCACGCATTAAAAAACGCTATAATGAAAGCCGCTAATATAATCTCTCTTAGTGCTGGGATGAAAACACGAAAGAATATGGAAAGCTCGGTTGCCCCATCCATCCTCGCAGATTTAATCATATCTTTGGGAAGCAAGAGAGCATTTTGTTTAAACAAGTATACAAGAAAAGGAACGGAAAGAGATACACATATAACAGCAAAGTATGTATTTAGTATTCCCATATTCTTAAAAAGAACAAAGGACGGAATTAACAGTGTTGCTTCTGGAATATACATTGCACATATGGTTAAATAAAACCATATTTTACTGTGATGGGCATTTTGATAAACATAGTAATATGCCCCAAGCAATGCAACTAATAGTCCAATTAAAGAAGCAACCGTGGATACAAAAAAGGAATTTATTATTGTTTGAATCAATGGCGTTCCATCAATTGCGAATTTTATATTATTGCATAAATTGCGCCAAGATATCAATTCGAGTTTTTTCACGTTTTCTTATACTATTCCTTTTCGATGATCTTAATTATAATTTCGACGTGAATATACATTATTTGGAACTATATCCGTAGATAAAAATGAATTGTAGGAATATAGCCAAACATTTGAGCG
>JAFSCG010000063.1 GCA_017436885.1 Clostridia bacterium | reverse complement strand
TATTATGAGGTGCTCGGACTGCAGAAAGGTGCGAGTGCCGATGAAATCAAGCGCGCGTACCGTCAGCTTGCGAAAAAGTATCATCCCGATATGAATCCCGGTGACAGCGACGCGGAGCAGAAATTCAAGGAAGTCAATGAGGCATACGCCATTCTGTCCGATGCCGACAAGAAGGCGAAGTACGATCAGTACGGCTTTGCCGGCGTTGACCCGAATATGGGCGGCGGCGGCTTCGGCGGTATGGATTTCGATATCTCCGATATTTTCGGAAGCTTCTTCGGCGGTATGGGCGGCGGTCAGCAGAGACGGAACGGTCCCGTGCGCGGTGAGGATATCCACCTGCGCATGACGGTCTCCTTTGAGGAGGCGGCATTCGGCTGCAAGAAGGATATTACCTTCAACCGTATTGAGAAATGCGGCGAATGCGGCGGAAGCGGCGCGGCAAAGGGCACAACGGCAGAGACCTGCCACGAGTGCGGCGGAAGCGGACAGGTGCGCGTAACACAACGCACTATGCTCGGTATGATGCAGACTACACAGCGTTGCTCCTCCTGCGGCGGCACGGGCAAGAAGATAAAGACCCCCTGCTCCAACTGTAACGCAAAGGGCTACGTTAAGGTAAAAAAGACCTTCTCCGTCAATATTCCCGCAGGAATAGACGAGGGTCAGAAGATCATGCAGTCCGGTGAGGGAAATCACGGACGTAACGGCGGCGGCAACGGCGATCTTTACGTTATAGTTTCCATCAAGGAGCACGCGGTGTTCGAGCGCGACGGAAACGACCTTTACTGCGTAGTTCCCGTTACCTTCCCGCAGGCCGCACTGGGCGCGGAGATAGAGGTGCCGCAGCTTGACGGCACAACGGAAAAATTCGACCTGCCCGAGGGCACGCAGAACGGCGCAAGATTTACTTTGCGCGGATGCGGTGTTAAGGGCGTTCGCAGTGCGCGCAAGGGCGACATGATAATCCAGATCCTTGTGGAGGTGCCCAAAAACCTTAATTCCGAGCAGAAAAAGCTGCTTAACGCCTTTGCGGAAAGCTGCAAATCGGGCAACTATAATTCCGGCAAAAAGAAAAAGTTCTTCGGCAAGTAAGCCGCGGAGGAAATATGGAACAGCAATGGACAGAGCTGAAGGCAACGGCTAAGGCGGAGCTTCTTGATACCCTTGTTGCCGTAATGAGTATGATAGACCCTGCACTCGTTATAGAGGACTTCCGCGATATAGGTCCCGACCCCGTTTACGGCGAGCTGCTTGACGACAGTATTCTCAACGCCGATAAAACCAAATGCTCCGTTTCGCTCTATCTGCCCGCGGGAAGCGAGCAGGCAGCCTATGCGGAGGAGTTTATCAGGGGCAGATTTGCCGCTCTCGGCGTGGATGCAGAGCTTAACGCCACCGTTCACGGACAGGGCGAGTGGGAAAACAGCTGGAAAAAGTACTATCACGTTCAGCATATAGGCAAGGTAACCGTGCTTCCCGCATGGGAGGAGTACAGCCCCAAGGAGGGGGAGGTGCTCGTTACCATGGATCCCGGCATGGCATTCGGCACGGGCACTCACGAGACCACGCGCCTTGTTATCGGAATGCTTCAGGACTATATGTTCAAGGGCGCGAAAATGCTTGACGTGGGCACGGGAAGCGGCATACTTTCCATCGTGGCTTCAAAGCTCGGTGCGGAGTACTGCGCCGCCTACGACCTTGACCCCGACGCGGTGCGCGTTGCGAGAGAGAATGCGGAAAAGAACGGCGTAACCAATATGGAATGCGGCGTTTCCGACCTGCTCTCCTCCGTAAAGCTGCCCGCAGGCGGCTATACCCTCGTTTGCGCCAATATAGTTGCAGACATAATCGTGCGCATGCTCCCCGATCTTGGCGCATATATGGCAAAGAATACCGTGTGCATCCTCTCCGGCATTATCGAGACCGCCGAGCAGCAGGTGCTTGACTGCCTGAAAAGCTGTGGCTACAGAGTTATCGAGCGCCGCACGGAAAAGGATTGGGTGTGCCTCGCGGTAACGCTTGGTTGAATCAATAAAAAACCACCGTTTTTGCGTTAACAGATCAACGTAAAACGGTGGTTTTGGCGTTTTTTTAAGGGGAATACGGCGGCTTGCCGCGCTATTGACAAATACTTTGCCATGTGGTATATTAGAAATATAAAGTAGACTTATAATTATTAACTACGGAGCGACCTCTGCCGCTCTTTATGCGGTGTATCGAGCTTGCTCCGATATGGCCGCTTTTTTGTTTTTCGGAAGAAAACTGTCGGAACACGGGATGAATTTGAGTCTGAATGAGGGGGATGGGAAAATGAAAACAAAGCTCTTTCGTGTTGCTGTCTGTATAGTAATACTTTGTTGTATTTCCGTTGGCGTAATTTATGCGCTGTACGATAACGGATACTTTGGATGCACCTTCGAAGTCAGCGAGTATGGATCCCTTGAAGTTAAAGGAAAAACAAGAGGGCATTTTGTTTTTCCGAATGAGGTGGATGGCAAGCAGATAAATGAATTGACTCCCGGCTGTTTGAGAAAACAAAAAGGAATTACTGCGGTTACTGTTCCCGATGGAATTACCGAAATGGATTTGTCAATAATACTTTGCGAAAATGTCAGGGAGCTGTATTTTGGTAAAGACCTGAATAACATCGTGTATCCAATGATCGGCTCGCGCAACTTGGAAAAAATAGTGGTTGATGCAAACAATCCTTATTATTTTGTTGATAATGGGTGCCTTATCGATCGTCGAAACAACCATTTGATCTTGGCTGCAAAAAATGCTCGAATTCCGGAATACGTTACGTGGATATCGTATTTTTCTTTTGGCCATCATCATTTAACCGAGGATCTGATAATTCCGGATGGCGTTAAAGAATTGGATGAATATGCATTTGCCGGGTTGACCGGAAACGTAAACGTATATGTGCCTGAATCCACACAATTGTTTGGGTCTTCTTTTTCGGGCTGTTCTAAATCTATAACTTTTTGGTTTGGAAATAAAGACAGCAAAGTTGGAAATTGGATGGCCGAACAGGGGTATACGGTATTCTTTGGTAAAAAGCCTGCCGAGTGAGCGCAATCGACTCTGTGCTACGGTGTTTTGCTTTGCAAGGAGATAACTGGTAATGAAAAAACATTTAAAATCGGTGGAAAGCATGAAGAAAACCGTCAAATTCATAGCTGTTTTGGTTTTGGTTTTGTTTCTTACCCCAATCTTGATATTTAAATTTAATTCCATTGCAGACGAATGCAGATATGGAAAGCTTTCCGCTAAGTTGTACGTACACCAAAACACGGAAGCTCTTGAAGTTGTTGTTGATTGGGTGTTAACAGACGGAGAGCGGGCTTTGTTTGTTTCGTCAGATGATTTTTTAGAGGTAATAAACGCGGACGATCTGCTTGATGATGATAAAAGGCAGGAAGTGATTGCGGCTATCAATGTTTTATTTGAAAATAATAAACAGTGGAGCATTAAGAAAATTCAAGATTCGGAATTGGTTACGTTTACATTATGGCTTTCAGAGCCTTTGGAAAGCTATGGTGGGATTGCATATTACGTTGCCAAAAGCGAATTTGATTACATAGGCGAGGAATACGAACAGATCGGCGATACGCAGTGGTATTATTACAGGGTAAATTATCATGGTCGTGGATATTTTGAATGGACAGAGTAGGTCTGCTTGTGTGGATGAAACGTGTATTTTGCATGAATGACCGTAATTTGAATGAAACGACCGTTAAAACGCAGATGTTTGCGGAAAAATATGCGCAGGGAGAGAATGTGTTAATTTCCCTGCGGATTTTTTTGCATTATTCGACGAAAACCTTTGACAAAAGCCGATGTATGATGTATACTATAAAAGTATGAGTATGTCATACGATAAATCGGAGGACTTGATGCAGAGGATCTTTTTGAACGACCCGATAACCGATGGGGATATCAGCATCTTCGGTGCTGACGCCCACCACCTTGCCCGAGTGCTTCGCATGAAGCCCGGCGAGATGATAGCCGTTTCCGGCTCCGACGGGGTGGATCGCATTTGCCGCCTTGAAAAGGTGGACGGCGAGTGCGTTACCGCTAAGGTCATAAAAACAGAAAAAAATCCGGCCGAGCCGCCGTATCGCGCCGTGCTGTACCAGGGCATGCCCAAGGGCGACAAAACGGACGTTATCGTGCAGAAGGCTGTGGAGCTTGGCGTGGACACCGTAGTGTTCGCGGTAACGGAAAGATCCGTTGCAAGGCCCGACAGCAAAACTCTTGCAAAAAAGACCGAGCGGTTCAACCGCATCTCCGAGTCTGCCGCCGCCCAAAGCGGCAGGGGCAGAGTTCCCGAGGTGCGTTGCGTTGAAGGCTTCGGTGCCGTACTCAACGAGGCAAAAACTGCCGATCTCGCGCTCTTTTGCTATGAGGGCGGGGGAGAGAATATCGCAGATATACTGCGTGGCGCGGCTCCTTCGGGAGAGCGCAGGATCGCAATTATTATAGGTCCGGAGGGCGGCTTTTCCGATAAAGAGGCAGATGCCGCAAGGAAAGCGGGCATAAGGTTCTGTTCCCTCGGTGGCAGGATACTCAGGACCGAGACGGCGGGAAGCCACGTGCTTTCCTGCCTTGCATATGAATATGAAAGATAATGAGAGGCACAAAAATGAGCATAAATGATGTAGTTAATACCAAAGGAAGAGCTTCGGCCAAAAACGCCAAATATTCCAAAAGCGATATAACGTTTTGGCGTATGACCGCTATATTTGCCGTGCTTGCGGTATATACGGTTTTTGAGCTTTACGCTCACAGCAGCGGTGCCAACGTCGTAGTAACCAACGGGATCGCGGTTTGGGGAAGCGTTCTTTTTGCTCTTGGAGCGATCGTGTGCTTTGTACTCGGCCGTGTGAAGGGGAATAACGCTCTCGGTATCCTGAACTTCGGCTTTGCGTCTGCAGTACTGGTCGCGCTGGCGGTTTTCCTTTCCCTTACCTATGAGATAAGCGACAGCTCTGCTCTTATCATCCTTGCATTCGCCTGTGCGGCGCTCGCATTTGTTGGCTATTCCTTCTCCCGCGACTTTTTCCTGCTTTCCTCAGTAAGTATGGCAAATATCGTGCTTGCGGCAGCTCCCCGACTTTTCGTTTATAGCGAGGGATTTATGCGCGATATCACGGTTTACGGAAGTGTTGTTCTTTCCTTCGTTCTTTGTGCCGCATTCTGTGTGCTTGCCCTTGCGGCCTGCAACGGCAAAAGCGAAAAGCTTTCCAATTGGTTCTTTAATTTCGGATACGTGCGTCGATATCCTCTGTTCCTTCTCCCCGTCGTATGCTTCGCCGTTTCCGTTATCAGACTTATTGCTCCCGCTTTCTTTTCCTACTCCATCGTTCTCGCAATAGTGCTTTATATGGTATTCCTTGTAATTTACGCTTTTGATTCCGCAAAATAAACGGTTTTCAGACCAAAGATTTGTTGGAAATGTCTTTTTGGGCGATATTTTTACTCAATATCCCCAAAAAAAACGCAGCAAATTGTGAAAAATATCAAAAACACTATTGAAATTCGACAAAAAATAAGTTACAATATCGTCAAGAATGGACAATTAGGTATTATTTTTGAATAAAAAGAAAGGAATGCTGTGCGCAAATTGCACATAGCAGGAAGCCGAGTATGTCAAACAGACTCTTTCAAGGCGTTATTCATCAGATGAAGGATGCGATAGACCGTGTTATCGGTGTTATCGACGAAAACGGCGTTATTATCGCTTGCAGCGAGCTTGCAAGGATCGGAGAACACAAGCGTGACATTCGCGAGGAGCTTTCCTATACCGGAGAGGCTCTTCTTTTTGACGGATTTACATACCGCCCAATTGGCACCGCAACCAGGATCGAAAGCATCGTTTTCGTTGAGGGAGAGGACAAGCTTGCCGACAGACTCAGCTCCGTGCTTGCCGTTTCTCTTGCCAATATCAAGAATCTTTACGACGAAAAGTACGATAAATGCTCCTTTATCAAAAACATTATTCTTGACAATATCCTGCCCAGTGATATTTATATGAAAAGCAAGGAGCTTCGCTTCAACTCCGACGAGCTTCGCGTTATCTATCTTGTCAAGTTCAACGGCAAGACCGATATGATGCCCTACGAGATGATGCAGAGCATGTTCCCCGATAAGAATAAGGACTACGTTATCAACGTTGGAGAAACGGATATAGTTCTTGTCCACGAGCTTAAGAGCAATTACAGCATCAAGGAGATAGAGAAGCTGGCGGTTACCGTGTCCGAGACTCTGTCCTCCGAGTTCTACTGCCGCGTTTCCATCGGTATCAGTACGGTGGTTGACAATATCAAGGATCTTGCCAAGGCCTACAAGGAGGCACAGATAGCCATCGAGGTCGGCAAGGTGTTCGATATGGAAAAGAACATCGTAAGCTACGAGAACCTTGGAATCGGCCGTCTTATCTATCAGCTTCCCACTACTCTCTGCGAGATCTTCCTGCAGGAGGTCTTCAAAAAGGGTTCTCTGGAGTCCCTTGACCGCGAGACGCTTATGACCGTTCAGTGCTTCTTTGAGAATAATCTGAACGTGTCCGAAACATCCCGCAAGCTGTTCGTGCACAGAAACACTCTTGTGTACCGTCTTGAAAAGATCCGCAAGATCACAGGTCTCGATCTGCGTGAATTCGAGCATGCCATCACCTTCAAGGTGGCGCTTATGGTCAAAAAGTATCTTACCTCCAAGCCCGCAAAATACTGATGCTCCGGCGGCAAGCCGAGGATTTATTAAAGGACTTGCGAAATGATTGAATTCAAAAACGTGACAAAGGCGTATAAGGGCGGTAAAAACGTCCTTAACGGCCTTAATCTCACCATAGAGGACGGCGAGTTCGTTTTCATCGTTGGCGATACCGGTGCCGGTAAAACCACTATGATGAAGCTGCTGCTGTGCGAGGAAAAGGTTGATTCCGGCTCACTTAAGGTGGCCGGCTTCGACCTTACCCGTCTTCCCTCCTTCAAATTGCCCAAATACAGGCGCAAGCTTGGCGTTGTGTTCCAGGACTTTCGCCTTTTTCCCAATATGACGGTGGAGCAGAACGTTGCATTTGCCCTCCGCGTTGTGGGCACCCCCAAAAAGTACATAGCGAATAAGGTTAAGTACATTCTTAAGACCGTTCAGCTGGAAAACAAGCACAAAAGCTATCCCTACGAGCTTTCGGGAGGCGAGCAGCAGCGAGTTGCATTGGCTCGCGCCCTTGTTAACAGCCCCGATATTATAATTGCGGATGAGCCCACGGGTAATATCGACCCCGATATGTCCCGCAATATTATGGACCTCCTTGTTATGGTCAGCAATCTGAACAAGACCGTTATCGTGGTAACACACGAGCGGGAGCTTGTAAGCCATTACGGCAAGCGCACGGTCATTCTTGAAAACGGAAAGGCTCGCGAACTGTACCCGGAGGTAAAGAAATGAGAGCGAGAAAAAGCTACAGCCCCTTCTACTTTATCGGTCAGGCCTTTAACGGCCTTTTCCGTAACTTTTCCGTAACTCTCGGCGCAATAGTTGTTCTTGTTTGCTGCCTTGTGCTTATCGGAAGCTTCTATTCACTTATTGCTAACATCACCGAGAACCTTGACGATCTTTCTTTGATGAATAAGATCGTCATTTTCCTTGAATATGACGCAACAAACGAGGATTGCGACCGTATCGAAAAGGAGATAAAGGGCCTGCGTGAGCTTGGCAATCTAAAGGTCACCTTCGTTTCCAAGGAGCAGGGACTTGAGGATATGAAGGCGGAGGATCCCGATAACGCCTATCTCTACGAAAGCATTCCCGACGAGGACAATCCCCTTGCCGACAGCTTTATAATCGAGTATGACGATGCCTCCAAGGTACAGCGTATCGAATATAATCTCAGGCAGATCGATGGGGTAAGAAAGGTAAATTCCCATTCCGAGATAGCGGTAAAGGTCAATTCTTTCAAAAACGGCATCACTCTCGTGTTCTTCTTCTTCTTCGTTGTGCTTTTCGCCGTTGGTGTTTTCGTTATCATCAACACAGTAAATATGACCGTATTCTCCCGCAGAGACGAGATATACGTAATGCGCTTCGTGGGTGCATCCCGTTGGTTCATATCCCTTCCGTTCGTTCTGGAGGGTATCATTCTCGGAGCGTTCTCCGGGGGCCTTTCGTATTTCATTATGAAGTGGCTTTCGGGTTACGTGGTAAACACCGTAGTTGCGGGACTTGATATGGTCAAGATGTTGCCCTTCTCTGAGTATTCCGACATAATTCTTTATGGCTTCCTCGGTATAGGTATTCTTTCCGGCATCATAGGAAGCACGGTATCCATTCGACGTCCCCTGGATGCGTAAGGCGGCGGAGGTTAGTATGAAAAAGATTATTTTAAGATCTGCCAAGGTGCTGTGCGTATTGCTGGTTGCGATGCTCACTCTAGGCGTTTCCGTGTATTCATATTCTTCAAACGATTACAGCGATGCTACTACTCAGGCATATGAGGCAGAGCTGGAGCGCTTGCGACAGGAGCAGGCCGCCCTTGAGAACACTTTGGCGGAAATACGCAACAACCAAAGCAACGCGTCCGAGTACGGCGAGTTGCTTTCCAAGCAACTTCAAAGCACCACTGATAAGATAGAGGTAGCAACCGAGTATATTGAGATCCTCAAGCAGGGAATTGCCGATAAAAAGGTTGAGATAGAGCACGAGGAGCAGAATATCGATCGCACCTACAACACTCTGCTTGACCGTATGCGCATTACCTACGAGCAGGGCGAGGAGTCCTTCTTGGAGATACTGTTTGATTCCAAGGGTATTGCCGATCTTCTTTCCCGTGTGGAAAGGCTCAGCAGTCTTCTTGACTACGACAGCCGTCTTAAGAGCTCCTACGAGGAAGCCAAGGTGTTCCTTGAAAACGCAAAGGCCGATCTTGACGCAAAGCTTGAAACTCAGGTAGCCCTTGAGGCGGAGCTTGCGGAGGATATCTCCGAGCTTGAAGGCCTTATCAAGGCAAACGACGATTACATCAGCACCCTTGAGGATAACGAGGCTTACGCATATCAGGAGCACCTGCGCCGCGAGCAGGAAAAGGAAAAGCTTGCAAAGGAGCTGGACGAGTACATTGCCGAGCAGCTCCGCAATTCCGAGGCAGAGTACGCGGGCGGACAGTTCGCGTGGCCCCTTAACGGTGCAACCAATTACGTTGTTACCTGCCGCCACGGTTGGCGTACTTATCAGATCTACGGCTATTGGACCACCGACTACCATAACGGTATCGATCTTCGTTGCGTTACGGGCACGGAGGTGTATGCCGCAAATTCGGGAACTGTGGTTATAGCTACTTATCATGCATCCTACGGCTATTACGTTCTTATCGACCACGGCGGCGGATATTCCACCCTTTACGCCCACAATTCCCAGCTTCTCGTTGTCCCCGGACAGAAGGTGGAAAGAGGACAGGTCATATCCCGCTCGGGAAGCACGGGCTATTCCTCCGGACCTCACCTTCACTTTGAAATACGCGTGAATAACGAGCGCGTGGATCCCCTTTCCGGCAATCTGCTTTCCACGCCTAAAAATATGCTGATCCTTGAGTAATTCCTTGCTAAAGGGAATAATAAGCTGTTATGGGGAGATAATCACACAGTAGAAGCTTTTCTACGCCCCGTATGATCGGAGCGGCGTTATTTTCGCGGCAAAATCAATCAGAATAAGGAAGCCGAACCTTCGGCAGAAAAGTTATGAAAAAGATCACGGCATTTATTATGGCGCTTGTAATGTGCGCCGTTACCGCAGTTGTAACCTTCCAGGTAACAATGATAGCCACCGACCGCTACGTTGGCGGCACATCCTCCTCCGTACCTTCCGCCTCCTCCGATCTTGACGACTACATCGACGGTACCTACATTACCAAGGACCTGCTTGACAAGATGCAAGAGGTCGCAAAGCTCTACAGCCTTTATTACGTTGATCCCATCGATCCCGATTACTTCACCGAATATATTATGGCAGGCTTCATTGCCGGTGCCAAGGACGAGTTCGGCCAGTATATGAATCCCGAGGATTTTGCCTCCAGTATGGAGGATATGAGCGGAGAGTATTACGGCATTGGCGTTTCCGTGCTTTATAACAACGATTATAACGGCATCGAGGTCATTACCGTGTTCCCCGGTTCCCCTGCTTCAGAGGCGGGCGTTTTACCCGGCGACCTTATTATGTACGTGGACGATACCTCCGTTGCGGAGCTTGGCTATTATGAGGCTGTAAACCGTATGCGCGGCGCCGAGGGTACACTTGCAAGCTTCACCGTTTATCGCGGTCCCAATTATGCGGAGGAGATAAAGTTTTCTATTCCCCGCAGAAAGGTAACCGAGATCACCGTAAGCTGGGAGATGTACAGCAAGGCTGACGACGTGGCTGTCGTAAAGATCTACAGCTTCGACGATAAGACTCCCGACCAGTTCTTTAATGCTATCAACAGCGCTCTTTCCGCAGGAGCCAAGGGCTTCGTGTTCGACGTGCGCTCCAATCCCGGCGGTGCTCTTAACGCTGTGTGTGAGATACTGGACTTTCTCCTTCCCGAGGGACCCATCATCCGCATAGATTATAAGGGCGAGGCTAACGATACCTCCATTGATTCCGATGCGGACTACTTCAACTATCCCTCTGTAGTGCTCTGCAACCAGTACACCGCAAGCGCAGGCGAGCTTTTCTCCTCCGCTATGCAGGATTACGGTATGGCTCCCTTGGTTGGTGTTAACACTTACGGAAAGGGAACGATGCAGACCGTGCTTAAGCTTTCCGACGGTAGCGGCATTTCTGTTACCTGTGCTTACTATCTGCCTCCCAAGTCCCCCAATTATCACGGCGTTGGCGTTAAGCCCGACGTGGTCATCGAGATGCCCGAGGAGCTTGCTTACGTAAATTTGGATAAGCTTACCGACGACGAGGACGTTCAGCTCCAGGCGGCGGTGGTTACACTTCAGGACGAAATGGACATCACCGACGGCGAGGGTGTCGTTACCAGATAAGCATTGCGGGCATTGATCAGTATTTCATATCATTCATATATATATTACCAGCGCCGTTTTGGCGAGTAAGGAGTTAATTATGGCGGCAAAACAGTTGTTTAATACAGAGGCAGGTCTTCGTGCTCTTAAAGAGGAGCTCGACTACTTAAAAAACACAAAACGTAACGAAGTCAAGGAGAATCTTGCTATCGCGCGTTCCTTCGGTGACCTTAGCGAGAACTCTGAGTATGACGAGGCAAAAAACGAGCAGTCCAAGGTTGAAAGCCGCATAAGCGAGCTGGAGCAGATCATTCTGCATACCGTGGTAGTGGAGGAGTCCGCACTTGACCATTCCGCTATCCACCTTGGTTCCACCGTTGTTCTCCGCGACGCTGCAACAGGCAAGGAAAAGAAGTACGCCATCGTCGGCAGCAACGAGGCAAATCCTATGGAGGGACGAATTTCCGACCGTTCTCCCATCGGCTCTGCCATCCTTGGCAAGAGAGCGGGCGACGAGGTAGTAGTTGTTGCTCCCAAGGGAGATAAGAAGTATACAATCATTGAAGTTACAAGAACCGTAAAGGAATAAGACAATGCAGGACGAAAGAACCGTAAACGCCGCCAACGCGGCAGACGAAGCCGCCCGCAGCACAAGCGAGCGCGCAGTTAGAAGAGAAAAGCTTGCAAACCTTCAGCAGGCAGGCAAGGATCCCTTTGAGATCACAAAGTACGACGTTACTCACCACAGCACCGAGGTAAAGGCAAATTACGCTGAGCTTGAGGGCAAGGAGGTCTCCGTTGCGGGACGTATGCTCTCTAAGCGCGTTATGGGTAAGGCATCCTTCTGTAACGTTCAGGATCTTAAGGGCAATATTCAGGTGTATGTTGCACGCGATTCCATAGGCGAGGAAAGCTATGCGGGCTTTAAGAAGTTCGACGTAGGTGATATCATTGGTATCGTTGGTACCGTTTTCACCACAAAGACCGGCGAGATCAGCATCCACGCCACCTCCGTTACTCTGCTCACCAAGAGCCTTCAGATGCTCCCCGAGAAGTATCACGGACTTACCAATACCGATATCAGATACCGTCAGAGATACGTTGACCTCATCGTTAATCCCGAGGCACGCGACGTGTTTGTAAAGAGATCCCGCATCATCCGCGAGATCCGCAATTTCCTTGACGCACGCGGATTTATGGAGGTGGAGACCCCCATGCTCGTTTCCAACGCAGGCGGCGCGGCGGCAAGACCCTTTGAAACTCACTTCAACGCTCTCGACGAGGATTTCAAGCTCCGTATTTCTCTGGAGCTTTATCTCAAGCGCCTTATCGTTGGCGGTCTTGAGAGAGTTTACGAGATCGGACGCGTTTTCCGTAACGAGGGACTTGACACCCGTCATAACCCCGAGTTCACCCTTATGGAGCTCTATCAGGCATATACCGATTACCACGGTATGATGGACCTCACCGAGGATATGTACCGTTACGTTGCACAGGCAGTGCTCGGCACCACCAAGATCAGCTACAACGGCGTTGAGATGGATCTCGGTAAGCCCTTCGAGCGTATCACTATGGTAGACGCGGTAAAGAAGTACGCAGGCGTAGATTTTGATGCTATCAACACCCTCGAGGAGGCTCGCGCGATCGCCAAGGAAAAGGGCGTGGAGTACGAGGACAGACATAAGAAGGGCGATATACTTAACCTGTTCTTTGAGGAGTTTGCTGAGGAGCATATGATCCAGCCTACCTTCGTTATGGACCACCCCGTAGAGGTTTCTCCTCTTACCAAGCGCAAGCCCGATAAGCCCGAGTACGTTGAGCGCTTCGAGTTCTTTATGAACGGTTGGGAGATGGCAAACGCTTATTCCGAGCTGAACGACCCCATCGACCAGCGCGCACGCTTCGCCGCACAGGAGGAGCAGTTTGCCGCAGGCGACGAGGAGGCAAACCACACCGACGAGGACTTCCTCAACGCCCTCGAGATCGGTATGCCCCCCACGGGCGGCATCGGCTACGGT
>JAFSCG010000062.1 GCA_017436885.1 Clostridia bacterium | reverse complement strand
CGTAGGGGCGGTTATCAACCGCCCGCGTCCCTCTCGACCGCCAAAGGCGGTCATATCGCATTTGCATAGCAAATATATCGCATCCGAGCGGATGCGAGGATATATCGCACGAGCGAAGCGAGTATATCGCCTTTTTACCCCCTCTCACCCGCGTTGCGGGAGCTCTCCCCAAGGAGAGCCTGACGTAAGCCGTTCTCTTTTAAAAGGCTCTCCCTCCGGGAGAGCTGTCAGCGTATGCTGACTGAGAGGGGACAAAACAGCGATATATCTGCCTGCGGCGGATGTGAAGAAACCGCAACCCTTGTAGGGGAGGCGTTCCGCCTCCCGCGATATGCGTACATAAAACGGCAAAAACGGCGTGATGCCAAGCATCACGCCGTTTCTATTATTCGTGAACCGAATTAAGTAACGAAATTACTTTTCAGCTGCCCACTGCTCTGCCTGCTGGGTGAGAGCCTTATTGATGTTCTTGAGCTGGAGATTTGCTGCCTTCTCAAGACCCTTGTAGGTGGACATCCAGTCTGCTCTTGCGGCACGGAACTGGATAATAAGCTGCTTGTTGATGTTGGCGGGCTGATAGAAGTAGCCAAGGTCGTATACGCGGGTATCGCGGATGATGTTAAGCATAGGAGAGCTTTCCTCATCGCGGATAACGGTACCGTTAAGGGTCTTCTCGTAGTATGCGGGAACTATGATCTGCGCAGAGTAGAAGGAGATGGTCTCCAGAACCTTACCTACGACCTCCTCGTCATTGAGGAAGATGGGGCAGCCAAGGAAGCGTGCGGAGTAAGGGGAGATGGTGCTGTAGTATCTGTCTACGCTTTCGTTGTTCTTGAACAGGGGAAGGATACCGTAATCAACGTCCATATCACGGAAGTTGCCGGAAACAGCACCGATGGTGCCGAGGAAGAACAGACCCTGATTGTTGGTGAACATCTCAACGCCGTACATAGAACCGGAGTTATCGGTAACGGTGCCGTTCTCGTGGAAGGTTACCTGATAACGGAGGAAGCAGTCCTCCTTGGAGAACTCAACGTAGGAGTTGAATGCGTTGAAAACCGCCTCGGAGCCGAGCTCGAGAACGAGGTTACCCTCATCGTCAAGGGTGCAGCATCTGCCGCCTGCGCTGTGAGCAATGCCGTAGATGGCATCGTCCCAGGAGAGTGCGCCGTAAAGGTCCATATTGGTGAATCTGTCGTCACCGTTGAGGTCCTCGGATACCAGAGAGGTGTACTCCTTGAACTTATCAAAGGTCCACTTGCCCTCGGCAACGAGAGTGTAAAGGTCGTTGATGCCCTTTTCCTTTGCCAGCTCCTTGTTGAAGGTAACGGCAATAGCGGCATCGAATGCGTCGGTACTGTAATCACCAACGAGGAAGAAGAGGGTATCCTTGATGGTGAGCTCTTTTACAACGTTCTGGTCCCACCAAGCGTTGGTGGTGTCAAGGTAAGGAAGAGCGTTAAGGTCATAAAGAGCGCCGTTCTGCGCCAGCTTGGTCTGGTCATAGGCGGGGAGGTTTACCGCATCGTAGGTGGGGTCGCCTGCGGTCTTTGCCTTAAGGAACTTACCGTAGCCCTCGTTGGAGCCGGTGGTGGAGGTACCGTGAACGTTTTCAACGGTGATGGTAATGTTGAACTTTTCCTCTACGAGAGAGTTTCTCTTATACTTTGCCTCGTCGAGTACTGCACCGGAGTCCTCGGAGTAAAGGAACTCGCCCTGCTCGGAGATCTTATCGAGCCAGCACTCGTAGATCATAAAATCATAGTTGTCCATATCCTCATCCTCGATGGGACAAGGAGCTTCGGTTACGGGGGGCTCGGTGGTTACCGCGTCGCTTCCGGGGGTATTTCCGTCGGTTACTGCGGGAGTGGTGGTGGGGGTCTTACCGCCTTCACTCGAGCAAGCGGCGAAAAGCACGGTGGTAGCGAGCATCAAAGCCGCCAAGCAAAGAGAAAGAATGCGCTTTTTCATTTTTCTTTTCCTTTCTTAAAATACAAACCGAATTCTTTCCCAAATCGAGAAGGAATTCGCATTCTTTGATGAATATATTGTACAACAAGCACGAGTATTTTGTCAAGATTGCATAATAGATATTGAGATTTTTGTAAATCTTAACAAAACGAAAAACGCATTTTCATATAAACAACACAAAACGTCCCTTTGTTATTGGCGAAAAGGTTTAAAAATGGAAAATCGACGTTTCGAAATCTGACAGCTTTTATTAGTTTTATAACAGGATTGGTTATTGCCATGGGGCAGAGGGATGTGGTAAACTTACTGTGAATAAGTATAGGCTCAGGAGGTATTTATGTCTCGTTATATTCCCGTTCGCTTCTATCCCGACCGTATGCCCGTGGATATTTCCTACGTTTTTGAAAACGAAAGACCCGCAGGCAAGCACGGCTTTTGCAAAACAAGCGGAGATAAGCTGGCTTTTGAGGACGGCACTCCCGCCCGCTTCTGGGGCGTTATTTTTAACGGTGCCTGCTGCTTTCCCACCCACGAATACGCCGAGGGCGTGGCAATAAGACTTGCACAGGCGGGCTGCAACATCGTCCGCTTTCACCAGATGGATGCGGAATGGGCAACGCCAAACATTTTCCGCCTTACCGCAGGCAAACGACTGAAGGACACACGCCACTTCGATCCCGTTTGCATGGAGCGACACGACTACCTCATCAAATGCCTGAAGGAGCAGGGCATATACATTGCCACCGATATTACGACCTACCGCAAGTTCAAATCGGGGGACGGAGTGCACGATGCGGATCTCCTTTCCGATAACATGAAGGGCGTTGCCCTTTACGATCCGCTGATGATAGAGCTGCAAAAGGAATACGCCTGCAACTACTGGAACCACGTAAACCAATATACGGGCGTTGCCTACAAGGACGACCCCCAATTCGTTTTGCTTGACATAACCAACGAAAACGATCTGTTCAGCGAATACAAGGGGCACGCCCATTACGGCAAAACAAGCAAGTATTACGACGATATGTTCCGCGATATGTTTGCGGAGTGGCTGGCTGCAAACGGCATAGATTACGATGCCTACGGCTGTCCCATATTCAACAAGGACAAGCCCATGCTGGATTTCCGCATCCATCTGTCGAAGAAGTATTACGAGGGAATGTACCGCTATCTGCGTGAGGAGATCGGCATAAAAATACCTATATGCGGCACCAACTGGGCAAAAATGGGCGGTCTTGTGAAAAGTCAGGAAAACATGGATTTTCAGGACGGGCACCATTATTATTACGATTGGAAATGGGGCGAATTTGAAAAGACCACCTTCAACCGTACCCTTACGGAGCTGCAAACCAGCCGCCTTGCGGCGTGCAGCGCCACGCGCATCCACGGTCAGCCCTTTATTATGACCGAGTGGGATATGCCGTGGCCCAATTCCCACCGTGCGGAAGCGCCCATTTGGTTCCCTGCCACCGCAATGCTGCAGGGCTGGAGCGCCATGATGATACATACCTATGCCTACGGCTTCAACCTCAGCCCCTACGATATTCTGGGCAAGGAGGCCACCTCCTCCACCATCGGTTCCGTGCCTTACCGCGAGGGTATATTCACCTGCTGGAACGACCCCTCCAAGTTCGGGCTGTTCTACCACGGGGCACTTATGATGCGCAGAGGCGATATAAAGCAGGCGAACAAGACCATCGGTGCCCGCATAACGAATTACGGCTCGGGTGCCTGCGTGCTGCCCGCAACGGCAATGGAGGTGCACCGCGTTGACAGCGTGCTTGATACCACCGATATCTCCGACCTCGAGGACGTGCGCCCCATTGAGGAGGCGTTCAAGAGAAACGACCCCAACCTGATAGTTTCCGACACGGGAGAGCTTTGGCGCAACGTGGCAAAGCGCATCGGCGCTGTGGATACGCCGAACACAAAGGCACTGTACGGCTTCCTTGGCAACGCCGTGGCAAGCAAGACCCTTGACGAGAGCATACTGCTTAACGGCATGAAGGTCAAATGCAACACCGATTTTGCCACCATTGCCCTCTCCAGCCTTACGGATGAGCCCATACAAAGCTCCGATTGCATGCTGCTTTCCACCATCGGCAGATCACGCAGCAAGGGTGCGCAGTTTGACGGCGAAAAGCTGCTTGATTTCGGCACGGGGCCCATTGAGGTGGAGGTAATAGACGCGGAAATAGCCATCCGCACCGACCGCGAGGGCATGCGCGTGTGGTCCGTGAACTCCGACGGCTATTACGTGGGTCAGATCCCAAAGACCTACGAGGACGGATGGTTGAAGTTCCGCGTTGGTCCCAACTTTGCGGGAATGTACTATCTTATAATGCAGGAATGATTGCACGGGAGGCGAAACGCCTCCCGTCATACCG
>JAFSCG010000061.1 GCA_017436885.1 Clostridia bacterium | reverse complement strand
CGCGATAGTCAGCCTTCGGCTGCCACCTTCTTCTCGTGCGCTCGGTCCTTTCGCGGCTCTTGATGTCCCCCGGACATCAATTCACTACCGCGAAACCCACTGGGGAAGGCTGGGTCTATGCAGTTGCCACATTTTTGGCAGCGGGGCAAGCACCGCAAGTGGCAGATAATTCGGCGATCCTATATGCTCAGCGTGTGAAATGCCCCACGGGGGCTTGTGCAAACCACCGGCACGGCCGGTGGTTATGATTTTACTTTATCAGCCGAATAATAAGGCTTTACCGCGCGGACTATAATGCTGAACATCTCGCGCAGGGCGGTCTGATCCATGTGGGTCCAGGTGTCCCAATTTGTGGGGTATCTTTTTGCGTATGCAAGCACGGTGGGATATACGTCAACGTATTCAACCATCTCGTTTTCGTCGCAATACTTTTTCATTGCCTCGTTAACGCGCTCTATCATGGGATAATATTCGGTGCGTCCGGGGAGGGGATTGCCCGAAACGATGAACAGATGCGCATCTGGCGCAAGCTCACGGGTCAGTCGGTACAGCTCCTTCATGTTTTCCAGAATGATGCGCTCGCTCATGCTGTAATACGCCATATCGTTTGTGGTAACGTTGATGATTATTATCTGCGGCTTGTAATTAAGTATACAGCATCTGTAATACTCCAGCATATCGTAGCTCGTGCTTCCCGAAATGGAGTGGTTGGTAAGGGCGATGCCCTCGCTTTTGAAGTGCCCTGCCATGTTGTGGTAAAGACCAAAGTTGCTGTTTCCGAAGGCAAGCACTCTGCCCGTTGCAACGTTGTAGCTGCCGCCGTTGTTTGCCATAACGTTTATTGCGGATTTGTATTTATCGGTGTAATCGGAGATTATCCACCTTGCGTAGAAGGTCATGTCCTCCTCGACCTTAACGCCCACGGGGTCGGAGGCATCCACGTTGCCCTCGTCCGAGGTCCAGCAGTTGAACTGGAAGGTGTATTTATCAAAGAAGTTGGTCTTTACGGGTATATCGTCGCGCTTTATAACGCTGCCCTTAAGATACTTGACTATTGCTTTGCCGCCTGCCCTGCCGTAATCGAAGGTAACGGTAACAAGCCCGTCGTCGCCCTTGGGTGCGTCCTTAACGCTCTCGTCGCATTCAACGTGTCCGCAGTCCTTGCAGATGCGGTAGGCAACACCGTCCTTGTCGGACCTAAACTCGCCGTAGCTGTGTCCCTTGGCATCGGTCGTGTGCTTTGTATACCTTTCGCCGCAGGCAGAGCATTCAAATAGCTCAATGCCCCCGTTCAGGCAGTCGGCACCGTAGGTACCCTTGGATGCGAAGGTGTGCTGGTGCTTTTCGCCCTGCCCGGAGAAGGTCAGATCGTCAATGAACATAAGTGTTCCGCTCTCCTTGCCGTCGGCAATGTCAAAGCGGAGGGTAACTCTGCAAAGATATTTATATCCGTTCTTCACCGCGCTTGCAAAGGTGGAAACGTTGGTCATTTCCTTCTTGCCTTCCTCGGCACCGTGCTTGAAGGCGGAAATGGGGAAGGCAACGTAGCCCGTGAACCCCTCGTCAACGTAAACAAAGCTGTTGCTTATTTTTTGCGAGGTCCACTCCGATGCACCGCTTTGACGAATGAATGCAGTTGCTCCGTCCTTGACGAAGAAGGGAAGCAGTGCGCCTGCGTTGCTATCTGCCATCTTTGCACCGTTTGCAAGATAGAGATTAATACCAACGCCCGTTTTACCACCGCATACAAGGTCGGTGCAGTCAACGTAGAATCTCACCCAAGTTGCGTCCGTCAGGTTTGCGCCGTTAGCGGCGTAAACGTGCACAAACGAGCCGAGGTCGCCGCCGCAGTTGGTGGTAAAGAACATGTCGTTGCCGTCAACGGTGTATTCTCCGTAGCCCTGACTGCGTGTGAGATTGGAGCCGTATCCGCGTCCAAAGCCGTACTTTGTGAAGTCGTAGACGCTTATGTCGTCCAGCAGATACCCCGCGTTGTCGGTCTTGGGGGCAAGCTCCCAAGGGTGCGGTCTGTCCGCTGTGCTTGCAGAGGTGGTGGTTACAACGTCGTCTGCGGCAAAGGCATAGGCGGCGGAAAGAGCGGCGGTGCAAAGGAGCAGCGCACAGGTAATGAAAGCAAATATACGTTTTTTCATTTTATCACTCCTTTACTCCCGAAGCGGCTACCGTGGTGTTCACAACGGTGCCCGTTATTTCGCCCGCGCCGTCGGCGGCGGTGTTATGGGAAAGCTTTCCCGCGTTTGTGCATTTGTTTATTGTGCCCGAGGTGCCGTAGCCGAGTATTCCGCCAAGGTGGCGCTTGCCGCTTGCGGCTGTGGAGTTTATCTCTCCGCTGTTCTCGCAATTTGCGATAAGGGAGGATGCGTTCATCTTTCCGAAGCCCGCAATGCCGCCTACGCGTACCACAGCGGTTATCTTGCCGCTGGTTTTGCATCCGTCGATAACGGAGGTGCTGTAAATTGAGCCCGCAATGCCGCCGGTGCCTGCCTCGTAGGTCTTGCCGCCGCCCGTTACGTCGCCTGTGTTCTCACAGCCGCGCACAGTGTTTGTTGAGCCGAGCATGCCAACGATGCCGCCGATGTGGTACGAGCCTGCATCGTTGCTCTTCAGGGAGGAAACTGCGCCGGAGTTCTTGCAGTTTTCGATAATGGATTCGGATTTTTCAAACCAGCCGACGATACCGGCAACACCCTGATTACCGCTTATCTTGCCGGAGTTTATGCAGTCCTTGGTGTCGGAGGAGGAATACCCGTTGATGCCGCCAAGGCGCGTTGCGCTTGCCACACCCGTTACCTCGCCGCTGTTCTCGCAGGAGTAGATGGGCATATAGCTATATCCGCAGATACCGCCTGCGTACTGCTCGTTAAGGTACACCTTGCCCGTGTTCTTGCAGTCCTTTATATACGTGTGGTTATACGCCATGGTGCCCGTGGTGCCGTTCAGACCTATAATGCCGCCGATAACACGGCTTCCGATGACCTCGCCGTTGTTTGTGCAGTTTATTATGGGCAGAGAGGTCTGACCCGCAATGCCGCCGACCTCGCGGTAGCCGCTTACCTTGCCGTTGTTCACACAGTTAACGCATGCCATCTCCTCCACAAGTGCATCGGAGGGCTCGTGGCTCTTGTGGTTGCGGTAAACGTAGCCCGCAATACCGCCGATGTAGCGTCCGTTTTTTGCAACCTCGATACTGCCGTAATTTACGCAGTTGCGAACGCATCCGCGGGCAAAGCCCGTAATGCCGCCGAAGTACATGGCGTTCTCGTTTTTAGCCGCGTTTCCGTCGCAGGTTATCTTGCCGTAATACTCGCAATTTTCGATAACGGAGTAGGTCTCGTTACCGAAGGTGTAGTCGTCGGTGTAGCATATAGAGCCAACAACGCCGCCAAGGTAGGAGTCGCCGTCTATATCCACGTAGCTCTTACAGCCCGAAACAAGGGAGCCGTTGTTCATTGCGCCCGCAATACCGCCCGCAAAGGAGTGGGAGTAGGCGTGGCCCTTCAGGTGGACGGAGATCTTTCCGTATACCGTTACGTTTTTTACGGTGCCGTCAACAAAGCCGAAAAGCCCTTGAAAGGATTCCTCTGCCTTGATGGTCATGTTCTTTACGGTGTGGTTATCGCCGTCGTAATGCCCCTCAAAGGGAATGCCGCCCGTGCCAATGGCCTGCCAGTTTTCAATGGAGGCAAGGTCGATATCTGCCGTCTGCTTGAAGTAAAGTCCTCTGGTATCCACGTAGGCAAATACCTTCTCGCTCAGCAGCTTCAGGTCCTCTGCAGAGGAGATAAGGAAGGGGGATTCCTCGCTGCCAAGGCCCTTAAGGGAAGGAAATGCGTCGCTTAACGGCTTGTCTGCCACGGGCGCATCGGTCGTGGTCTCGTCTGTGATGGGGTCGGTGCATGGGGTGCTTGTTTCCGTGCCGCCTCCCGCAGGTCCGCATCCGCAAAGAAGCAATGCGGCAAACAGCATCAGCGCAAATAGCCGTATGGGCTGTGTTTTTAATATGCTCATGTGCGTTCCGTCCTTAAAATAACGTTATGCATCAATAATACTACATTTTTTTGCGGCTGTAAATGGGTAAAACGGTGAAAAAGCATTAAAAAAGTGGCTGTAAAAAAAGTCCCTTTTTAGTCGCAATGGAATTAATAACCGGCAGTCTTGCTTTTTTTCGAAAATTCCCCGGCGTGATTCCGTAGTGCCTTTTAAAGCGTTTTGAAAAGTATTGCGGACTATCGAACCCTAATTTGGCAGAAATATCACTGATTGACTGGGAACTTCCGTTTAACAAATCGGCAGCAAACTGCATTCTGAGCTTCTCATAGTATGCATACGGTGTGTAGCCATATGCGTTGCGAAAGACATTGATAATGTGATTTTTGGAATAGTGCAGCTCGCCTGCAATGGCATCAAGCACAAGCGGTTGATATAAACGGTTGTCAATGTATTGTTTTACTGCTTCGCTTATCGAATGTTCTTGTGTGGGGGGAGATATGTTTCTTTGCAGATCAATTAAAATTTGATGTGCAATTATGATTATCCTGTCGGCCTTGGTATCGTATGAAAGTTCGTTGTTTTTTGCAATCTCAATAATGTGCTGCATTGGCTCATATATATCACATCCGTGTAATACGGCGGGTTGCTGCTTTAAGTAACTTCCAAACAGTGATTGCACTATTTCGCCTTGCAGTACGATCCAGATTTTTGTCCAACTGTTTTCTCTGCAATAGTACCTATGGGGTTTTCCTTTGTATAGAAAATAGATGTCTCCTGCATTGATCTCATATCGTTTTCCGTCTGTTTCCAATATCCCATGACCTTCGAGGGTGTATTCAATAACATACGCATCATAGTCAGAGCGGCTGATCGAATAAGATGAATCACAATAGGAAACTCCTGCCATCAATACATTGGCAGGTCTGTCTTTGCGTACATACTGTGAGAATATATAGATATCTTCTTTCATTGTGATATGTATCCTTTGATGTGTGATATTATTCATTGTTTTGCAAAAACAGTTTGATATAATATAATTAAAGCACAGAAAGGAAGATGTTTCAATGGATTTTAAAGAAAATTATTTACGCGCAATATATTCCAATAATCCGGAATGGGTTCCAACAACCGGTGAAGCTGTCATAACGGTATATCCTCCGGTTTGTGAGCGTCCGAGCGCCGCCGGCAAAGATTCCTTTGGCTGCAAATGGCTCTGGGAAGAAGATGCACATGGCGGTACATTCCCGGGACATGATGATTTTATTATTACCGATATCAGTAAATGGAAAGAGCAATTGATCCTTCCCGATGTCAATGCCTATGATTGGAGTGCAGCAAGAGAGAAGGCAAAGCAGATTGACCGTGATAAGTATCTTGTAGGCGGCTTTATAGAAATGGGTATTTTTGAAAGAATCTATTTACTGATGGGAATCGAGGAAGCATTGATCGCATACTACACCGACGAGGAGGAAATGTGCGAGCTTGCCGCAGCGATTGCGGACTATAAAATTGCTTTTTTAAAAAAGTATCACGAAGAGGTAAAGCTGGATATTTTGTGGTACGGTGATGACTGGGGCACTCAGCAAAATTTGTTTATTTCGCCTGAAAAGTGGCGTAAGATCATCAAACCCCATACCAAACGGATTTACGATTGTGCAAAATCCCTCGGAATTATCATAAATCAACATTCATGCGGAAAAATCGAATCTATTTTGGGCGATATGATTGAAATGGGTGCGGATTGTTGGAACCCATGCCAGCCTTGTAACGACCTTGCAGGGCTGAAAAAGAAGTATGGTTCAGAGATTTGCTTTATCGGCGGGGTTGACAGTCAGTTTGTGCTGGATAATCCAAAGGCAGGTACGGCAGAAGTTATAGCTGAAGTGAAGCGCAGAATTGACGATATGGCATTGCCGAATGGCGGTTATATCATCGGACCGAGCCACAGCGTACCGTATGATCCCGATAAACTTGAGGCGATGAATCAAACCATACGGGAATATGGCAGAGCGATATATAAATCAAATTAAGCGTTTTTTGAATATGCAGAGATATACTGTTAATGCGTAATTGTTAAACAAAAGGGACTGTAAAAAAAGAAAGGTATTATAATGAAATTACATGCACCAAGCATCCCACTATTTAATATAGACCCGTATTTTTCGGTGTGGTCTAATCAGGATAAATTGTATGCAGGAAACCCCGTTCATCGGATAGGCACACCCAATAATATATGGGGTATAGTGACAGTAGACGGCGAAGAGTACCGCTTTCTGGGAAAAACTCTTTGCCCGAGACCAAGAGATTTTGACAATCCTATCCCCCAGACGGGCATGGAGATAGATGCCTGCTCGACTACTGTTTTTTATGAAAATGAAGCAATCAGGCTCAAAGCGGTATTCACAAGCCCGATGCTTGTTGAAGACCTGTACTACGCATCACGCCCCGTAACATATTTGAAACTTTCCTATGAGAGTGTTGACGAGAAAGAGCACAGTGTAAAAGCAAGACTTACTGTCAGCGAGGACTTGGTTCTCGATAAAGCGGGTGATAGCCGTGTCTGGTCGGAAAATCTCTCACTTCGTGAGGGCGACTGCGTGCGTCTTGGCAGCGGTAACCAAAAGGTACTTTGGCGCAGCGGTGACGGCGTGCGAATTGACTGGGGATATCTTTATCTTGCGGCAAAGGGCAAAGCAAAGGTCGGCAACTGTATTCAAAAAGACCTCTACTGCGTATATGCTGAAACCGAGCTGGCGAGTGAAGCATTGTTTGCACTTGCATACGATGATATTGACAGTATTATGTACTTTGGCAAGCCGCTTAAGGCTTACTGGAAGAAAGACGGAAAAACCATTGAAGATGCAATTGATGAGGCACTTGCAGAGTATGATACACTCTTTGCAAAATGCACTGCATTTTCGGATAAAATGCGTGCCGAAGCCATAGCCAAAGGAAGCGAGAATTATGCCGACCTTTTGCAGCTTGTTTACCGTCAGGTTATGGCAGCACATAAGCTTGTAGTGGATGAAGACGGCAATAATTTATATATTTCCAAGGAGTGTGCATCCAACGGATGTGCTGCAACGGTAGACGTTACATACCCCAGTGCACCGATGTACCTTAAATACAACCCCAAACTTCTTGCGGCAATGCTCCGTCCGGTACTTCGCTATGCACGTACTGATGCTTGGAAGTTTGACTTTGCTCCTCATGATGTAGGACAGTATCCGCTTTTAAACGGACAGGTTTACGGAATGGACAAAGGCGATAGATGTATTCATTTCCAGATGCCTGTTGAGGAGTGCGGCAATATGCTTATTCTGTTTGCAGTACTCGGTGAGGCAGAAAACGATTACGCCTTGGCTAAAGATAACATCGACCTTATAGAGCAGTGGAGCAAATACTTGATTCAATATGGCGAAGACCCGGAGAATCAGCTTTGCACCGACGACTTTGCAGGACATCTGGCACACAACTGCAACCTCACTCTCAAGGCTATAATGGGCATTGCGGGTTATGCAAAGATTCTGAAAGCACTTGGACGAACCGAAGAAGCAGATGAAATGATGAAGACTGCTAAAAAGTATGCTGATTCATTCCTTGTACGTGCTGCAAACGAAGATGGCAGTTTCAGACTTGCACTTGACCGCCCCGATACCTTCAGCCTTAAGTATAATGCTGTTTGGGACAAACTCTGGAAGACTAATCTTTTTCCTGAAAGTTTCTATAAAGGAGAAACTGTACGTTACCGCAAGGAGGCGCTGACATTCGGTGTGCCGCTTGATAGCCGAGAAATGTACACAAAGTCCGACTGGTCGCACTGGGTATCCTGCTTTGGCGACAAAGATGACTTCCGCTTCTTTACGGATTTGATGCATAAGGCGTATAGCACCATGCGTCAGGGCTCACGTATGCCAATGACCGACTGGTACTATGCAGACACTGCACTTATGCGCGGCTTTAAGCATCGCTCGGTGCAGGGAGGACTCTTCTTTAAGTTATTGCTTGATTGACTTATTGTATAGTTCACGTTATAATAGAATAAAAAGAGGACGATATGATGAAAAAGTATTTAGGTCTGTTTTTTTATCATTCTCGTGTTATATTTTTTTCATCAACTACATTATACCATGAAGCGAGCGAACCGTGCTCGCATGGGTTCGCCGCGAAGCCGTCAATATCGCAGGTGCGCGTTAGCGCACATAGGGCGACAGCCCAAATAATTGCGATTGGCAATTATTTCTGCGTATATTATACCACAAAAAGAAGTCCAAGTTTCCCTTTTTGGGAAACTTGGACTTCTTTTTTGTGGCTGACTTTTTTTACAGCCCCATTTTTTATTCAGTTACGGCTTCAGTTACCGCTTCGGTAGTCGCCTCGGAGCTTTCGGCATCTTCGCCTTCCTCTTCCTCAATAAACCAATTATCCTCGCTTATGCGCTTATCCATGTAGCTCCAGCGGTTCTTTATAAAGTCGCGCAGGTACTGTACCTGCTTTTCGTAGGTGTCGTAATAATAGGGATTGACCGATGCCGCACCGACAAACTCGTCCATAATATCCCATTTTTCAAAGTTCTGCTGCCACGAGCCTTCAAGCTCCGCGGCGTGCTTGTCTACCGAGGCAAGGGCAACGGCAAGCAGCTCGTCCTTCTTTTCGTTCCAACGGGCTTTTACCGCGTCGGTAAATTCGGGATACTGCAGCAGGTAATTCATCCAGTTTTCTTCAATATGTATGTAGGTGAATTCCGTGGTGCACCAGCCGTCATATCCGGGAATGTCGCCCCAATGGTTGCCGAATGCCATGTCAAGGTCCCAGAGAGGTCCAAGCTTCAGCTTGCCGCCCTCGGGCTTCCACATATACGTGCTGCGGTAGAATACGCCCTCGGTGTTGAAGGTCAGCTCCGTGGCGATAAACCAATCCACCCACGAGTCTATATCAATAAGATCCTGCCAATTCCATTTGTGGATTATGGCGTTTTCCGCGGCAAAGATGTATTCGCGGGCATATACCAGCTCAAGTTGATAGAAGGTGTCTATCTTCGGCTCCTTAACGTATATGCGCGTGACCTTCTGCGCGTCGAAAAAGTCCTTGTTGTAGAGGTTCTCCGCCTCAAAATCCCAGCCAACTTCGCATAGGAAGCCGATATCGTAAATGCCAAGCACGCTTCCGAAGGAGGAAAGCTCGTCTCTTTCCGTGGGCTTGAAGCTTATGCGTCCGTCGCCCTCCTCTATCTTTTCGGCAAAGCCGTAAACGCCCATGTATTCGCCGTTCAGATAAAAATTCACCGAAACGTGAGTGGGTGTGAATTGCAGTCCGTCAAGGACCGACGCTATGTCGCTTCCCACGGCGTTTCGTATCAGAGTTTTGTCGGGATAATTGGAAACCAGCACCCAGTCGCGGTTCTTTTCAAGGCCGAAAAGGGGTGCGCCCTTGTCAAGCTTCAATCGGTACGCCTTTTTGGGGAAGGTGTTCCAGGAGGCGTTGCCGCGCCCCTTGATCTGCATTTCGTATTCCTTGCCGTCTATGTAGGCAACGGCGTTAACGTAATCGAGCTTCGAGAGGATGGGCGCATTTCCGTCGGTGTATATCTCCACGACGGGAATGTTCGAGCTTGCACGCTCTGCCGTAAGCAGGTAGGTGCGTTTTGCGCCGTTTTTGTCGGTTACTGTCAGAGTGTTGGGCTCGCGCAGGTCGTAGGTACGGTCGGGTACGGTGCCGTCGGAGGTAATAAGTAGCCTTGCGTTTGTGATAACGCTTTCTCCCGCAATAAGCGGATAGGTCAGATGTACGGTATTTCCGCGTATATTACACTTGCAGTCGATGGCTTTGCCGTCGGTGCCAAGCAGCTCTACGTTTGATAAACGCGCCGTGCCGCCGCCTCCAAAGCCGTTGAATTCGTCGGAATTGAAGGTCATTGCGTTGCAGTACAGCCGCACGTCCTCGTGGCCGGGAAGCAGCTCCCCTGTCCAGCTTACGTTGCATTGCGGTGCGTCGATAGTAAGAAGTCCGCAGGAAAGCAGGTCCGGACATTTGCTGAGTATTGCTATCTCCCCCTGCATATCGGTGCGCAAAAGAATGCCCGTGCCCTCAGGCTGCGGTATTACGGTATCGCATAAATAATAAAGAGTGATGGGGCGATCTGCGGTCCATATGCGGTGCATCTCAAAGGGCTTGGTAATGCAAATGCAGGGAACGCTTGCAAATTCTTCAAAGCTGACGGAAAGCAGCTCCTCCTCGGAGGAAACGGTCCATACGCCGTCTCCGCTTGCCGGTGCTTCGATTATCGGAGGCGGAGGTACGGTATCGGGCGGAGCTGTTATCGCCGGCGGCAACGGCACGTCCGTGAAAGCCGGCGAGTCGGCGCTGATCGGCGGCTCGGTGCCGTCTGAAGGCTGCACGGTGCTTATACATCCGCAAATGAATACAGCGCAGATGCTCAGTATAAGTAAAGCAAGTTTTTTCTTAAGCATTTTAATTCCTTGACCCACAAACGTGGGAAAAATCGGGTGAATGGTTATGTATCCCGTAAAAGCAAATATCTCCACTATATATAACGCATTTCGATGACAAAAGGTTGCACTTTTTGGCGAAAAAATCAATGTGGTTTATTTTTGGGAAACGGATATTTGATTTTTGGTAATCTTAATCATTCTAACACGAATTATGCCCTGTGTCAATATTGGCGCTGAAGTAAAGAAAAATGAGATTGACGGAAGGGCGTTGGTATTGTATAATTGTATGGAAAAGGAACGTTCGTTCCGAAGAATTATTAAAGGAGATCCGTAATGTCCGAGTTTCTTTCATCCCTTCCGCCCATATTGGTGTGCCTTATCGTGTGCTCCGCTAAAATTTGCGAAATTACCATACAGTCCCTTAAGACCTGTATGATGGTCAGAGGGCAAAAGCTTAAGGCGGCTTGCCTCGGCTTTTGCGAGTGTACTATCTGGGGTCTTGTTATTTCTACGATTATTGCCACTCTCGGCGATAATCCCGTTCTGCTTTTGTTTTACTGTCTTGGTTACGCCACGGGTCTTTTCCTTGGCTCCACCATCGAGGGTAAAATAGCTCTCGGCACCTCAAACCTCCAGCTTATAGCAAACGATACCAGCACAAAGCTGATAATTGAGTATTTAAGAGAAAAGCAAAAGGGGTACACCGTTTTTGACGGTCACGGCTCGGTGGATAAGATGAATATGATATTCATCGTTCTGCCCCGTAAAGAGACTGCGCGCGTATTGCGCGATATCCGCGCTGTGTGCGATAATAAGGTGTTTGTCGTTGCTTCCGAGGTCAGCCGCTACGCAGGCGGTTACGGTATGGTGAAATAATTATGCGGGCAAACGAAAGGATCAAATACGTGCTTGTCACGGGTGCGTACGGTGGAATGGGACGTGCCGCGGTGCTTGCCCTGCGGCGCCGAGGATATCGTGTATTTGCTCTCGACATGCGTGTGTCCGCGGCTGAGGACGGGATAATCCCCTTGGAGGCCGACGTATCCCGCGCAGAGTCTGTGAATGCGGCGCTGGAAACCGTGGGCAGGTATACCGATACGCTTTTTGCAGTGATGCATTTTGCGGGAATATATATGCTCGATTCCCTTGTGGAGATGGACGAGAGTAGCTTTCGACGCATATTCGACGTTAATATGTGCGGCGCATTTCTTGTGAACAAGGCGGCTATGCCCTATCTTTCCAAGGGAAGCAGAATACTTATTACCACAAGCGAGCTTGCACCCCTTGACCCCTTGCCGTTTACGGGCATATACGCCGTTACCAAGGGAGCGCTCGACAAATACGCATATTCTCTTCGTATGGAGCTCCAACTGCTTGGTATAAGCGTTTCCGTTTTGCGCGCCGGCGCCGTAAACACGGGAATGCTCGGCGCTTCCACCGATGCTCTCGATCGCTTTTGCAACGGGACGGAGCTGTACTTATGCAACGCGGAAAGGTTCAAAAAAATAGTGGATAGCGTGGAGGCTCGTTGTATCAAGCCGGAAAAACTGGCGGAAAAGGCAGTAAAAATAATCGAAAGATCATCCCCCGCCTTTGCCTACTCCATAAATCGCAATCCGCTTTTGCTGATTCTTAACGCACTTCCAAAGCGTGTACAGCTATGGGCTATACGTGCCGTGCTTAAGTAACCGAAGATAAACCAAAGGTGGCTGACTCGAATTTGCATTTTAGTCAGCCACCTTTTTTAAATTCAGAACAAGAACGCAACGGAGCAAATGGAAACGCACGCGTACACAATGATGAAAAGCAGGGGAACTTTTTTTTCGCTGTTAGTGAAGGAAACGTATTTTCTTTTATTAAGCTTGTCGGAGAGGGCGGCCCATTCCGCATCGTAAAGTGATGCGGGAAGCTGTCGCTCAATATAGCTGATTATCTTCATTTTACTGCTGTTAAGATCACCGTAGGAGGCAAGAAGCTTGATCCAGGAAAGGGATAGTATAATGCCTACGACGGACAACAGCGCGCCGATGAAAAACTTGTAGGTTGGCAGTATCTCCAGTGCCCAAATGAGTCCGAAAGCGGCCATAAGTGCGGAATTGATGGAGATATAGAAGTTGTTAACGTTTTGCCTTCTTGATACCAGATCCTCGGAGGTCTGCAGGAATACCTTGTATTGCTCCAGCAATATTGCCTTGTCGATACTTTCAATATCCTGATTAAATACCTTGTAGTCTCCGTTTTCGTGCTTTTTTATTATCTCAAGCATTTCCTCGAAGTCTACGGTCTTGCTGTACAATCCCTTCTCACCCGAATATTCATCGACGGTCTCAAGCGCCTTGTGAAGCTCATAATCTTCATTAAGCTTTATCGTATATATCGGCTTTTCAAACTTTATTGCCTTGTTGATCTCCCACTCTATGTATTTGCTGTCGTGGGATTTTTCTCCAACGAAAAATATGACCATCTGCGCCTTTTTGATCTTGCGGCGTGCGCTGATCTTCCAGAAGGGGATCTCGATCCTGAACTTCTTTTTGTCTTGGTCAGCGGTCGCTTTGTCAGTCTTTTTTTCGACTTTTGGCTTTTTTTCTGCCTTGGGTCTTTTTTTGTTTTTTGCCAGCTTTTTTTCCTTTTTAAAGGCGTCTCCGCTGGAAAGCAAAAGAGGATTGAAGCCGTGGGCGGTTTTTTTCAACTCCGATAATCTTTCCGCCACGTATTCCGCATCGCTTCCCGAGTGAATTACAAAAACATCCATATTCTCACGTTCCTCTGTAAAAAATGTCGCATCGTCTGCCGTATACTGCCGCGAAATAACGCGAATTTTAGCTTAATTGCAGTATATCACGTTTTTACCGCCAAGTCAACTGCGTTGCGATGCCGAAACCGGGTAAATCTTACGTTTGATAACCTTTAAGATAAGCTGTTGAAATAATTGAAAAACCGTGATATATTATAAATGAGATGCAAAGAGAAACACGTAAAACGGAGTAAATATGGAAAAACGAGCCTTTCTTACTTATTGCGCAGAGGAGTACGGCACTTTGCCGGACTATCCCTTTGAGGGCGATCCGGAAACGGCAGTTCTGCGCCACAAGGATAACCGCAAATGGTACGCCCTCGTAATGAGGGTGTCACGGCGCAAGTTCGGCTTTGACAGCGACGAGGTAGTCGACGTACTCAATTTGAAGCTGCCCACTGAGATGTTCGGCTCCTTTGGCACGGCGGACGGAGTGCATCCTGCCTATCATATGAATAAGGTCCACTGGATATCCGTGCTGCTTGCGGATGCGCAAAAAGACCTTGTGGAGTTTTTGGTTGACGTCAGTTATGAAGCAACGCTGGATAAAAAACGCAGAAAGGACTCCGGTAAAAAATGAGCAAGCTTGCGGATCGCGCAAAAAAACTGAAAACGGACGTTCCCGCCGTGTTTCTTGCGCTTAAGGAAAAGCGTACTCCGTGGTACGCAAAAATAATTGCCGCAGTTGTTGTGGTGTACGCTCTCTCTCCAATCGATCTTATCCCGGATTTCGTTCCCGTGCTTGGATATCTGGATGATATTATCATACTGCCCGCGCTTATCGCGTGGTGCGTAAGCTGCATACCGGACGAGGTGCTTGCCGATTGCCGTCTGCGTGCCGAAGGAATGTGGAATGACGGCAAGCCAAAAAAATGGTATTACGCCGTGCCGTTTGTGCTGATATGGCTTGGGGTGATCGCACTGATAGTGATCGCACTTTTTTAATAAGGTGCCGTTTTAATGACTGAGGGCCTGCAAAGAAGATCTTCTTTGCAGGCCCTCAATTAGTTGTAAAGGCTTAACTTCCCAAAAAACTATGACTTGTTGCCGCGTTTGGGAGACCTGCCCGTTATTCTTTTGAAGCATTTGCTGAAGTGGTATTCGTCGTAAAAGCCGAAGGTGGCGGCAACCTCCTTTAGGGTCAGGGTCGGTTCGTTTCGCATAAGCTCCTCGGCAATGCGGCATTTTTACTCCATTTGCCATGCGTGGATGGTGGTTCCCGTGCTTTCCTTGAATTTGGAGGTTATGGTCCGTACGGACCAGCCGTATTTTTCGGCAAATTCTTCGTTGCGGATAAAGCGATGGGGCGTTTTGTTTATCTGCGCCTTGATCTCGTCCACCACTGTGCGGGCTTTTCTCCCGATTCCGCTTATCTCGCAAAGCAGCAGCTCCAAATACGCATTTGCCTTTGCTTTTGCATACTCCTCGTCGGACCAGAAGGAGGATATTATTCTGTCGAAATACTTTTCTACCTGCGGGTCATCGGCGCAATGCACCACCATGGGAAAGGAAAAACAGTCCTGCTTCGCTTCCTCGGCTACGTCGTCTGCGGGGTGGGGAAGAAAGTGTATAAATCTGGTCTTTACCGTGCCGTTGCAGGGAACGGTACCGTAATGATGATGCCCTCCCTGCAAAAGGAGAACGTCCCCTGCCTTCAATTCGTATTCCACGCCGTCCTGCGCTATTGCCCATTCGCCCTCTTTAATGTAAAGAAGGTCATGGACCCTCATTATTCTGTCTGCATGCTTGCTGTTGATGTGCTGATTGTAGTTGCAGGACTCTATTACTCTTTTTTCTTTGTTATACAAAATGTTGAAAAGCATATTAACTCCCGTTTGTACAAAACATTGCCGTTTTGTACATTTATTTTGCTTTGCGAAAAGTATATCATAAATACGGTAGAAAGTCAATTTTTAAGAACTATTTGAGTGAAATAATCAAAATTAATTCCGTAATCTACAAAAAACTGTTCGATATTTGAGGAGGATCAAATGATTAAAAGCTTCAAGCACTCGGATGGATTTCTTGCAAGACAGGCAAGGCTTGTCTGCGATACGGTGGTTCCGTATCAGGAAAAGGTAATAAACGATATGGTCGAGGGGTGCGCCCCCAGCCACGCCGTTGCCAACTTCAAGAACGCGGCATATCTTAACAAAAACGGCGTAATGCCCGAGAACGGTGAGTTTTTCGGTTTCGTATTTCAGGACAGCGACGTTGCAAAATGGATAGAGGCAGCGGCCTATTCCTTGGCCATCAAGTCCGATAAGGAGCTTGAAAAACGAATTGATGCGATATGCGACATAATTGCTGAGGCTCAGGAATCTGACGGCTATCTTGATACATTTTTCACTTTGAAGCGTCCTACTGAAAAATTCAAAAATTTGCTTGAGGGACACGAGCTATACTGCGCAGGACACATGATGGAGGCGGCGGTTGCTCTTTGCGACGTTACGGGTAATGACAAGCTGCTTCGTATAATGCAAAAAAATGCAAATATGCTTCACCGCATTTTTGTTGTCGAGGGGAGAGAAGGATATCCCGGTCATCCTGAGATAGAGCTCGCTTTAATGCGTCTCTGGCGCGCAACGGGTGATGATAAATACAAAGAACTTGCGGAGCATTTTATCAATATTCGCGGTGTTGACGGTGAGTTTTATGTAAAAGAAGCTGAAAAAAGAGATTGGAAGATTTGGGGCAATAACCCCAAGAATCTTAAATATCAGCAGAGCTATGCTCCCGTAAGAGAGCAAAGGGATGCAACGGGACATGCGGTAAGAGCTGCATATCTGTACACCGCAATGGCGGATATAGCCGCAGTTACCAAGGATGAAAAGCTCACAGAGGCGTGCCATGCGCTTTTTGAAAGTATAATAAGCAGACGGATGTATATCACGGGAGGAATTGGATCCTCAAGAATTGGCGAGGCGTTCAGCGTGGATCACGATCTTCCCAACGACACCGCCTATTGCGAGACCTGCGCTTCGATAGCCCTTATATTCTTTGCCGCAAAAATGCTTAAGCTGAAGCGCGACGGAAAATTTGCCGACGTTATGGAGCGTGCATTGTTCAATACCGTTTCCGCAGGTGTGGAGCTGGACGGAACGAAATTCTTCTATGCAAATCCCTTGGAGGTCATTCCCGGCGCTTCCGGCGTTGCACCCGTGTATATCCATGCACGTCCTCAAAGACCCGGCTGGTTTGGTTGTGCGTGCTGTCCTCCAAATGCCGCAAGACTGTTTGCTTCCTCTGCAAATTACATTTGGGACGTGGAGGACGGAGTGCTGTATTCCAACATTTTTGCCGCAGGAGAGCTTGAGCTCGATAACGTGTGCATCTCCGTGGAAACGGAGTATCCCTTTGGAGATACGGTAAAATACACCGTGAAAAAGGGAAGCGCGAAGCTTGGCATACATATTCCCGAATTCACCTCAAAGGACTTCAGCGTTTCTGCGGAAGGAAAGCTGCTTGACGGATACTATTACGTTGACGTAAGGGAAGGCGACGTTATTACGGTAAAGCTGGATATGAGTCCCCGTATAAACCGCGCAAACGTCAGAGTGGCGGCAAACAGCGGCAAGGCGGCAATAACCGTTGGCCCCGTTGTTTACTGTGCCGAAGGAGCGGATAACCACGGAGAGGTATTCGGCTTCACTCTCAATGGCTCCAAAGCGCCGGAGATTAAAAAGGAGACTATTGACGAGATCGGAGGCTTTTCCGACGCGGCAAGGGATCTTGGCGAGGTATATACCGTTACGGTGCAAGGAACTCAGCTTATTCCCAATGACCCAAACAGCCTGTATTTTGTGGATGAATACAGCGTGAAAAAACGCAAGATCAAGCTTATACCGTATTTTATGTGGGGCAACCGCGGACTGAATGAGATGCGCGTGTGGCTTCCCGTAAAATAAATATGAGGTGAAGATATGAAAAAGTTGAACGTTGCATTGGTCGGACTTGGCTTTGGAGGCGCATTTGCCGGAATATATAAGGAGCATCCCGACGTTGGGGAGCTGACGTTGTTCGATACGGACAGCGCAAAGGCGCAAAGGGTCGCGGAGCATATCGGAGGCGCAAAAATTGCAGGTAGCTTTGAAGAAATTCTTGCAGACCCATCTGTTGATGCCGTGCATCTTGTAACGCCTATCCCGATGCACGCGGATCAGACCGTGCGGGTGCTTGATGCGGGCAAGCATTGCGCCTGCACAGTTCCTATGGCTACATCGCTTGAGGACATACAGCGCATCGTGGACGCAAAGCGCAGATCGGGCAAGAACTATATGATGATGGAGACCACCCTCTATACCTACCAGTTCTTCTACGCCTCGGAAATGAAAAGAGAAGGAAAATTCGGAAAGATACAGTTCTTCCGCGGCTCTCACTATCAGGATATGGCAAATTGGCCCTCCTATTGGATGGGATTGCCTCCCATGTGGTACGGCACCCACGCCATCGCTCCCATGGTGGCGTTTTCCGATTCGCGTATCTGCCGCGTCAATTGCTTCGGCTCGGGAACCATGGAGCCGTGGCTCCGCGAGCAGTACGGCAATCCATTTCCCGTGGAAAGTGCACTCTTTGAGTTTGAAAGCGGCATGAAGGGCGAGGCGACCCGTTCGCTTTTCGAGTGTGCGCGCGTATATCAGGAGGGAATGTTCGTTTACGGCTCCAACGCCTGCTTCGAATGGGGCTTTGGCGACGGAAGCGACCCCTACGTTACCGTATATCAGCAGGCTGTGGAGGGCAAGCGCGGCGGCAGAAGCGTTGTGAACGTTACGCCCATGCCGAATTATCACGAAAGCCTGCCGCAGGAGATACAGCATTTTACCGTAGGCGGTAAATTTGACCCCCTGAACCCGCAGGAATCCCTCAAAAAGGGTATTTTTACTGAAATATTATATCACGCACAATTTAGTTGTGCATTATATTTTTAATCCACCTCTTCCATAACACTCTTATATGCCGGACGAATGATTTTATTCATACCAATCATTTCTTCGATACGG
>JAFSCG010000060.1 GCA_017436885.1 Clostridia bacterium | reverse complement strand
GCGCGGTACCGCGAACACGACGGCAGCTACGTTTACCGCCTTTCCGACGGGGGAGGCTGCAGCTGTGCCTTCCATCTGAAATGCCGCGTGTGCGGCTGTGTGGAGCATCTGGACTGCCCCCACGGAGCAGAGCTTATCGAGCATATCGGGGAGAAGCACGGCTTCAACCTTGATGGCGGAAAGACCGTGCTGTACGGCGAATGCGCCGCCTGCACACAAAAGGAGGCAAAATGAAAAACAAGCTTTTTGCGATCTTGCTGTGCATTTGCACGCTTTTTTCGGCTTTTGCCTGTGCGCCCGCAGAGGAAACGGAGGGTGTGAACGTTGTTTGCACCATTTTTCCGCAATACGATTTTGCCCGCAATATTGCAGGCGATAACGCAAGCGTTACCCTGCTGGTGCCCCCCGGCAAGGAGGCACATTCCTACGAAGCCACGGTATACGACGTTGCAAAGCTGCGCCGCGCCGACCTTCTTATCTACGTTGGCGGCGACGTTGACGGCTGGGTCCTTGACGCCATTGGCGATATGAACGTGCCTGCCCTGTGCCTTACCTCCCTTTGCGGCAACCTTCAAGGTGCGTGCGACGCCGACGAGCACGATGGCCACGACCACGGAACGAGCATCGACCCACACGTTTGGACAAGCCCAAAAAATGCTATAATCATTGCAAACGCCATCGGCGAAGCCCTTATAGGCATAGATGCCGAAAACGATGAGAGCTATGCCGCCGCCTGTGCCGACTACGTTGAGAAGCTGAAAAAGCTTGACGCGGAATATGAGGCCATGGTTGCGAAGGCGAGGAACAAGACCATCGTTTTTGCGGAAAAATTCCCCTTCCGCTATCTTTGCGACCACTACGGCATCTCCCATTACTCTGCCTTTGAGGGCTGTTCCACCCAAAGCGAGCCGGGGCTTGCCACCCTTGTTTCCCTTGCGCGGATAATAAAGGACAACGGTCTGAATGCCGTGCTTACGGTGGAGTTTTCCACAGCGACGGTGGCAGACTGGCTTGCAAAGGAAACGGGGGCGAAGATAATGCGCCTGCACTCCTGCCACAGCCTTACCGCAGAGGAATTCAATGCGGGAGAAAGCTACATTTCCCTGATGGAGGAAAACCTGCGAGTGCTTGAGGAGGCGATGAAATGAGCCGAATACTGACCTGCACCGACCTGACCCTTTCCTACGAGAAGCAGGCGGTGGTCTCGGAATTGAATATACACGTTGACGAGGGCGACTGCCTGTGCATACTCGGGGAGAACGGAAGCGGAAAAAGCACCCTTGTAAAGGCATTGGTGGGATTGATAAAGCCCCAGAGAGGCACCGTGATCTACGAGGGGCTGAAGCGGCACGAAATCGGCTACCTTCCCCAGCAAAGCGCCGCCCAGAAGGATTTTCCCGCCTCTGTGGAGGAGATAGTGCTGTCGGGAACTCTGCCCCGCTCCATGGGATATATTAAAAAAGAAAACCGCCTTGAGGCGGAAAAAAATATGGAGCTCCTCGGCATCCTGCCCATAAGGAAAAAGAGCTTTGCGGCTCTTTCGGGCGGTCAGCAGCAAAGGGTGCTTCTTGCCCGTGCGTTTTGCGCCGCCAAAAAGCTGCTTGTGCTTGACGAGCCCGTAACGGGGCTTGACCCTCTCGTTTCCGCGGAGCTGTACTCGATCATCGAGGAAAAGAACGCAACGGAGGGGCTTACGGTGATCTCCGTTTCTCATGCGCCGGAGCGCGCCTGCCACACCGCAAGTAAAATACTGCATCTGGGCGGCGGCGGTGCGCAGTTCTTCGGCACCGCTGACGAATACCTTGCCTCCGAGATAGGGCAAAAATACCTCTGCGCCGACGACCACCACCATCACCACGGGGAAAGGAGGAAGGTGCAATGACCTTTTCCGACATTTTTTCCGACCCCATGGTACGGGAGATAGTGTTCCGCGCCCTTACGGTGGGTTCCCTTGTTTCCCTTTGCGCCGCTGTGCTGGGCGTTTCCCTTGTTCTCAGACGCTATTCCATGATAGGCGACGGACTGAGCCACGTTGGCTTTTTTGCCCTATCGGTGGCAGCTGCCCTTGGACTTGGAACCACCAATTCCCTTGAAATTTCCATACCTATCGTTATTTTTGCCGCGTTTTTACTTATGAAGCTGACGGAAAGCGGAGTAATGAAGGGCGATGCCGCCACCGCCGTGGTATCCACGGGTGCCGTTGCCGTGGGCGTCGTTATATTCACCTTTGCGCAGGGCTCCATGACCTCGGATATTTGCAGCAGTCTTTTCGGCTCTGCATCCGTGGTAACTCTGACGGATAAGGACCTTATCCTCAGCATCGTTATGTCCGTGCTTGTTATCGCCCTTTACCTTGTCTTCTACCGCCTTGTGTTTTCCGTAACCTTCGACGAGGGCTTTGCCAAGGCCTCGGGCGCACCGGTCAGCTTTTGCAACCTGCTTATATCCGTACTTACCGCAGTTGTTATCGTTGTGGGTATGAAGCTTATCGGAAGCATTATGATAAGCGCCCTTGTGGTGTTCCCCGCCCTTACCGCCATGCGCCTTGCGGGAAGCTTCAAGCGCGTTATCGGCATAGCGGGTGCGGTGTCGGTCATTTGCTTTGTTTTGGGCTTTTTTGCGGGATGTCTGCTGGGACTTCCAACAGGCCCCTGCGTTATTATAGTCAATATGACCGTTTACGCACTGTGCGCACTGTGCAAACGCGGAAATTGATTTACAGAGTCCTATCCCAAAGCAGATCATATCAAAAAAGGCGTCTCAAATTTTCTTTGAGACGCCTTTTTTTAACGGTTATTTCTTTTTCGTTTTGACTATTGCCGCAACGAGAACAAAAATTGCAACTGCAAGCGCTCCGATGGAAATGGGAAGAAGTATTCCGCTGCCGCCTTCGGTGTTGCCTGCGGGGTCGGTAACGGGAGTGGTTACGGGATCGGTTACGGGGATGGTTGCAGGTGCGGTAACGTCGGGCTCTTTTTCCGTGGTAACCTCGGTAACGGGCTCGGTTACGGGTTCGGTTACGGGCTCGGTTACGGGTTCGGTTACGGGTTCCGTAACGGGTTCCGTATCTGCCGCCTTGTCGTAAGCCTTAACAAAGCATCCTGCCGCGCCCTCGCGCACGTTGGAAAGCAGCCACTGGTAAAGACCGGGGTGATTTGCGCTGTCCACCCAGATGTTGTGGTCGTAGCCGGGCATCTCCGTGTACTTGATAAGGGTGCCGCCCATATCCTGTATCGCCTTTACTATCTGCCTTGTGCCCTCAACGCTGAGGGTGGAGTCCACGTCGCCGTGGAAGGTCCAGATGGGAGTGGTGAGGCAACGCTCCGCAACCCTGTTTGCCGCGCCGGTAGCACCCGTGCCTGCCTGGATCATTGCGGCGGCAACGGCGCGGGGATTACGGGAAATAACGCTCCAGCAAGCGGCTGCACCGTTGGAGCCGCCGCCAAGGTAAATGCGGGTATCGTCGATGCGCTCGTCCTTTACAAGGCTGTCAAGAAGCTCGATAGCCGCGCAAAGGTACGGAGTTTCGGGATTTTTATCGGGGTTGAAATTGGGTCCGCCGGGATAGTTCTGCACCCACATACTGGTCTTGGGACACTGGGGCGCAACGATGACCATGTCGGTGCCGCAGTTCAGCGCCTTGGAAACAAGGGCGTGGTTTGAAGCAAGCTGTGACTTGTTGTCGGTGCCGCGGCTTCCGTTGCCGTGGAAGTAGAAGAACAGGGGGTAGCTTCCGCCCTTTTCATATCCCTCGGGATAGTAAACGCGGTATGGAAGCACGGTTCCCTTGCTGTCGGTAAAGCTGCCGCTGCCGAATACCTCCTCGGGAATGAGGTTTGCGGTAACGCCCTTGGAGGAGGTTATCTTGCGGAAGCCCGAAAGCAGAGGTATTACCTGCGCCTCGCATTTTTCGCTGACGGTTATCTCGGAATTGCCGCCCGAAGCACCGGTGATGGAGGGACATTCGGAAAAGTCGCCGCCGATGATAGCCACGTTCAGATCGCCGCCAATGCCGTAGTCGGCTGCAACGGATTCGGTAAACTTGCCTCCGCTGATAATGACCTCGGCATCTCCGCCCTTGCCGCCGTTGATGTTTCCGCTGTAAAATTTACCGATCTCGCCGCCCATGATCTCGATCTTTGTCATCTTGGTATGGCTTGTGGTAAATTGGCGGTTCATGCCCGCAATAAGGAAGGAGCCGCTCTTTACGGTTATATGTCCGCTTTCTCCCTCGTGGAGCGGTGCAAGACCAACCTGACAGCCGCCAAGGATGGTGATGGCGGTATTAACGAGGGTGTTTACAAAGCCCTCGCAGATAACGCCCTCACCTGCGGTAACGTGGTTGTAATGGGCGATAATAAGCAGACCCGATTTTCCGTTGGAAATAAATTTGATGTCCTCGAATACCGTAGGGCCGTTAAGAATGTATCTTTTGCCCGAGGCACCGGGGGTAATGTAGCCGTTTTCTCTGTAGTCGATGTCGTTGTAATTCTGGGTAACGGTAACCACGCCGCTGTGGACGGGCTCGGTTATGGCGGTCTTCATGGTGTAGGTACCGCAGATAACTATGCGTCCGCCCTCGTCGCCGAGGATATTATACGCCTTGTGTATATCGCCGAGAGGTGAATCGGCCGATGAGCCGTCGCCGCTTCCGCCGTCGCGGACGAACACTACCTTTTCGTCCACCGTTGCCGCCTGTGCGGGAACAACGCAGAAAAGAGAGGAGATCGCCGCTGCGGCAATAATAAACGCAAGTATTCTTTTCATAGCTGCCTCCAAAGAAATGTTATTTTAATTCTATCAGCTTAAATGCCGTACGTCAACAATATCCCGCCTCCTGACGGAAACGGGATATTGCTTTGTATTTTAGTTCCAGGTTTCCTTCAGTTTCTCGAACTCGCCGTTGATCTTGGTTATATCGCGGTTTGCAATGGTCTTGTACTTCTCGATGGAGGACATATAGTTGGTCTTCATATCGCGGAAGGTGTAGATAAGCTGACCGTTGATCTTGCCGGGCTGTGCGATGTAGCCGTAGTCGTAGATACGGTTTGCCGCAAGGAGAGGAAGCACTGCAAGGCTCTCGTCGTCGCGAACGAGAGTACCGACGAGGGTGCGCTCGTGGTATGCGGGAGTCATATGCTCCATGGAGAGATATGCAAGCGCATCGGCGATCTCGCCGCGCATCTCGATATCCTCGTCAAGCGCGAGGGTGCAGAAATAGTTGGTGTGATAGCTGGAGGTGATGGTGTAGTATCTGTCCTGATTTTCGCTGAGCTTGGGATAGGGGAGAATACCGTAATCGGTATCCATATCACGCCAGTTCTGGAGAGAGGAAAGACGGCCGAAGAAGAACATTGCGCGCGCCTCGGTGAACATTGCTGCACCAAGGTTACCGCCGTTGGTGTGTCTCTGATAGTTGATGCCCATCTCGCCGATCATTTCGGTGTAGCGGGTGAGAGTGTTGTACACTGCCTCGTCGCCGGTGAGGGTGAGAACGAGAGTGTCGGTATCCTTATCCTTGCTTACTATCTTGCTTCCGGTGGAGGACATAACGCCGTAGATGGAGTCGTCCCAGGTGAGGATGCCGTAGCGGTCGTTCATATCCATGATCTCGTTTCCGTCCATATCCTCGGAAACGTCCTTTACGTAGCCGTAGACGGTCTCGTATGTGAACTTGCCGTCCATTACCAGCTTGTAAAGATCGGCGGTGTTATATCCCTTCTCGCGGAACAGCTCCTTGCTGAAGGATACGCAGAACTGCTGCATATCGTCCCAAACGGAGATATCACCCGTGGTGAAGTACAGATTGTTGCAAACGGAAAGCTCCTTGTTTGCGTTCTGGTCCCACCACTCGTTTTCCAGATCAAGGGTATCGATGTGGTGAAGATCGTAAAGCAGACCGGTGTACGCAAGGTTTGCAACCTGCTGACCGGGGATAAAGGACAGATGGTAGCCAACGGTGCCGGCGGTCTTTTCCTGACGCATCTTACCGAAGGCGCCGCTGGAGGAGCCGAAATCCTCAACGTAGTCGAGGACGATATCGTACATCTCCTCGCAGGCCGTGTTCTTCTGCTGTACGGCGTTATCGAGGACGGTGGGATCGGTCTCGTTGAATTTGAAATCGTTGAAGGCGTCGGCCGCAAGGGACGCTACCAGAATAACGAAATCAGCCTGATCGTAGGTCTTGCCGGAGGGAACGAACTTGGGCGCCTCGGTTACGGGCGCATCGGTGGTAACCGCGTTGGGTGCGGTGGTGGCTGCGGGGTCGGTATCCTTGGCGGGACCCGAGGGAGTACTGCAGGCAACGGCTGTGACCAACATAGCCGCCAGCATAAGAATAGCGATGATCTTTTTCATTTCACTTCTGCCTTTCACTGTTTTTTATTGGTAAGCTTGGGAAGGAATATTGCTACGACTATAACTACCGCCGCCGCGGCAAAGAGAAGCACGGTAATAAGGATGCTGTTATCCTTGGGAGCCGCAGGCTCGGTCGCGGGAGGCGCGGTTGCCGGGTCGGTTACGGGAGCAACCGTTGCGGGCTCCGTTGCGGGAGGCTCCGTTGCGGGAGGCTCGGTCGCGGGAGGCTCGGTTACGGGAGAGGTGGGAGGGGAGGTAACGGGCTGAGTTGCGGGACGCTCGGTTACGGGCTCCGTTTCGGGGGGAGCGGTAACGGGAGAGCCGTCGGAGGTCTTAACAGATCCGAACTCCGCCATAACGCTTTCTGCCGAGTCAGCCGCCGCAGGGTCGAACACAAGCTCGGTCTTTGTGAACGCGCCGAACTTTGCCTCTACCACAACTGCGCCTGCGCTGTTCAGGTTCAGCGTCAGACTGCCAAGTCCGCCCTCGCCGGCAAGCTTGTTGTCGGTGTAAAGCATCATAATGCAGCTGTCGTCGTTAACGTTTACGGTGCAATCGCCGCCGTCGAGAATGAGATTATCGTAGTTACCGCCGAAAACGCGCTCTACTATCGCATCGCCGGAGATATTGATGTTTACCTTGTTTTCAAAGCTGATAACGTTCTTGGAGCTTGCAAGATAGCGGTTGAGACCGATAACGTAAAGGAAGCTTCCGCTTTCAATATTGATGTTAACGTCTCTTTCCTCCACACCTGCGTAGTTCATGCCCGTTTCCGCATCCACGGCGGCAACGTCGCCGTTGTTATAACCGCCGACTATGTATGCACCGCGGGTGAAGGTAGAGATATCGAAATCCTTGCCGAAGGTAAGTGCGTTGAAGCGTGCGGCAAAAAGGTAGGTACCGCCGGAGCCTTCAAAGGAGATATTCTCGAACTTTGTGTCGCCGGAGAGGCAGTAGTGGCTGTCGTTGTTTGCCTTCAGCTTGCCGCCGTAGCTTATTCCGTCGTGCTTGCCGGTGATGGTAATGGCACCGCTGTGCACAGGCTCGGAAAAATCGATCAGAGTGCCGTTTTTGCCGGCGATAAAGGCGCGGCTGCCGGAAAGATCGTACTCTCCGACGATAACTATCGTACCGCCCGAGGTAGCAAGATCCTCAATTGCGTCCGCAAGGTCGCCCATAGGGGAATTTACGGAGCGTCCGTCCCCCGTTCCGCCCTCGGAAACGTAGCGAACGTTCTCGTCCGCATACACAGCCGCAGGGGCAAGAAGCGTGAACGACATTATTAATATAAAGAAAACAGATAATAACTTCTTCGCCATTTTTTCGTTCCTCCGTGAGAAAATACGGGCAATATATCATTGCTCCCGTTCATTGTATCACACCTTTTCCGTTCGGTGAATAAGCAAAAGAGATAATATTGCACAAAAAGGAACAGTTATTTGCGTCGTAAAGGAAAAATATTCCTCGTTGCACGAAGGGCAGCAAGTTGCACTTTACAGAATAAAAAAACCGTGTATTTGCCGTAAATCCTTGTAAAATGCATTTCCCTTTTGTATAATATTATCGTTGCACCACTTTAATACTGCATTTAATGGAAAGGAAACAAGTTTGATGAAAAGGATATTGGCTTTACTGTTTGCATTGATACTTATACTTCCGTCCACTGCCATCGGCGTTGAGGCGGCAGGCGAAAGTGTTATCTACGTTTGCGACAGCGGAAGCGACACAAACAACGGAGCGACGGCGGAAACGGCTATGAAGACCCTTGCAGCGGCGGCAAAAAAGCTTGCCCCCGGCGGAACTCTGGTCATCTGCGGTCCCCTCACTCTCGATAACGACGTTAAATCCACCCTGCCCGATATGGGTAATGCGGTGATCACCTCCCGTTATAACGGCACGGACTACCGACTTAAGGGCGCGGTGCTGGTGCTGAAAAAGAACGTGAAGATATCGAGCGATATTACCTTTGAATATATGAACATCCGCGCGGAGGCCGATATTTTCATCAGCGGACGCGGACATAACGTAACCTTTGGCGACGGACTGGAGACCACCTGCTCCTCAAAGGCAAGCAGGTATCCCGGCATCCTCGGCGGCGACGTTTCAAACGCAAATTCCTCCGTCCGTTCCCTTTCATTTTATAATTACACGGTTACCGTAAACAGCGGCACGTGGGATTTCGTTAAGGGCACTAACCTGCGCACCACCCAGGACGACCCCGTGGGCTTTTGCGGCAACGTTGTGTTGCGCATCAACGGCGGTGAATTCAAGTCCACGAGCGGTGCAAACGAAAAAAGCGACCTTCACTACGTCAGCTGCGGCGGTCAGAACGCCCAGAACGGCTTCTACCTCCTTGAAATAAACGGCGGAACCTTCAATTCCTACATTTTCGGTTCGGGCAGAAGCGGAGCAAACACCACGGGCGACCTCAGCACCCACGACGGCGACGTTTCCGTTATCATCAACGGCGGAACCTTCAACTCCCGCAAGATAGGCGCGGTGCACACCACCGTCTGCACCCGTGTAAACGGCGATTTCTACCTCTACGTATCCGACAAGGTCGCCTTTACCACCACCTGCACCTTCGATGCAACGGGCGTAAACGGCAGGACCTTTGTGCGCGTGCCCGAAAGAATGCGTACAAGCCTCCCCGGTACCTTTGATAAAGTAATTTACGTCAACGGAGAGACGGGAAGCGATAATTCAAACGGTCTTACGGAGAAAAACGCCGTAAAGACCGTGAAAAATGCACTTTCTCTTCTTAAAGGCGACGGCGTGCTCGTTATCTGCGGCAAGACCCCTCTCCCCACTGAAAAAACGGGCTTTGAGCATCGCGTTACCCTTACCTCCCGCTACTTCGACAAGGAGTACGCAGGCGCGCTGACCCTCAGCGGCAACGCATATCTTGATTTTGACTACACTCTGGAAAATATTACCCTTGAAGGCAACGGCGTTCTCTTCGGCGGCAACCGATACGCGCTGGTAGACGAGGGCGTTACCGTTAAGGGCGCAGTTGATCTTAACGGCGGCAACAGCGACGAGCACACCCTCCTTATCTATTCCGGTGATTTCGGCACCGTTTGCGGCGGAAGCGGCTCTACCGCGCAGGTATATATGGCCGGCGGCAGCGCAAAGACCGTATACGGAGCAGAGAGTGCCGACCGTGCCGCGGCAGTAATTGCGGGCGGTGTGGCAGAAAACGTTTACGCGCTCAAGGGCGGCAAGGCCGAGGAGGCCGGCGTTACCCTTGCAGGCGGAAAAATTACGGGCAAGGCTGGTCTTGGCGGCGAGGCAAAGACCTTTACCGTTGCCTCCAAGGATCCGACCCTTACGGTAGACGGAGAGATAAAGGCGGAAAAGAAGTATTCCAATCTTTCCGTAAGCGGCTTTGAGCCTATGGGCAATTTTGTATTTGCCGAAAGTCTGGGCAGTGCCGATATTACCAACGACGGCTCCGGCAACAGCCCCGAGGACTGCGCAAAGGGTATGAGTGACGCAATAAAAGCCCTTGATACCGCAGGCGGCACCGTTGTTATCGCAAAAAGGACCGATATTGCCGACGAAAAGGCAGATGAACGCGACAAGCTGCTTATTACCTCGGTATTTGCGGCGTTCGATTACCGCCTTGCCTTTGGCGCGGAAATAAGAATGTCGGGCGCACTTGAGCTCCTCTCCGAAACGAAGATAGAAAAAGTCAACTTCCTCTCCTGCTCCGAGAACTCCTTTATCGCCTTTAACGGCAACGGCGGACACATCGGCAGTGACGTAAGCTGTGAAAAGCAGTTCGACCGAGGCGCAACGGAGCATATCAGCCTCGTGGGCGGTCAGCTGCTGTATCTTTCCGCCTCCCAAAACCTGGTGGACGGTCCCTCGACGCTTACGGTAGACAGCGGAAGCTGGAATAACGTTACTGCCGCAAATTACCGCAGAAGCGGCGGCACGGGAACCGATAAGCAGATAAAAAGCGACGTTACCCTCAATATAAACGGCGGCTACTTCTACGGCGTTGTGGGCGCAACGGGTATGAACCGACTTACGGGCAACGCCACCCTCAATATCACGGGCGGCGAATTACATTGCGGCGTGTACGGCGTGCCCGCTCCCTCTCCCGTTGCAACGGATAAGGTGACCGTAAACGGCGACGTTACCATAAACGTCAGCGGCGGTCTGTTCTGCGGACCTCTGGACGCTGTATACAGCCCCGACGTTACCACCCTCAACGGTAATTACAAGCTGAACATCACGGGCGGCGACCTTTCCCGCGTTGCCTCCGTTACGGGCACAAACGGTCTGAAGGGTAAAAACACCTCGGAGATAAACATTGCCGAGAATATCAACGTTTCCGCTCCCGTTTCGGGCACGGCGCAGTTCACCAACCCCGTTGCGGACTATGCCGACCCCATGGTAATGTTCATAAACGGATACTATTATTACACCTACGCCTCCTATTATAACGGCAAGCCCGCAATGTTTATGACCAAGGCGGCAAACATATGCGATATCGGCACGGGCAAGCCCATACTGCTCTGGTCCGCTCATTCGGGCTCGGGCTGTGAGAGCATGACCTCCCTCTGGGCGCCCGCCATGTACGTGCTTGACGGTAAGGTATGGATATACGCCACCTGTATTTCCGCTTCTGCGGAGGGACGCAGGATACACGTTTGGGAGGGTGTCAGCGGCGACCCCGAGGACGGAGTTAAATACCGCGGCGTTATGAAAAATACCGACGAAGAGATATTCAACTACAACCGTCCCTGCGTTGTGGAATACGGCGGCAAGCGTTATCTTTCCTTCGGCGGTATTTACCGCAAGGAGCATAAGACCTCGTCCATCCACAAGCAGTGCTTAATGATAGCGGAAATATCCGATCCCTTTACCTTCTCCTCCGAGATAGTGCCCATCGTATGGCCCACCAAGAGCTGGGAGATAGAGGGCAATATCATGATAGTTGAGGGTCCCTATCAGATCAACTCCCCCGAGGGTAATCTCTTCCTTCCCTACAGCGCGGCACAGACGGCACTTGACGATTACTGCGTGGGTCTTGTGGAGTTTGTCGGCACCGACGGAGATCTCCTTAAGCCCGAAAACTGGAAAAAGTCTTCCCAGCCCATACTTAAGAAAAACGCAAAGGAATCCATCTATTCCTCCGCGGGTGCGATGTTCACTCCCTCCCCCGACGGAAGCACCACCTACGTGGTTTATCACTCCAAGCTTCATTCCCGCACCTCCTATACGGGAAGATGCCTGTTTATCTCCGAGCTTACCTGGGTAAACGGCAGACCCGTTATCCGTCAGCCCGAGGCACTTGACACCGTGTACACAATTCCTCTGAACCCCATAACCATAGCTCAGAGGATACGCGGCTTTGCAAACAGAGAGGATCCCAAGGATCCCGAGCCCGTAACCGAGCCCGTTACGGAGCCTGTAACGGAACCCGTAACGGAGCCCGTAACAGAGCCCGTCACCGGTGACGTTACCGTCCCCCCCGCAGAGCCTGCCGTAAACGTGGGCGTAATGGGTGGCATTGCGGCTCTCACCGCCGCAATCGGCGTGCTGATCGTTAATATAGTAAGGTCAAGAAAGAAAAACAGCTGAGGAGATCGCCATGATCCTTGAAAGAATGTGTAATACTCACATCAGCCTCGTTATGCGCGTGCCGCTGTATGCCAACAAGGCAGGTGAATATAACAGCTTTGCGCCCCGCTATTGGAACGGACTGCTGTTCTTCACGGAAGGGGAGACCAGATATTATTTCGACGATAAGGAATATATCTGCAAGCCGAACACCTTCGTTTTTCTGCCAAAGGGCAGACCCTATCGCACGGTGCAGACCAACGGCTGCTGTTATCTTATAAACTTTCACACTCCCTCGGATCTGGGCAGCGAACCGTTTTTCGGCGTTTTTGAAAACAGCTCCATGATACTCGATTGCTTTTTGAAGGCGCTGAACGTATTCCAGAAAAAACAGATAGGATACAAGGCGGAGCTTACCTCCATCATCTACCACATAATCGGACTTGTGCAGGCAGGAAACCACAAGGGCTACCTGCCCACAAAGCACCACGCGCTGATAGACCCCGCCGTGGAATACATAGGACGCTATTATCTGGAAAAAGATATAACGGTCAGCGAGCTTGCGCGGCTTTGCGGCATAAGTGCCAAGTATTTCACCAAGCTGTTTTCCACCTATTACAACTTCACCCCCAAGCAGTACGTTATAAACCTCAAGCTTGATTACGCAAGGCGGCTGCTGCTCTCCGAGCCGGATATGACGGTACAGCAGATATCGGAAAAATGCCATTTTTCCAACGTTTGCTACTTCAGCCGACTGTTTTCCGAGCACGTTGGAAGACCCCCAAGCGAATACCGCAAAAACATTTAGTGTTGCCGAGCAAAGACAAGCTTCTTGACAGAAAAGCGAAAAAGTAGTATAATTCCTCCGTTGCTTTTTGCAACGGAGGAATTTTTATGAAAAACGGTTTTTATGTTTTAGACGCACATTGCCATATATATCCCGAGGCTATTGCCGCAAAGGCCGCCGCGGCTATCGGTACCTTTTACGGGCATACGTCTGCCTGTGGCGGCACGGCAGAGGAGCTTGTACGCGTGCATAAGGAGGCAGGTATCGATTTTGCCCTGGTGCAAAGCGCCGCAACGGTACCCCATCAGGTGGAAAGCATCAACGCCTTTATTGCCGCCGAAGTAAATAAGTGTCCCGAGCATTTTGTGGGCTTCGGCACCCTGCATCCCGATTCCGAAAATACGGAAAAGGAGCTGGAGCACCTTATCTCCCTCGGCCTGCGCGGAGTAAAGATACACAACGATTTTATACGCGTGGCAGTTAACGACCCGAGAATGGAAAAAATATACCGACTGTGCGCATCGGCGCATCTGCCCATACTGCTGCACACGGGGGACGACCGCTACGATTTTACAAATCCCAACAGAATGGAAAGCGTGCTGAAAAACAACCCCGACCTTACGGTAATAGGGGCGCATTTCGGCGGCTACAGCGTGTGGGACGAGGCCTGTGCAAGGCTGGCAAAATACGAAAATCTTATGGTGGACTGCTCGTCCTCCACCGCCTACATCACCCCCGAAAAGGGCAGAGAGCTTGTGCATCGCTACGGTGCCGAGAGGGTAATGTTCGGCTCGGATTTTCCTTACAATCTCCCCGGAGACGAGCTGGAAAGAACGCTGAAGCTGGGCCTTACCGACGAGGAATTCCGCCTTGTACTTGGAGAGAACGCCAAGAGATTGCTTGCTTTGTAACAAGTGGAGAAAAGCAAAAAGTTGACAAATTGCCGATTTTGTGGTAAATTAAGATGATAATTACCGCGGGACGCGATCTTTTTTGCACTGCGTGCAGGTATACGAAGGATATCCGGAGGTCTTGTTATGGATAATGTATCAAGCTGGGATTTTACCATGGCAAACTACGATGCCGTGTGGGGCTTTGTGGTTCAGCTTGGGCTTTTACTGCTGTTCCTTATGCTGGGAAATATTCTCCGCCGCAAAATACCGCTGTTCAGGAGCTGTCTGATCCCCTCTGCGCTTTTAGGCGGAGGGCTGCTGCTTGTTGTGGACATTATCTGCAAGCAGCTCGGCTTTATACTGGTCGACAACAGGCTGATGCAGGTAATTACCTACCATTGCCTTGCCATCGGCTTTGCGGCCATGTCCTTAAAAACGGAAAAAAGCTCCATTAAAACGAACAAGTCGCAGGTGGTGGAATTCGGTGCGCTGCAGGGCGGCGCCTATATGCTGCAGGCCTTTGCGGGTCTTGCCATTACCATCGTGCTGTTCCTTCTGACCAAAAACGGCGGCAAGATAATATCCTATGTCTGCGGACTTATCCTCCCCCTTGCCTTCGGTCAGGGCCCCGGAAACGCATTAAGCTGGGATATCAACTTTACAAACACCGAGGCCGCGCAGTTTGCGGGCAACGGAAGCTTCGGCCTTTCCCTTGCCTCCATCGGCTTTGTGGTAGCTTCCGTTTTCGGAGTGCTTTACATCAATATCCACAAAAAGCGCGGTAGTCTTTTCGTGCGCACCAAGGGCGCCGAGAGTACCGCCTCCGGGGATAACGGCGCAGTACAAAACGAGATCCCCGATAACGAATCGGTAGACAAATTTACCATCCAGGCAGGCTTTGTTGCCCTTGCCTACGCAATTTCCTTCGGCTTTATGTTCCTGCTCGGCAAGCTTTCCGCCTTTACCAACAGCATTGCCTGGGGCTTTAACTTCCTTTGGGCTTCCCTTGCGGCGATGCTTATCAAATTTGTCGTTAAGCAGCTGCGCAAGCGCAGCGTTATGAACCGCGAATACATAAACAACTATCAGATGGACAGGATATCCGGCTTTTCATTTGACCTGATGATAGTTGCGGGTGTGGCCGCCATAGAGATAAACGACATCAAAAACTACATCCTTCCCATAATTATACTCAGCGTTGTGGGCTCCGTTATTACCTTCATTTACATCCGTCTTGTGGCAAAGGAGTGCTTCAAGGGCTTTGAGCACGAATTTTTCCTTATGAGCTTCGGTACCCTTACGGGAACCGCCTCAAACGGTATGATACTTATGAAGGAGATCGACCCTAACCTGAGAACGCCCACCTCCGAGCTTTACATACTTTCCAACTTCCCCGCTATGGTAATGATAGCACCCCTGCTGCTGTTCCTCGGCTTTGCGGGCAGCTCCTTTACAAACGCGGTGATCGCCTGCTGCATATTCCTCGTTCTATGGTGCGCTTATACCGTATTTTTGTTCCGCAGGAAAATATTCAAAAAGCATTTTAAAAACAAGCCCGCGGCAGTTTGGAAGGACGAATAATATACCTTAACCTTTAAGGCGATGCAAAGAAACCGACGTTTCTTTGCATCGCTTTACTTTTTCGTTGACAAGCTATGTATTATAGTGGTAAAATATTTTTATATATGCTTACGCACTTTTCTATTTTTGGAGGTTAACATGAACGAAAACGTTAAACGGGTACACGAAACGCTGATGGAGAATCTTTCCTCCGTTATCGTCGGTAAGGAGCGGGTTGCCGAGCTTGCGATCATTTCCCTGCTTTGCGGCGGACATATGCTGCTTGACGACGTGCCCGGAACCGGTAAGACCGTGTTTGCAAAGACCTTTGCCGCTTCCCTTTCCCTCGACTTCAAAAGGGTACAGTGCGTGCCCGATATGCTTCCCTCCGACCTCATCGGTGTTAACTTCTTCGATATGAAGCTTTCCGAATTCCGCTTTATTCCCGGTCCCGTATTCACGGGCATACTCCTTGCCGACGAGGTAAACCGCGCTATGCCCAAAACTCAGGCAGGCCTTCTGGAGTGTATGGAGGAAAGGCAGGTATCCGTGGACGGAAAGACCTACTCCATTCCCTCTCCCTTTATGGTAATAGCCACTCAGAACCCCCTGGAGACCAAGGGTACCTTTGAGCTTCCCGAGGCACAGCTTGACCGTTTCCTTATCAAGACCGATATGGGATATCCCACCCACGAGGAGAACATCGAGATACTGCGCCGCAAGCTGAATCCCGTTGCCGCTCCCGTTGTACATACCGTGGACAGAGATACCGTCCTTGCCGCAAGCCGCGAGCTTGAGGAGATCTACGTCCACCACGATCTGCTGGATTACGCCACCGTGCTTGTGGAAAGCACCCGCACCGGCTCCGAGGTGCTTCTCGGTGCCAGCCCCCGTGCACTTATCCACCTGCTGTACGTTGCACGCGGCTTTGCCGCCATCAGGGGACGGGATCACGTGCTTCCCGACGATATCAAGGATGCGGCCATCCCCGTCCTTGCCCACAGAATAGTGTTCCGCAACAGCTTCGGTACCGACAAAAACAAGGCAAAGGACTACGTACAGAAGATCTTGGAGACCGCTCCCGTTCCCACCGAGCAGATAGATTTTACTCGCAAGGTCTGATATGGAAGCTATAAAACTGTTTCTTTTAAAGGCCGTAACCACGCCGTGGGTATACACACTGCTTATTATTGCGGCCGTTGCGGTAATACTGCGCCTGTGCTACGTAAGCGTGAAAACAAAGTACATAGGCTACTGCGGCTACGGACGCGCCTTTTCCTGCGACGGAGCCTTTGCAGGTGATGAATTCCAGCTGGTGGAAACGGTAACCAACCCCACGTTTATCCCTCTGTTTTTCGTTAAATACGAATTCTTTATGCCCGAGGGATTGACGGTTGACGGAGTTTACTGCTCCTCCTACAGCAAAAAGACCAGCGTTTTCCACCTTCTGCCCCGCTCTACGGTAAAAAAGGTGCATACCGTGCGCTCCGATAACCGCGGCTTTTACCGCATCGAGAACGCAACCGTGGTATACCGCAAGGTGTTTTACGAGCTGGAGTGCAGTGCGCAGGTGTACGTATATCCCGATTGCTCCAAGCTGCATTTTGATATGGGCACCGACATATACCGCGCAGGCGAGATAATCTCGCGCCGCCGCATTCCCGAGGATCCCTTCTGCTTTGCGGGCATAAGAGAGTACCGCGCGGGCGACCCCGTGCGCAGCATCAACTTCAAGGCAAGCGCACACTCCTTTATAAACGGTATGCGCGCCCTGATGACAAACGAGTACGAAAGCTCCCGCAATTACGACACAATGATACTTCTGGACTCCGCCTCCTACAGCGAGAGCGGCTTTTCCCCCGAGGAGAGCAAGGAGGTGTACGAAACTTCCCTGAACGCGGCCTGCTACCTGTTCTGCGAAACGGTGAAAAACGGCGGAAGAGTGGGCTTTGCCACCAATTCCCCCACCAAAAACAACAACAGCACCATCGTTCCCTGCGGAAGCGGCGCCGCACAGACAAAGGAGATACTTGAATGCTTTGCGGAGATGTCCTACTATTCCCAGCGCACCTACTCCTTTGACGCGCTTATCCGCGCCGCACTGCCCGTGTCCCCCCGCGGCGTAGATTTTTACTTCATTTGTACCTACGTGAGCGATCAGCTGGCCAATACCATTTCCCTTTTCCGCTCTGCGGGGTATAATATCTACGTTCTCAGTGCTATGGATCACAAGGGAGGTGCCGCATGAAGGAAAAAATAAAAAAGCTGCTCCTTTCCCCTTGGGGAACGGTGATACTTTGCGCCCTCACAGCCCTTGCAATAATCTTTTACTCCTACGCGGGAATATATATACGCCACCGCATACTGTTTCCCGTGTTCATTTTCCTTGCCGTGGCGTGCATGATACCCGCATACAAGCTTTTCGGCTTCCTCTGGCGCGCAAAATGGAGGGATAAGACCCTTGCCGTACTGCGCAAGCTGTATTCAAAATACGGCTCACGCCTTTTCAAGGCCCTTGAAAAGCTGGGTTTTGGCGGCGGAGAGGGCGAGCTTGGCGGACGCTCCTCCATTACCTTTAACTTCGGAAGGGAGAGGGAAAGCCACAGAAAGGTACGCGCCCCCAAGTGGAAGAACCTGCGCAACGATAAGCAGCGCCTTGGCTTCCTTTACCGCGCCGTTATTATGAAAAAGATCAAAAAGGGCGCAAGGATATACGCAAGCGAAACACCCGCCGTTATTACCGCGCGCGAGCGTACGGATGGTGCCGAGGGAGAGGTAATGGATCTTTACTGCAAAATGCGTTACAGCCTTCTTTCCCCCGACGGAGAGCGCATCGACGAGCTGAAGCGCGAGATAGAGGCGTAAAAAACGTCAATAATGTTGACAAGTAAACATCTTTGGTGTATAATAGCCGAGATAAGACATTCATAGCATATATTATCACAGCTATTGCTTCAAGGAGATAAAATGAACGATTTTGTTATATTCGCGGATTCCGCGTGCGACATCAGACCCGAGATACTTGCAAAATGGGGCGTGCCCTTCCGCTCCCTTACCTTCCGCTTTGACGGCGAGGGCAAGGAATACGGCAACGGCGATATGGAAAGCAAGGATTTTTACCAAAGAATGCGCGACGGCGGCGTTGCAAAAACTGCGGCCGTAAACAGCGAGGCATTCCGCGAGGAATTTGAGAGAATAGCCTGTGAGGGCAAGGATATTTTGTACCTTGGCTTCTCCGGCGGTCTCAGCACCACCGTAAACAGCGGACGCATTGCCGCAAAGGAGGTATGCGAGGCCCATCCCGAGCGCAAGATACTTATAGTTGACACTCTTTCCGCTTCCGCGGGCTACGGACTTATGCTGCGTATGGTCCTTGACAAGAAGGAAGAGGGCGCAAGCCTTGAGGAATGCGAGGAGTATGCAAACAGCCTCATTATGGGCAACTGCCATTGGTTTACCGTTGACGATCTCGTTTATCTCAAGCGCGGCGGCAGAATAAGCCCCACGGCGGCGTTCTTCGGCAACGCAATGGGCATCAAGCCCGTTATGCACATGGATAACGAGGGGCATCTTGTTAACGTTAACAAGGTACGCGGCAGGAGAGCTGCAATTGCAGCCCTTGCCGATAAATACACCGAGCTTGCGGTAACACCCGAAAAGGGCTACGTTTTTATCAGCCACGGCGACTGTGAGGACGACGCAAAGCTCCTTGCCGATATGATCGAAAAAAAGCACGGTGCAAAAACGCAGATAATTACGGACGTCGGCCCCGTTATCGGTGCCCATTCGGGTCCCGGAACCCTTGCCCTGTTCTTCGTGGGTAAGGAAAGATAAAAGGAGAAGCGCTTCAATGTTCAGATCCGACAAGAGCAAAAAGAAGAATAAAAGCCAAGACTCCAAGGGTTTTAAATACCTTGGCGGTCTTCTGCTTTCCAAAATGGCGGCAGGAGGCGCGGCATTGCTGCGCCGCAACGCGGATAAGGTAAACGACCTTAACGTATTCCCCGTTCCCGACGGCGACACCGGCGACAATATGCGAATGACTATAGAGAGCGGAATTGCCGCCCTTGAAACTCTTGAGTCCGACGACATTGCGGAGGTTATGAAGGTTCTGAGCCACGGTATGCTCCTCGGAGCCCGCGGCAACAGCGGCGTTATACTCTCTCAGTTCTTTGCAGGTACCTCCAAGGGCCTCGACGGAGTTGAAAAGGCAGACCCCGAGGCACTCGGCAAGGCTCTCCAGAAGGGCGTTGAGCAGGCATACGGCTCCGTTGTTACGCCTACCGAGGGCACCATCCTTACGGTTGCACGCGAGGCGGTGGAATTTGCAAACAAGCGTATCACCCCCGACAGCACCATCCGCTCCTATTTTGCAGACCTTGCAAAGGAGATGCACGACTCGCTGGAGCGCACGCCCGAGCTGCTTTCCACCCTTAAGGAGGCAGGCGTGGTAGACAGCGGCGGAGCAGGACTTTTCTACATTATCGACGGCTTTAACCGCGTTCTCAACGGCGAGGAGATCGAAGGCGGCG
>JAFSCG010000059.1 GCA_017436885.1 Clostridia bacterium | reverse complement strand
GGTTACGAGGCCATCATCATCAACAACAACCCCGAGACCGTCTCCACCGACTACACCACCGCCGACAAGCTGTACTTCGAGCCTCTGACTCCTGAGGATGTGATGAACATCATCGAGTTTGAGAAGCCCGAGGGTGTCATCGCCTCCCTGGGCGGCCAGACCGCCATCAACCTGGCCCAGCCCCTGACCGACCGGGGCGTGAAGATCATCGGCACCGACTGCGCCGCCATCGACAAGGCCGAGGACCGGAATGCCTTCGAGAACCTGCTGAACGAGCTGAACATCCCCCGTGCAAAGGGCAAGGCCGTTACCAAGATCGAGGACGGTATTGCGGCGGCGGCAGAGATAGGCTATCCCGTTCTCGTGCGTCCCAGCTTCGTTCTCGGCGGACGCGCAATGCAGATAGTGGGCAACGAAGAGCAGCTCCGCCATTACCTTAAGACCGCCGTTGAGATCGACGAGGACAAGCCCGTTCTCGTTGACAAATACATCAGCGGTAAGGAGGTAGAGGTCGACGCCATCTGCGACGGACGCGACGTTTTCGTTCCCGGTATCATGGAGCTTGTTGAGCGCACCGGCGTCCACAGCGGCGACTCCATCAGCGTTTATCCCCCCTTCTCCATCTCCAATAAGGTAAAGGGCATCATCCTTCAGTACGCAAAGAAGCTTGGTATCGGCATCGGTATCATCGGTCTTTTCAATATCCAGTTCATAGTTGATGAAAACGACAACGTGTTCATCATCGAGGTAAACCCCCGTTCCTCCCGTACCGTGCCCTTCCTTTCCAAGGCAACGGGCTACAGCCTTGCGGACATTGCCACCGAGGTCATTCTCGGCAAGAGCCTTAAGGAGCTTGGCATCTTCGATATCTACCCCGAGGAAAAGAAGCGCCATTACGTTAAGGTACCCGTGTTCTCCTTCAACAAGATCAAGGGTCTGGATTCCTACCTCTCCCCCGAGATGAAGTCCACGGGCGAGGCCATCGGCTACGACGATAAGATCAACCGCGCGCTCTACAAGGCGCTTCAGGCATCGGGTATGCACGTTCAGAATTACGGTACCGTGTTTGCCACCATTGCCGATAAGGACAAGGACGAGGCACTTCCTCTCATCCGCCGTTTCTACAATCTCGGCTTCAACATCGAGGCAACGGAGGGCACGGCCAAGTTCCTGAAGGAAAACGGCATCCGCACCCACGTGCTGAAAAAGATAAGTGACGGCAGCGAGGAGATACCCGAATCCATCCGTCAGGGTCATATCGCCTACGTTATCAACACCAAGGATATCGATTCGAACGATTCCGCAAGCGACGGTCAGTACATCCGCTTGTGTGCAACGGAGAACAACGTAACCATCTTCACCTCTCTCGACACGGTGCGCGTGCTGCTTGACGTGCTTGAGGACATCACGCTTACCATTTCCACCATAGACTCATAAGGAAAAGGACATGAAACAGGGAATTTACAAAATAGTTGAAAACTACCCCCTGACCGATTCGGTGTACCGCATGCGCCTTGAGGGCGACGTTGCCTGCATCACGGCGCCGGGTCAGTTCATCAATATCAAGATCGAGGGAATGTTCCTTCGCCGTCCCATTTCGGTATTCGACAGGGACGAGCACAGCGTTACCATCATCTACAAGGTGGTGGGTAAGGGCACCGAGGCAATGAAGGACATGGCAGTCGGCACCGAGCTTGACGTGCTTGTAGGCCTCGGTAACGGCTACGATACCTCCGTTAGCGGGGATAAGCCCCTGCTTATCGGCGGCGGAGTTGGCGTTCCGCCCCTCTATATGCTGGCAAAAAAGCTTATCTCGGAAGGGAAGAGCGTTCGCGTTATCCTCGGCTTCAATACCGAAAAAGAGGTGTTCTGCGAAAAGGATTTCAAGGATCTGGGTGCTGAGGTTGCGGTTACTACCGTGGACGGAAGCTATGGTGTTAAAGGCTTCGTTACCAACGCCATGGACGTTCCCTACACTCATTTTTACACCTGCGGCCCCGAGCCCATGCTGAAGGCCGTGTACAAGGCAAGCACCACCTCGGGTCAGATGAGCTTTGAGGAGCGAATGGGCTGTGGCTTTGGCGCTTGCATGGGCTGCTCCTGCAAGACTCTCACGGGCTATAAGCGCATCTGCAAGGAAGGCCCCGTAATGAGAAAGGAGGAGATACTGTGGGAAGATTAAGCGTTGATCTGTGCGGCATCACCCTCGACAATCCCGTAATACCCGCCAGCGGAACCTTCGGCTTTGGCTACGAGTTTGCGGAGCTTTACGACATAAACGTTCTCGGCACGTTCTCCTTCAAGGGAACCACAAGGGACTCCCGCTTCGGCAATCCCACTCCCCGTATCGCCGAGTGCCCCATGGGCATGATAAACGCCGTGGGACTTCAGAACCCCGGTGTTGACAAGGTCATCTCCGAGGAGCTTCCGAAGCTGAAAAAATGCTTCCATAAAAAGGTCATGGCAAACGTCAGCGGATTTTCCGTTGAGGATTACGCCTACACCTGCGAAAGGCTTGATAAAGAGGAGCAGGTGGGCTGGCTTGAGGTAAACGTAAGCTGCCCCAACGTTCACGGCGGCGGAATGAGCTTCGGTACCGACCCTGCGGCGGCCGCCGAGGTAACCAAGGCGGTAAGAGCCGTAACCACCAAGCCGATAATTATCAAGCTTTCCCCCAACGTAACGGACGTTGTCAGCATTGCCAAGGCCTGCGAGGACGCGGGCGCAGACGGCATCAGCCTTATAAACACTCTGCTTGGCATGCGCATTGATCTGAGGACGAGAAGACCCGTTATCGCAAACAAGATGGGCGGCTTTTCCGGTCCTGCGATCTTCCCCGTTGCGGTACGCATGGTATATCAGGTGGCAAACGCGGTAAAGATCCCCGTTGTGGGCATGGGCGGCGTTTCCACCGCGGAGGACGTTATCGAGATGATGCTTGCAGGTGCCACCGCCGTTGAGGTGGGTGCCGCAAATCTCACCGATCCCTTCGTTTGCAAGGATATTATAAACGACCTGCCAAGGGTCATGGATAAATACGGAATAAACGATCTAAAAAGCATCATAGGAGGAGTTAGATAATGGGAAAAGACGTAATCATCGCCTGCGATTTTTCCAGCGCGGCAAAAACGTTTGAGTTTCTTGACAAGTTCACGGGCAGAAAGCCCTTTGTGAAGATCGGTATGGAGCTTTTCTATGCCGAGGGACCCGAGATAGTTAAGGAGATAAAAAAGAGAGGACACAAGATATTCCTCGATCTTAAGCTTCACGACATTCCGAACACCGTAAAGAAGGCAATGAACGTGCTTTCCAATCTGGACGTTGACCTGTGCAATCTCCATGCGGGCGGCACCGTGCGCATGATGGAGGCGGCGCTGGAGGGTCTTACCCGCGAGGACGGAACAAGACCTCTGCTTATTGCCGTTACCCAGCTTACCTCCACCGATCAGGAGAGCATGGAAAACGATCTGCTTATCAAGGAGCCCATCGACAAGGTGGTCATGCATTACGCCGCAAACGCAAAGAAGGCAGGACTTGACGGCGTCGTTTGCTCCCCTCTGGAGGCAGGCAAGGTCCACGATATCTGCGGTAAGGATTTTATTACCGTAACCCCCGGCGTTCGCTTTGCCGACGGTGATATCGGCGATCAGAAGAGAGTTATGACCCCTGCGGAGGCAAAGAAGATCGGCTCAGACTACATCGTTGTCGGACGTCCCATTACCGCCGCCGAGGATCCCGTTGCTGCTTACGAGCGCTGCGTTGCTGAATTTTGCGATTGAGGAGATATAAAGATGGAAAGCTATAAGAGAGAATTTATACAGTTTCTTGAGGGTGCCGGCGTTCTTAAGTTCGGCGATTTCACCGCAAAGAGCGGCAGAAAGATCCCCTATTTCATCAATGCGGGAATGATCAAAACCGGCGATGATATCGCAAGACTCGGCGAGTTTTATGCCAAGGCATATTTCGAAAAGCTCGGAGCAAAGAAGGCGGTGCTTTACGGTCCCGCATACAAAGGAATATCCCTTGCGGTATCCGCAGCAGTAGCTCTTTCCAAAAAAGAGCTGAACGTGCCCTTCTTCTTCAACGGCAAGGAGATAAAGGATCACGGCGAGGGCGGCGTTTTCGTCGGCTACGTTCCCACCGCAGGCGAGGAGGTAGTTATCATCGAGGACGTTATCACAGCGGGAACGGCGATCCGCGAAAGCATGGAGATACTTTCCCATCTTGAAAACGTAAAGGTTGCCGCAACCTTTATCATGGTAGACCGCAAGGAAAAGGGTCAGACCGAGAAGGGAGCCATGCAGGAGATCGAGGAGCAGTTCGGCTTCCCCGTGTACTCTATCGTGGACGTTTACGACATCATCGAGTATCTCGAGGAGGATCCCGCAAACAAGGAAAACGTTGACCGTATCAAGAACTATCTTGCTGTAAACGGCGCAAAGTGCTAAGGTGCTGAAATGAGAAGTCTTATTGACATTGTCGATTTTACGGGCGAGGAGCTGGACGCTCTGATGCAGACCGCATCGGATATTATCGCCAACCCCGATAAATATGCGGAGTCCTGCAAAAGAAAGAAGCTTGCCAGCCTGTTCTTCGAGCCGTCCACCCGTACCCGCCTCAGCTTTGAGGCGGCAATGCTGGAGCTTGGCGGAAGCGTTATCGGCTTTTCCGAGGCAAACAGCTCCTCTGCCTCCAAGGGCGAGAGCGTTGCCGACACGGCAAGGGTCATCGGCTGCTATGCGGATATTATCGCAATGCGCCACCCCAGAGAGGGAGCCCCCTACGTTGCCTCCCTTAACGCGGGCGTTCCCGTAATAAACGCGGGCGACGGCGGTCATTGCCACCCGACCCAGACCCTTGCGGACCTCTTTACCATATACCGCGAGAAGGGCGGCTGTGATAACCTTACCGTTGGCTTTTGCGGCGACCTTAAGTACGGCAGAACGGTACATTCCCTTATTTCCGCACTTGCAAGATATAAAAACGTGCGCATCGTGCTTATCTCTCCCGACGAGCTGCGCCTGCCGGGCTACATAAAAAAGGAAGTGCTTGAAAAGTACGGAATGGAATATGAGGAGAACGCATCGCTCGAGGACAAGCTTCCCGAGCTTGATATCCTTTATATGACAAGGATACAGCGCGAGCGCTTCGACGATATGGAGGTCTACGAAAGACTGAAGGACAGCTACGTTCTTACCGCCGAGAAGATGAAGTCGGCAAAGTCCGATATGTGCGTCCTCCATCCTCTGCCTCGCGTAAACGAAATAAGCGTGGACGTGGACAGCGACCCCCGCGCCTGCTACTTCAAGCAGGTGGAAAACGGCAAGTATATGCGTATGGCGCTTATTTTAAAGCTTCTTGCCGATAAGGACGTGCCCGATCCCCGACGCGCGGAGCAAATGGTTGAAGACGGGCTTCTCAAGTGCTCCAACCCCCGTTGCATCGTGGCGGTAGAGCAGGAGCTGAAGCATCAGTTCAAATGTACGGATAAAGAAAAGGGCGTTTACAGATGCGTATACTGTGATGCCAAAGCAAAATAAAGGAGATAATTGAAATGGCAATTTTTATTAACGAACCCTCCCATACCTTTAACGAGTATCTGCTTATTCCCGGATACTCCTCCAGCGAGTGCGTTCCCGCAAACGTAAGCCTGAAAACTCCTCTTGTAAGATACAAGAAGGGCGAGACCCCTGCCATTACCATGAACATACCCATGGTATCCGCTATCATGCAGTCCGTTTCCGGCGACAGACTTGCCGTTGCGCTTGCCACTGAGGGCGGCGTCAGCTTCATATACGGCTCCCAGTCCGTTGAGGACGAGGCTGCAATGGTAAAGCGCGCAAAGAATTACAAGGCGGGCTTCGTTAAGAGCGATTCCAACGTAAGCCCCGAGGCTACCATGGCAGACGTGGTTGCCCTTAAGGAAAAAACGGGCCACAGCACCGTAGCGGTTACCGACGACGGAACCGCCGACGGAAAACTCGTCGGTATAGTTACCGGTCGCGACTATCGCGTAAGCCGTATGGACCCCACCACCAAGGTAAAGGAATTCATGACTCCCTTTGATAAGCTCGTCTGGGCAAAAGAGGGAACTACCCTTAAGGAAGCAAACGATATAATCTGGGATAACAAGCTCAACTCCCTTCCTATAATAAATGACGAGGGCAAGCTGTGCTACTTCGTGTTCCGCAAGGATTACGATACTCACAAGCAGAACCCCAACGAGCTCCTTGATAAGGACAAGAGATACGTTGTCGGTGCGGGCATCAACACCCGCGACTACGCAGAGCGCGTTCCCGCCCTTATAGAGGCAGGTGCCGACGTGCTGTGTATCGACTCCTCCGAGGGCTTCTCCGAGTGGCAGAAGCTCACCCTCGCGTGGATACGCGAGCGTTACGGCGATACGGTCAAGGTTGGTGCAGGTAACGTTGTGGACGCCGAGGGCTTCCGCTTCCTTGCCGATTGCGGTGCCGATTTTATAAAGGTAGGTATCGGCGGCGGCTCCATTTGTATCACCCGCGAGACCAAGGGGATCGGACGCGGACAGGCAACCGCACTCATTGAGGTATGCAAGGCCCGCGACGAGTATTTTAAGGAGACAGGCATTTACGTTCCCGTATGCTCCGACGGAGGCATAGTATACGACCACCACATCACCCTCGCCCTTGCCATGGGTGCAGATTTCGTAATGCTCGGCAGATACTTTGCTCGCTTTGACGAGAGCCCCACCAACAAGGTGAACATCGGCGGAACCTACTACAAGGAGTATTGGGGCGAGGGAAGTGCCCGCGCACGCAACTGGCAGCGCTACGACCTCGGCGGAGATAAGAAGCTCTCCTTCGAGGAGGGTGTAGACTCCTACGTTCCTTATGCAGGCTCACTCAAGGACAACGTTGCACTCTCCCTTTCCAAGGTGCGCTCCACCATGTGCAACTGCGGCGCTCTTTCCATTCCCGAGCTGCAGGAAAAGGCAAAGCTCACGCTCGTTTCCGCAACCAGCATAGTGGAGGGCGGAGCTCACGACGTTATCCAAAAGGAAAAGACCACGTCCATTAAGTAATTTTCAGCAGGGGGTCATATACTTGGCAAAATCGCACAAGTAAATGCCCCGCCGATCGCCAAAATTCGCTTTTGTGTGTCTTGACACAAGCTTTGAACGGTGGTATAATTATTACGTTGAACGTAATATAAGGTTCTCTGCGACTGACGGATAATTGTGGGCTACCACAAGGAAACGGAGGACCTGCAAAAAAAGCCGACCGTCTGGGCACACTCACTCTGCGAGTAAGTGTGCCCTTTTATATTTTCAAAGGAGAAAACATGAAAAAAGTTGGTATCGTAATGGGCAGCGACAGCGACCTGCCCATCATAAAGAAGGCAACGGATATGCTCAAAAGCCTTGATATCCCCTTCGAGGTGCATATCTATTCTGCTCACAGAACTCCCGTGGAGGCGCGAGACTTCGCCGTAAATGCCGCCGCAAACGGCTTTGGCGTGCTTATCTGCGCCGCAGGCATGGCCGCCCATCTGGCAGGTGCCATTGCCGCAAATACCACACTTCCCGTTATCGGCATTCCCTGCAGCTCCTCCAATCTCGACGGAATGGACGCGCTCCTTTCCACCGTAATGATGCCCACGGGCATCCCCGTTGCCACCGTTGCCATCAACGGCGGCGCAAACGCCGCCCTTCTTGCGGCACAGATCATCGCCCTCGGCGAGCCCGAGCTTACCAAAAAGCTCAACGACAAGCGCGCCGCCGACGCCGCAAAGGTCCTTGAAAAGGACGCATCCGTAATGGAAAAGCTTTAATAAAATAAATCTCTATTCTACAATATTTTTAAGGAGAAAAACATATGAAAAACCTTGTTTACACCGGCAAGACCAAGGACGTATTCGCTCTTGATAACGGCAACTACCTCTTGAAGTTTAAGGACGACTGCACCGGCAAGGACGGTGTGTTCGATCCCGGCGAAAACTCTGTTGGACTTACCATAGACGGCGTAGGCGACGTAAACCTGCGCATGTCCATATATTTCTTTGAGAAGGTCAATGCCGCCGGCATCAAGACCCACTACGTAAGCGCGGATCTGGAGAACACCACCATGGAGGTCATTCCCGGCAAGGTGTTCGGCAAGGGTCTTGAGGTCATTTGCCGCCACAAGGCAGTTGGCAGCTTCTACCGCCGCTACAGTGACTATATCGAGGAGGGCGCAGACCTTCCCGCATACGTCGAGATGACCTTTAAGAACGACGAGAAGGGCGACCCGCTGGTTACTGAGGACGGTCTTGTAGCTCTCGGCGTTATGACTCACGAGCAGTACGATGATATGAGAGATATGACCCGCAAGATCACCCAGATCGTTGCCGACGATCTGAAGGAGAAGGGACTTATCCTTTACGATATCAAGTTTGAGTTCGGCTACGACAAGGACGGTAAGGTAATGCTTATCGACGAGATCGCATCCGGTAATATGCGCGTTTACAAGGACGGCGAGTACGTTGATCCCATGACCCTTTCCAAGCTCTTCTTTGCTTGATCTTCCACTACTTTTTCCAACCCTACAAACAAGGAGTAACACATGGGCGGATTTTTCGGAGCGGTATGTGATCACGATGCTGTAGAAAACGTATTCTTCGGCACGGATTATCATTCGCACCTTGGCACACGCCGCGGAGGCATGGCGGCATACGACGAAAACGTCGGGCTTCAAAGGGAGATACATAATATTCAGAACTCTCCCTTCAGAACCAAGTTTGAAAAGATATTCGAGGAGATGACGGGTAATTCCGCCATCGGCTGTATCAGCGACAGCGATCCTCAGCCCTTGCTCGTCCGTTCCTCGCAGGGCACATACGCCATCTGCGTTATCGGAATGATAAACAATGCAGACGAGCTTATCGAAAAATATCTCAGCGACAGCGGCGGACATTTTACCACCATGACGGGCGGCAGGATCAACGGAACGGAGCTTGTTGCCGCCATGATAGGTCGCAAGAGCACTATGGTCGAAGGTATAAAATTTGCCCAGTCGGCCATCGACGGTTCCGCATCTCTGCTTATACTTAAGGATAACGGCAAGATCGTCGCCGCGCGCGACCTGCTTGGTCGCACGCCCGTTATCGTGGGTAAGGGTGATGACGGCTGCTGCGTTTCCTTCGAGTCCTTTGCTTTTCAGAAGCTGGGATACGAAACGGTGCACGAGCTTGGCCCCGGCGAGATAGTGGAGATAGATGCAAAGGGCTATACGACCCTTGCCGAGCCCGGCAAGGAGATGCGCATCTGCTCCTTCCTCTGGACCTATTACGGCTATTCCTCCTCAAATTACGAGGGTGTGAACGTAGAGGCCATGAGATACCGCGACGGCGGCATACTTGCGGAAAACGATAAGAAAAACTGCGATCTTTCCGATATCGACTACGTTGGCGGCTTCCCCGATTCGGGCACGCCCCACGCCATCGGTTACGCAAATGCCTGCGGTATTCCGTTTGCGCGTCCCTACATCAAGTACACTCCAACGTGGGCAAGGAGCTTCACGCCCGCAAAGCAGGTGGACAGAAACCGCGTTGCGAAAATGAAGCAGATACCCATAAAGGAGCTTATAGAGGACAAAAAGCTTCTCTTCGTGGACGATTCCATCGTCCGCGGCACACAGCTTAAGGAAACGGTGGAGTTTTTGCACGAGCACGGCGCAAAGGAAGTTCACATGCGCAGTGCCTGCCCGCCTATTATGTATTGCTGTAAATATCTTAATTTCTCCCGCGCAAACAGCGAAATGGACCTTATCGCCCGCAGGGTGATAATGGAGCTGGAGGGCGAGGAGGGCTTCAAGCACATCGAGGAGTACAGCGATGGCAGCACCGAGCGCGGAAAGAGCTTAAGACGCGCCATGTGCGAAAAGTTCCATTTCGATTCCCTGGAGTTCCAGACCCTTGAGGGAATCATAAAGTCCATAGGACTTCCCGAGTGCAAGCTTTGCACCTATTGCTGGACGGGCAAGGAGTAAGCCCGCGACCTTATAAAGAAAGGAATAAAGAAAATGCATTCTAATTCTAAATCCGACAGCTACGCAGCCGCGGGCGTTGATATTACCGCGGGCTACAAGGCCGTAGAGCTTATGAAGCAGCATATAGCGCGCACCCGCAATGCAGGCTGCCTTGACGACGTTGGCGGCTTCGGCGGCTGCTTTGCCCTTCCTATGGGAATGGAGGAGCCAGTGCTCGTTTCCGGCACCGACGGATGCGGCACCAAGGTAAAGCTTGCCATCCTTATGGACAAGCACGACACCATCGGCATTGATGCCGTTGCAATGTGCGTTAACGACATTATCTGCTGCGGCGCAAAGCCCCTCTTTTTCCTTGATTACATTGCCTGCGGCAAAAACTATCCCGAGAAGATCGCCTCCATCGTTTCCGGAGTTGCGGAGGGATGCGTTCAGTCCGGTGCCGCGCTTATCGGCGGCGAGACCGCGGAGCACCCCGGTCTTATGCCCGTAGAGGACTACGACCTTGCAGGCTTTGCAGTAGGTATAGTCGACAAAAAGAAGATAATAGACAACACCAAGATGGAGGCGGGCGACGTTGTTATCGCCCTTCCTTCCACGGGTATACACTCCAACGGCTTCTCCCTTTGCCGTAAGGTATTCAACATTGATAACAACGATCCCATGCTCTACGTTCCCCGCGAGGAGCTTGGCGGTAAGACTGTTGGTGAAGCGCTTCTTACCCCCACAAGGATATACGTTAAGTCCATTCTCGCTCTTATCGAGAAGGTGGCGGTGAAGGGAATATCCCACATTACGGGCGGCGGCTTCTACGAGAACATTCCGAGAAGCATTCCCGACGGACTCGGCGCAAAGATCAACAAGGCCGACGTTCGCGTGCTTCCCATATTCGATATTATCGCAAAAACGGGCAACATTCCCGAAAGAGATATGTTCAACACCTATAACATGGGCGTTGGTATGAGCGTTGTGGTCAGCAAGGACGAGGTGGATACCGCCCTTGCCATCCTCAAGGAGCATGGCGAGGACGCTTACGTTATCGGCGAGATCATCAAGTCCGAGGAGAAGATCGTAATATGTTAAGAAAGCTTACCGACGGACTTCTTGCGGGCATTATGGTGTCTATCGGCGGCGGAGTTTTCCTTGGCTGTGAAAACAAGTACGTCGGCGCCGTAATGTTCTGCATCGCCCTCGTTTGCATCTGCAACGACGGATACTCGCTTTTCACGGGCAAGGTGGGCTACATAGTTGAAAGCCACAAAAAAGAGGACTTTTCCGCCCTTCTTCTCGGCCTTCTCGGCAATGCCATTGCCACCTGCCTTATAGGCATGGCCCTTTCCTATGCCGTTCCCGGCTTTGGGGAAAAGGCGCTTTCCATGTGCAATGCAAAGCTCGGTCAGGACTTTTTCCAGACTCTCATCCGTGCGATCTTCTGCGGCATACTGATGTATCTTGCGGTCTGCCTCTTTAAGGAGCACAAAACTCCTCTCGGAATCTTCTTCTGCGTGCCCGTGTTCATTTTAAGCGGATACGAGCACTCCATTGCAAATATGTTCTATTTCGGCGCATCCGGTATAGTAAGCCTCGAGGCGTTTGCGTATATCTGGGTGGTGATTCTCGGCAACTCTATCGGCGGAATGCTTTTCCCCATCTTAAAGCTTCCGAGAAAGCTGGGTAAAAAATGAAAAAATCAAGAATAGCCGTGCTCGTATCGGGCGGCGGCACCAATCTTCAGGCTCTTATAGACGCCGGTAAGCGCGGCGAGCTGGGTAACGGCGAGATAGCCCTCGTCCTTTCCTCAAAGCCGGACGTTTACGCCCTTGAAAGAGCAAAAAACAACGGTATTGAAACGGTAGTGATACCGCGCAAGGAGTATTCCGACATTGCAGTGTATTCCAAGGCACTTACGGACGCACTCGTTGCCGCGGATATAGACCTTGTGGTCCTTGCGGGCTTCCTTACCATCTTCGACGAGCAGGTATACAAGGCGTTTACAAATAAGATACTCAACGTACATCCCGCCCTTATCCCTTCCTTCTGCGGCAAGGGCTTCTACGGACTGCACGTCCACGAGGCGGTGCTGGAGAAGGGCGTGAAGCTTTCGGGTGCAACGGTGCACATCGTTACCCCCGAGTGCGATGCGGGTCCCATCGTTTTGCAGAAAGCCGTAGAGGTCAAGCAGGACGATACCCCCGAAACTCTCCAAAGACGCATTATGGAGGAGGCGGAATGGAAGCTGCTGCCAAAGGCGGTACAGCTTTTCTGCGACGGACTTGTAACCGTTGAAAATAATAAGGTATACATAAAAGGAGAATAAAATGAAGATCTCGACCATCGAAAACGAGCTTAACTCTCTTGCATATCACGGACGCGGCATTATCATCGGTAAAAGTGCCGATGCAAAGAAGGCGGTTGCCGCATACTTCATCATGGGCAGAAGCGAAAACAGCCGCAATCGCGTTTTCGTTGCCGAGGGCGACGCAATGCGCACAAAGGCGTTTGACGAGTCCAAGATGATCGACCCCCATCTTATTATCTACTATCCCGTTCGCGTGCTCGGTAACAAGACCATAGTTACCAACGGCGACCAGACCGACACCATATACGAGCTTATGGACAAGCAGATGACCTTCGAGCAGGCGCTGCGCACCCGTGAGTTCGAGGACGATAAGCCCAACTTCACTCCCCGTATCTCCGGCATCATCCGCCGCGAGAACGACGGCGACATGAATTTTGCCATGTCCATCCTTAAGAGCGCGGAGGGCGACGACAGCTCCTGCGAGCGCTTTACCTATGCTTATTCCGATCCCGTTGCAGGCAAGGCAAAGTTCATCCATACCTATAACGGCGACGGCAACCCCCTGCCTTCCTACGAGGGCGAGCCCAAGACCCTTATCCTTCCCGACGTGGATATCGACACTCTTACCGACCTTATCTGGACCAATCTCAATGCGGATAACAAGGTATCCCTTTTTGTACGTTACATAGATCTCGCAAGCGGCGAGACCGAAACAAGAATAGTAAATAAGAATGCGTGAGGTGAACGGAAATGAAAGAATTTGAGCTTAAGTACGGCTGTAACCCCAATCAGAAGCCTTCCAAAATATATATGCACGACGGAAGCGATCTTCCCATCGAGATCCTCTGCGGCAGACCCGGATACATCAACTTCCTTGATGCATTCAACTCCTGGCAGCTCGTAAAGGAGCTGAAGGAAGCTCTCGGTCTTCCCGCAGTTACCTCCTTCAAGCACGTCAGCCCCACCTCTGCGGCTGTTGGTATTCCTCTTTCCGACAAGCTGAAAAAAGCCTGCTTCGTTGACGATATCGAGGGTCTTGACGAATCTCCCCTCGCTTGCGCTTACGCAAGAGCAAGAGGTACCGACCGTATGTGCTCCTTTGGCGACTGGGTGGCTCTTTCCGACGTTTGCGACGTTACCACCGCGCTCCTTATCAAGCGCGAGGTAAGCGACGGCGTTATCGCCCCCGGCTACGAGCCCGAGGCACTTGAGATACTCAAGTCCAAGAGAAAGGGCAGCTACAACATCGTTAAAATAGACCCCAACTTCGTTCCCGCCGAGACCGAGCACAAGCAGGTGTACGGCATTACCTTCGAGCAGGGAAGAAACAACTTCAAGATCGACCGCGAGCTTCTCGCTAATATCGTTACCGCAAACAAGGAGCTTCCCGAAAGCGCCGCAAGAGATCTTATCATCTCTCTCATCACTCTCAAGTACACCCAGTCCAATTCCGTTTGCTATGCGGTAGACGGTCAGGCTATCGGCGTTGGCGCAGGTCAGCAGTCCAGAATTCACTGCACCCGCCTTGCAGGTCAGAAGGCAGATACCTGGTTCCTTCGTCAGCACGAAAAGGTGCTTGCCCTGCCCTTCAAGGATACTCTCGGTCGTCCCGACAGAGATAACGTTATCGACGGCTACATCAACCGCAACGAGGAGGACGTATGTGCTGACGGCAACTGGCAGAAGTACTTTACCGTACAGCCCGAGCCTCTTACCGATGCGGAGATCAAGGAATACCTTGCAAGCATCGACGGCGTTGCCCTCGGAAGCGATGCATTCTTCCCCTTCAGCGACAATATCGAGCGCGCATATCGCAGCGGCGTTAAGTACGTTGCCGAGCCCGGCGGCTCCATTCGCGACGATCTGGTCATCGAGTGTGCCGATAAGTACGGCATGGTAATGGCATTCACGGGAATGCGCCTGTTCCACCATTGATGGGGGACCGTATGAAGGTACTTGTGATAGGTGGCGGCGGAAGAGAGCACGCCATCATAAAAAAGCTTAAGGAAAGCAAGGAGATATCCAAGATATACGCATTCCCCGGCAACGGCGGCATGGCTAATGATGCCGAGTGCGTTGGCGGAGATGCCAAGGATATTGCGGCTATCGTTGCTTTCGCAAAGGAAAACAAGATAGATTACGCGGTGGTCGCACCGGACGATCCGCTGGTCCTCGGAGCTGTTGATGCGCTGGAGGCGGAGGGCGTGCCCTGCTTCGGTCCCCGTGCAAATGCCGCTATCATCGAGGGAAGCAAGGTGTTTTCCAAGAACCTTATGAAGAAGTACGGGATTCCCACGGCGGAATACGAGGTCTTCAGTGATATGGAAAAGGCCCTTGAATACCTCGACACCGCTCCCATTCCCACCGTTATAAAGGCGGACGGACTTGCCCTCGGCAAGGGTGTTATCATTGCAAACACCCGCGAGGAGGCAAAGATTGCCGTAAGGGAAATGATGCAGGACAAAAAGTTCGGCAAGAGCGGCGACAATATAGTTATCGAGGAGTTCCTTACGGGTCCCGAGGTGTCCGTGCTGTCCTTTACGGACGGTAAGACCGTAAAGCCCATGGTATCCTCCATGGACCACAAGCGTGCCCTTGATAACGATATGGGTCTTAACACCGGCGGAATGGGCACCGTTGCCCCCAACCCCTATTACACGGATGCGGTTGCCGCCGAGTGCATGGAAAAGATCTTCCTGCCCACCGTTAACGCCATGAACGCCGAGGGACGCACCTTCAAGGGCTGCCTTTACTTCGGGCTTATGCTCACGCCCAAGGGTCCCAAGGTAATAGAATACAACTGCCGCTTCGGCGATCCCGAAACGCAGGTGGTGCTCCCCCTGCTGGAGTCCGACCTTTTCACCGTTATGCGTGCCGTAACCGAGGAAAAGCTGGCAGAAACTGAAGTGAAGTTCAAGGATGCCCATGCCTGCTGTGTTATCATGGCGTCCAAGGGCTATCCCGAAAAGTACGACAAGGGATTTGAAATGACTATCCCCGCAGACGTTGCCGACAACGTATACGTTGCGGGTGCAAAGCTTGCTGACGGAAAGCTGCTTACAAACGGCGGTCGCGTGCTTGGCGCAACGGCGGTGGACAGCACCCTTGCCTCCGCTATCGAGGGCGCATACGCTCTCGTTTCCCGCATCGGGTTTGAGAACGCCTTCTACCGCCGCGACATCGGCGCAAGGGCAATGAAGGCAATGGAGGAATAATATGGTTTACAGAGTATTTGTAGAAAAGAAAAAAGAGCTTGCAAACGAGGCAAGAGCCCTTTATAACGATGCAAGGGCATTCCTTGGCGTCAAGGGACTTGCAGACGTTCGCCTCTTTAACCGCTACGACGCGGAGAATATCACCGAGGAGCTTTTTAACTACTCCATAAACACCGTGTTCTCCGAGCCCCAGACCGACCTGGTCTACGGCGATATCGACTGCACGGATGCCGCCTGCGTATTTGCCGTAGAGTATCTGCCCGGTCAGTTCGATCAGCGTGCGGATTCTGCCGCACAGTGCATTCAGATAATCTCCAAGGGCGAGCGTCCCACCATCCGCACGGCAAGAGTGTACGCACTTTACGGCACTCTTACGGAAAATGAGATCGCCGAGATAAAGAAATACGTTATCAACCCCGTGGAGAGCCGCGAGGCTGCCCTTGAAAAGCCCGCTACCCTTGCGGTAAATTACGATATCCCCACAACAGTAAAGACCCTTGAGGGCTTTACAAAGCTTGACCGCGACGGACTTGAAAAATTCGTTGCAGATTACGGTCTTGCCATGGATGCGGACGATATTGCGTTCTGCCAGAATTATTTTATCTCCGAAAAGCGCGACCCCACCATTACGGAGATCAGAATGATAGACACCTATTGGTCCGACCATTGCCGCCACACCACCTTCAATACGGTGATCGACGGCGTAACCTTTGAGGACGAGCTGCTCCAGAGCGCGTACGAGGATTACCTTAACGTGCGCCGCGAGCTTGGCAGGACCAAGCCCATTTGCCTTATGGATCTTGCCACCGTTGCAGTTAAGTACCTTAAGGTAAACGGCAAGCTTGCAAAGCTCGACGAAAGCGAGGAGATCAACGCCTGCACCGTTAAGATCAACGTGGACGTTGACGGTGTAAGCGAGCCTTGGCTCCTCCTGTTTAAAAACGAGACCCACAACCATCCCACGGAGATCGAGCCCTTCGGCGGTGCCGCCACCTGTATCGGCGGCGCGATCCGCGACCCTCTTTCCGGTCGTGCGTACGTTTACGGCGCAATGCGCGTAACGGGCGCGGCAGACCCCCTGAAGCCCGTTTCCGAAACCATTCCCGGTAAGCTGCCCCAAAGAAAGATCGTTACCACGGCTGCCGCAGGATATTCCTCCTACGGTAACCAGATCGGTCTTGCCACCGGTATCGTAGACGAGATATATCACCCCGGCTACGCCGCAAAGCGCATGGAGATCGGCGCGGTGGTTGCAGCCGCACCCGAAGGAAACGTCAGACGCGAGGTACCCGCCCCCGGAGACGTTGTTATCCTCCTCGGCGGCAGCACGGGACGCGACGGTATCGGCGGAGCTACGGGCTCCTCCAAGGCGCACAACGCCCATTCCGTTGAGACCTGCGGCGCAGAGGTACAAAAGGGTAACGCCCCCGAGGAAAGAAAGCTGCAGCGTTTGTTCCGCGATCCCGAG
>JAFSCG010000058.1 GCA_017436885.1 Clostridia bacterium | reverse complement strand
TATTTTCCTTGGCGTTGGCGCAATGACCGACTTTGGTCCCCTGATCGCAAACCCCAAGAGTCTTCTCTTGGGTGCTGCCGCACAGCTCGGTATTTTCTCCACCTATCTCGGAGCGCGTCTTATTAACGCAATAGGATTTGAAAAGCTTTCCTTCTCCCAGCTTCAGGCGGCAGCTATCGGTATTATAGGCGGAGCTGACGGTCCTACCTCCATATATACCGCATCTCTCCTTGCCCCCGAGCTTCTCGCTCCCATTGCGGTTGCGGCTTATTCTTATATGGCGCTGGTGCCCGTTATCCAGCCTCCCATCATGCGTCTTCTCACCACAGAGAAGGAGCGCAAGATCAAGATGAGCCAGCTCCGCCCCGTATCCAAGACGGAGAAGATAATTTTCCCCATCGTTATCACCGTGTTCGTATCTCTGCTTCTGCCTTCCGCCGCTCCCCTTATCGGCTCGCTTATGCTCGGCAACCTTATGAAGGAGTGCGGAGTTGTGGACAGAATTGCAAAGACCGCCCAGAACGAGCTTATGAATATCGTAACTATATTCCTCGGAATAACCGTTGGTGCTACCGCAACTGCGAAGGCTTTCCTTGATCCCCGCACTCTCGGCATTATGGTGCTTGGTATCGTTGCGTTCTCCTTCGGTACCGCAGGCGGCGTTCTTCTTGCAAAGTTTATGAACCTCTTTACCAAAAACAAGATCAACCCCCTTATCGGAAGCGCGGGCGTTTCCGCCGTTCCCATGGCGGCAAGAGTTTCTCAGGTTGAGGGTCAGAAGGCCGATCCCTCCAACTTCCTGCTTATGCACGCTATGGGCCCCAACGTTGCGGGCGTTATCGGCTCCGCTATCGCCGCAGGTCTGCTTATCAGCCTGCTTGGTTAAAATAAGGAGTTAATATGGCAAACAAACTTTATATAACCGATACTATACTGCGCGACGCGCATCAGTCTCAGGCCGCTACACGTATGCGCCTTGAGGATATGCTTCCCGCCTGCGAAATGCTTGATAAGATCGGATATTGGTCTCTTGAGTGCTGGGGCGGCGCTACCTTTGATTCCTGTATGCGCTTCCTTGGCGAGGACCCCTGGGCACGTCTTCGCGCTCTGCGCAAGGCAATGCCCAACACCCGTCTTCAGATGCTTCTCCGCGGTCAGAACCTGCTTGGCTACAAGCACTATGCCGACGACGTTGTAGAGGCGTTCGTTCGCAAGTCCATCGAAAACGGCATCGACGTTATCCGTATATTCGACGCTTTGAACGACCCCCGCAACATGGAAGCCGCAATGAAGTACACCAAAAAGTACGGCGGAACCTGCGAGGCGGCGATCAGCTACACCGTCAGCCCCGTGCATAACGAGGACTACTTCGTTAACCTTGCCTGCACCCTTAAGGAGATGGGCGCAGACACCATCTGCATCAAGGATATGGCAAACCTTCTCCTGCCCTACGATGCTTACAGCCTTGTAAAGCGTCTTAAGGAAAAAGTAGATATTCCGATACATCTCCACACCCACAATACCACGGGTACCGGTGATATGACCAACCTTATGGCATGCACCGCAGGCGTTGATATCGTGGACTGTGCTCTTTCTCCCCTTGCAAACGGTACCTCCCAGCCCTCCACCGAGGCAATGGTCGCAACCCTCCGCGGCACCGAGCGCGACACGGGTCTTGACCTTGTTAAGCTTACCGAGGTTGCGGCATACTTCCGCACCGTTGCAAACAAGCTGAAGGCCGACGGCATCCTTGACCCCAAGGTGCTTAACGTGGACAGCAACACTCTGCTGTATCAGGTTCCCGGCGGAATGCTTTCCAATCTTCTTTCCCAGCTTAAGCAGGCAAAGGCAGAGGATAAGTATTACGACGTGCTCGAGGAGGTTCCGAGAGTTCGTGCCGACTTCGGTTATCCTCCCCTTGTTACCCCCACCAGCCAGATCGTTGGCTCTCAGGCGGTTATGAACGTGCTTCTCGGCGGTCGCTATAAGACCTTTACCAAGGAGTCCAAGGGTGTTCTCCGTGGTGAGTACGGCCGTCTCCCCGGCGAGGTGAACGAGGAGATCCGCAAGATGGCTATCGGAGATGACGAGGTCATCACCTGCCGTCCCGCCGATCTTATCAAGCCCGAGCTCGAGTCTTACCGTGAGGAGCTGAAGGGAATTACCGACAGCGAGGAGGATATCCTTTCCTACGCTCTGTTCCCTCAGGTCGCAAAGAAGTTCTTCGAGGAGAGAGAGGCCGCAAAGGCACCCAAGGCCGGCGTTGCCGATGCAGGTGCAGTTCGCGAGCTTAAGGTAGAGTTCCTCGGCTGATAATAAAACAAAAAGCGGTCGCGTGAAAAGGACAGTACTCTTAAGGACAGTCTTTGACATTCAATAGAATACGTTACCTACCGACAGGAAAAGGACGAAGAATTGGTAAAATTCCTCGTCCTTTTTTTCTTGGCAAGCGCTGCTTCTGTGGACACAGAAGCTATTTTTAGTTTTGAGTTATGAGGTTCGCTTACGCTCACCGTTATGAGTTTGCTTCGCAAACGTTATGATAAGATCTCCTTGTTCCTTCAAACTGTGTCGAAGGCACATAATAACTTGGCGTAGCCAATCATAACTCTAAACTCGCCGTAGGCGATCATAGTTGCGTAGTGTCCTTAAGGGCACTACGCTAAACGCGCCGCTTTTTTACGTTTTTGATAATTTCTGTTAAAAGGTGAATATATTTTTACAAAAAATAGTTTAAAATTTGTTCAAAAAATGTTTACAAATCGGAAACATTGTGTTATACTTTTGTTGTGTTATTTTATCACAATACATAAAGGAGTATTCAAAATGAAAAAGTTCCTCGCGTTCATTCTTTGCGCAGTTCTCGTTTGCGCAACCGTACCCTTTACCGTATCCGCTGCAGGCACCGAAACTGTCGTGTACCTCGACTCTATGGCTGAGGGCAACGGAAGCGGTACCTCTCCCGAGAATGCAGTTGCTACTCTGGAGGAGGCATTTGCTCTTCTCGACCTTTCCAAGGATTGCACCATCGTTGTTTCCGGTTACTTCGTTCAGTTCGCACATTTCATCCCCACCGAGGCATATACCGGTTCCGTAACCATCACCTCCGTTTATAACGGCGTTGACTATCGCAAGACCAACGAGGCAGTATTTGCTTCCGACGGATTCCGTTACTTCTGTGCAGGTGCTACCACCTTCGACAATCTTAATTTTGAAATGACCGGTTCCTTCTACCTCGTTATCGCTCAGAACAACCCCTTCACCCTCGGCGAAGGCTTTGAGAACACCATCATGGGCAACACCACCGGTCTTAAGTTCGGTAACGCTTTCTCCATCCTCGGCGGCTATCAGAGTGCTGATTGTCTCTACAACGCTGACGAGAGCAAGGACGTAAACATCACCGTTAAGTCCGGCGATTACATCCTTATCGGTGCATGGAACCGTCAGTCCGAGGGTATACAGCGCGGCAAGGCTACCATTAACATCGAGGGCGATGCTCACGTTTACAAGTTCTACGCTTCCTCCGTTAACAAGAACGACCTCATTGCAGGCGACGTTGTTGTAAACCTTAAGGATCAGGCAAAGTGCGATATCGTTTACGGTGCAGTTAACCCCAACATGGGTTGCATTGTTAACAGCCTTACCTTTAACTGGCTCGGCGGCGATATGTACATGGCAACTCCTCTTGACGGCTCCGCAGAGGGCCTTGAGGCTGCTGATATCCGTACCACCTACACCAACGGCTACAAGCTCGTATATTCCGATGCAGTAGCAAATCACGAGAACTTTGCTTCCATCTCTGCAGCTTTCGAGAAGGCAGAGAAGGCAGGCGCAGCTCCCGCTGACACCACCGCTCCCGTTGTAACCGAGGCTCCCACTACTACCGCAGCTCCCGTAGTTACCGACGCACCCGTTGTTACTACCGCTGCTCCCGTTGTAACCGAGCCCACCGTTACCACCGCGGCTCCCACTCAGCCTGAACCCACTCCCTCTACCGGCGATGCTTCC
>JAFSCG010000057.1 GCA_017436885.1 Clostridia bacterium | reverse complement strand
GGAGGAGTATGCTCGGGAACCTCGGGCGCGGTAACGCTTTCAACGGTATCGAACCACGCGCTGATCTCGTCGTAAACGGCACCCTGCTTTGCGGCATCGGAAGCGTAAAGCTTTCTGCCTTCAAGGAAGGTGATGAACTTACCGTCGTTGCGATAACTGTCGATGCAGGTAAGCAATTCGCCGCCGTACCAATAGCAATCGAAGCTCTTTTCGTTTGCGTCAACGGAAGCAGTACCGTAGATATTGTAAACGAGTGCCTCATCCTCGATAATAAGATCGGTATCACCGAAGGTACAGCCGGAGGTCTTAAGACCCGCTACAAAAACGCTACCCTCGGAGGTGCCGCTGAAAAGAACGGTTGCCTTGCCGGTGTAGGTCTCGTTTGAAACGCCACGGGACCAGATGTTTACGAGAATATTATATCCGGAGTAGAACTTAAGGTTAACGTCGCGATCAAGGGGGCTTTCCCCTGCAACGTACTCACCCTTGCCACTCTGATAGCCGCCAACCACGAATATGGAGGAGCTGTCGGTAAGACCGGAAAGATGATCGCCGATGATATTAACGCCGTAATCAATGGTGAAATCATTGAACTGACAGTCAATATGTACACCCTTATCGCTTATGCACTCGAGGTCCATATAGGAAAGAGTGGTATCACCGCGCCAAACGATGTTGATATACATCACCTGAAGGACCGCATCGTTTGCTGCACGCCAGTCAATGCCGTTATAAACGGAGGTGATAGTTACGGAGCCCTCGTAAGGAGCGCCGTAGTCGAATGCTTCCCACAAGGTGCAGGGACCGCAGATAACGACAGTACAATCCTTGCTGAGATCAAGATAGTTGTATGCGTCCATAAGGGTTGGAGCTGCATTCTCGGGGGAGGAGCCGTCGCCCGTGCCGTCGTCCTTAACGAACACAACGGTCTTGTCAGCATCGGCAGCGCTTACAGCGGAAAAACCGCACAGCAGCTGCATAAGCATTACGGCAACGACCAAAACACTAAAGAGCTTGCGATTCATGAAATACCTCTTTCTACCTTTACGGCTTTATACTTATCAACGGAGATCGTCAGATATCCGGATAGCACGGTATTGAGTTATTAAAGCTCAACGTTTGTCCAGTTAAACTGAGCAAGCGTGGGGAAAGAACGATCGTTTATTACGCGATCGTAAACCTCCTGACAATCCTTGGGATCGTAAGACTGCTCGGGAATAAGGGATTTGAAGGAAAGTCTGTTTGCGGAGATAAGACGGAGCACAGCAATTATATCGTCGCGCTCGGTGAAGTAACCGGGATAGGAATCGTGATCGGGACGGGCACGGGTGTGCGCACCGATAAGGGAGATTCCGGGAGAATGTACCTTCTGATAGTAGTCGATGGAGAAGTTCTTATCACGGGTGCAGCCGAGAAGCGCAACACGACCGAATTTTGCCATGCAGTCAAGAGCACCGTCAAGACCTGCACCAACACCGGTAACCTCGATACAAACGTTGGCACCGCCTGCGGTTATAGCCTTTGCCTTCTTGGCAAAATCGGGATCGGTGGGGTTAAGAACGTGATCTGCGCCGCTTGCCTTTGCTTCCTCAAGTCTTGCGTCAACAAGGTCTGCCGCAATAATGGGAGCAGCACCGCACGCGCGGAGCAGCTTTACAGCGAACTGACCGAGAAGACCGCAGCCCATAACGAGAGCAGCCTCGCCAAGCTCGGTACGGCACTTTCTTACCGCTGCCATGGAGAACGTGGAGATGAAAACAACGGCAGCCTCCTCGAAGGTGATGTTATCATCCTCGATCTTTACGACCTGACGCTCGGGAACGAGATTGTATGCACCGTGGCGTCCCCAGAATACGATAACTCTGTCGCCGGGCTTAACGCTCTTAACGCCGTCGCCAACCTTCTCAACGTATCCTGCAGAGGAATATCCGCTGCGTCTGGGGAATACGTGATACTGATAGCCGCCGCAGTTGGGAGAATCGGTAATAACTGCACGCTCGGTTCCGGGGCTTACGGAGCTGATAACGGTGCGAACGAGCACCTGATCGTTCTTCAGCACGTCAGGCAGAGGACAGTCGATAAGCTCTGCGGTGTTCGGGGCTGTAAATACAATACCTTTATTTTTCATTTGCCATTTCCTCCATATTTCGGACTGTAATTATAGATATGCGTCCGATATTGATATATAAAGTCATTATAACACAGCTATTGTAAAAAATAAATACGTTTTTCTATATATTTTGGAAACAACCGATACTAATTTTGTTCCCGAACAGTAAAACGCGACAAAAAAGTAAACCTTACTTTATGTGGTCCACGACCTCGGCGGAATGAATGTAAATATATCCCGAGCCGATGTTTATCAAAACCTTGTTGGTATCCTTTGGAAGTATAACGGGAACGTACACAACGTTTGATGCGTCGGCAAGGGGCTGCTTTGCGGTGGAGCGGAAGCTAATGCTTGCCTTGGGAATGCTGTTCACAAGGACCTGCGCATCAATATTATCCGTGGACGTGCTGGAGTAGCGGATCTTCAGATATACTTCCCTTTCGCTCTTTCCGTTAACGGTAATGGAAACGGGTCCGCGGTATTTGCCGTTTTCAGCCTCGGGTATGACAACGTCGTCTATCAAAGTTACCTCATTTGCGGTAGAGATCATAAAGCTGTCAACGCGGCATGCGCCGCCTGCGGGATTGCCCGCGGGGAGATACGCGCCGATCTCCATCGTTTCAGCCGTTGCGGTAAACACAAGCTCACGCTTAACGTAGTTGCGGCTGTCGTACACCGTTGCGTATGCAGCTCTGTCTGCACCTGCATAAAGATAGCAAGTAACGTTCGGCTCAGTGTAAACGAAGGCCGTAAGACGGTATGAGCCCCCCACCTTCAGACCGGTTACGGTGGTGGAAATGCTTGCCTCGGCGCTTCCGCCCGTAAGGTTTGCACAGCATTTTCCAACAAATGCACCGCTCTTTGAGGCGGCCACCTTTCCATTTGCGGTCCAGCCGCTGAGATCACCCTTCTGGAAATAGCTGTTTTCGATCATGGGCGCGGTCTCGGCTACCACGTCCTCAATGGGAATGTAATAATTTGTTTCGTCCATAAATCCGCCGTTTTGCAGAAGTATGGACTCAAAATTCTTCTTGTAAAGCGCAACGACGTCGCTCATCTTTATGTACTCGGGAAGCCCGAGGGCACACATCTGATAGCCTGTTGCAACGTCGGGATAGAACTTGTTTACAACAACGCCCTCGCCGTTCTGCCAGGTAACGTCAAGTGCTTCCTTCGGAATTGCATCAAGCCCCTGCATAACGGCACAGATACCGGACCAAGTGTTGTTGCTCTCGCCGCCGTGCCCTGCAAGGGAAAGGATGCGGAGGGTCTCGTACCAATCTCCCTGTCCGTAAAGCAGACCGAGAATGAGGAATGCACCGGAAACGTTGGTTTCCGCCATGGGGCTGTCGGTGGCAAAATGAGGAGTGAAGCAGGAGGCATCCGCAACGGTCATGCCCTTGCGCCAATCGTTCGGATACTTGCGGTATATCTCCTTTGCCTTTGCAACGGTCTGCGCGGCAACGGAGGACTGCGGAATGGTGCTGACCGCTTTGTCGATAACGGTCTCGATATCCGTTTCAAAATATGCAATGCTGTACATAACAGCAATCAGTCTTGCCCAGATAACAGGCTCCTGATCGCTTTCCACCTCGGAGAAAAGATTGCAGAGATAGGAAGCGTATGCAGGCATACCGGGGCAGTTAAGTCCCATCGTTTCGTCCTCTATCATAGGCTCGGGGCACCAGCTGTAGGGATTGCCGTATTCCGCATTTCCCGCAAACTGGGGGTAATACTGCTTTGCCTTGAAGATAGCACGGGCACCGAGCTTGTAGTGTCCGCCGCCCATGTCGTATACGTCGTATCTGTTCCAATCCGACATAATGATCGCGGAATCAACCGTGCCGCTCTTGTCGAACATATTGGAAAGAATGTACTGATTAAGGATATCTATGCTGTAATCATCGTCATTCCAAACCTCCCACAGTCCTGTGGATTCGTTGAAATTCAGCTTATCTGCGTGCTTGTTGTGAGGATTGGGCTTTGCATAAGGGCCGCCGCAAAGCTCAAACCAGCTGTCGGGCATACCTATCATGGGCTTCGAACCCGCCCAAACGTGCTCGTAGCCGGAAAGCACGCCTATCATCTGCGTAAGGAAAGCCGCGGTGGTCTTGCTCAGATAGTCTTCCTTGGAAAGCACGCGGTATTTGGAAAGATCCGGCGTATCTGCGGGAGCGTCGGTTGCCGCATCCGTGGCTACAACGGCAGCGCCGTCGGTGGTATCGACCGGGCCGACCGTTCCGTTGCCGCAGGCAAACAGATTTATAAGAGTAACCGCCAAAAGCAAGACCGCGATAATTCTTTTCATAAATTCTCCTTATATAGTACATGGCACACATAAACGGAGTGAGCCACACATAATCCTTGTCTTTGTAATAATTATACATTACCCCAAGGAAAAATGGAAGATATAATTTTCTTATGAAAGGAAACAATAATGCCGTGTTTTTGCCGCTTTTTCCCTGTTTTTGTGCAAAAAATGCTGTTAAAAGACGTCATATGCGAACCCGACAACGCTTATCGTGTTTTACGGATAAAAGTCATTTTTCAGTCTGTTCGCGTCGGCGAGTGTGTTTATTTACATGCAACTCAATTTTAAATTTAATATCTCTCAATCATCGAGAGGTGGACAAATAACAAAAAGACTGATATTATATGATCAAGAACGATCTTTTAGCAAATCAGGAGGATCATATATGTCATTCGGACAAAGGATAAAAGCACTTCGCAGAGAAGCGAACATGACGCAAGAGGATCTGGCAGAGCTTCTTTCCATTTCCCCGCAGGCTGTCAGCCGTTGGGAAACGGACGTAGCAATGCCCGACATCTCTCTGTTGCCGCCCATCGCCAATTTGTTCAACGTAACAACCGATCATCTGCTTGGTATGGATACTTACCAAAAGGATTTGAGAAAAGCCGAGTTCGACGAAGCATTTCACGAATATTGGAACCGCGATGATAAAGAAAAAAACTATCAAATTGCCCTGCGCGCCGTTGCCGAATATCCCGGAAATATGGAATACGTGGAGTGGCTCGCATCGGCAGAATACTACGTTGCCATGCCGATCACCGATGATAGTGAATATGCGCGTTTGCTTGAAAACTCTGCAAAGCACTATAAGATCGTTTTGGACAACACAAATGATACAAAGCTATACCACAAGGCTTTGTTCGGAATAGTGCTTGCGCTAAGCTGCAACCACAAAAAAGAGGAAGCACAAAAATACGCACTATTGGAGGAAAACGAAGAAAAAAGAGATGAACTGCTTTGTTGGTGCCTTGAAGGCAAGGACAAAAAGAGGCATTGTCAGCATCTGACGAACACCAAATTAAACAGTTTTCTTTTTCAACTAAAATTCGGTCAGACCTCCTTCGAAGCGTTTGATGCCATTGAGAAAATACTGAATATCATGTTCCCCGACGGAAATTTTCAATATTACCATAATACCTTGCAATATAATTGCATGAGCAAGGCTTTTCATTTTTGCAACGTAAAGCAATATGATAAGGTAATATTCGAACTGAAAAAAGCAAGATACCACGCGGAAGAAATGACAAAGATCAATCACCAAAAAACGATAAAATTCACAGCCCCGCTGTTTTCACTTATCGAGGAAGAACATCCCGTTACGGATTCCGATATAACCGACGTTGACGATCTCATACGTTATCTGAATAACAGCAGCTGCTTCGACCCCATCAGAGAATGGGATGAGTTTAAAGCGTTGACGGTAAAACAAAAAGCCAGTGCAACATAAAAACCGAAAACCGCAGATTGATTTTCTGCGGTTTTTGTATTATAATTGATACGAGTTTAGCCCTATGTGTTTGTTAAATTAAGGCGAAACTTGCGACAGATCGGAACAAAAATAATTTGACAGAGGGCTTCAATATGATAAAGATCATTGATACGTATTCGCAAATTGAATCCTTGTTTGATAATGGAAGCTTCAACATTGAAAAATGGGAATTATATATTAATTCAATTTATGCGGGATCCGCACATATATTTAAAGATGACCTAAAGGATTGTCTGGATAACGGGAACTTTGTCTACGAAAAAGATATATTGCCGATCCTGAATGCTGTTTATAAAAATCCTCAATTAGTTAATTTACATTCCTCTTTCTGTAGTATTACAGATGGTCTGAACAAAAAAATACTCGACTGTTTCGGGCGTGAGCTGAACGTTGATATTGTTTTGTATATGGGCCTTTGTAATGCTGCAGGATGGGTAACCACGGTAAATGGACGAGACGTGGTATTGCTTGGGATAGAAAAAATACTTGAACTGAATTGGTGTGATGAGTCTTCCATGTATGGACTTGTTTATCACGAATTGGGACATATATATCACAAACAATGCGGTATATTTCATCAGCGCAGTGATAATACTGTTCGGAATTTTGTATGGCAGCTGTTTACCGAGGGAATAGCAATGCATTTCGAACAAGCTCTGGTTAATGACTTCAACTATTACCATCAAAATAAAAACGGTTGGTTGGAATGGTGCGACGATCATTATGAGCAAATATCAGCAGACTTTCATTCCGATCTGCCGACGATGACAAGATCCAATCAACGCTATTTTGGGGATTGGGTAAGCTATCGCGGAAAAGGAGACGTCGGATATTACCTTGGAACAAAATTTGTTCAGCAATTATGTGACAGATATTCGATCGAGCAGCTGATAAAAATGAACATTGATGATGTATACCGGGAATATCTGACCTTCACCGAGTCAAAATCACGACCGACAAATTTTACTTTGTGAAACAAATTGGATCGTTAGCAAGTAAGAGCCTCCCTTATGTTTTAAGGGAGGCTCTTAACGTTCATCTATGACCTGTCAATATTCTGTCTGTGACAGAGTGATATTTTCGGCATTTTTACGTATGAATTCGAACTCTTACATAACCGTTCGTTTTTAGTGAAATCGTTCGCTTACGCTCACGGTGAAATAATTTACTCCGTAAATTGTGAAATTTGATGCTATCGCATCAAGTGAAATTAAATCCACCCACTCGCCGTC
>JAFSCG010000056.1 GCA_017436885.1 Clostridia bacterium | reverse complement strand
GTTTGCAAGGAGCATGGTTATGGTCATGGGTCCGACACCGCCGGGTACGGGAGTGATACGGGAGCATTTTTCCTTAACGCCGTCGAAGTCCACGTCGCCGCACAGCTTGCCGTTTTCGTCGCGGTTCATACCAACGTCGATAACCACGGCTCCGTCCTTTATCATATCGGCGGTGATAAATTTTGCCTTACCCACGGCACAGACGAGAATGTCCGCCTCTCTCGTGTACTCCGCAAGGTTTTTCGTGCGGCTGTGGCATACCGTGACCGTAGCATTTTCCGCAAGGAGAAGCAAAGCCATCGGCTTACCCACGATATTGCTTCTGCCCACCACAACGGCGTTTTTGCCGCTTATCTCAACGCCCTCGTGGCGCAGCAGCTCCATTACTCCCGCAGGCGTGCAGGGAAGGAAGGTCGCCTCCTCCAGATTGAACAGCAGTCCCGCATTCACGGGGTGGAAGCAGTCCACGTCCTTTTCGGGGGAAATGGCCTTTATTACCTCCCGCTCGGAAATATGGCGCGGCAGGGGGAGCTGCACGAGAATACCGTCAACGGAAGCATCTCCGTTCAGCTGTGCGATCCTCTCCAGCAGAGCAGCCTCCAAGGTGTCCTCCGGCATTTCGATAACGTCGGATATCATTCCCGCTGCCTCGCAGGCTATTTTTTTATTTCTTACGTAAACGGCACTGGCGGGATCGTTGCCCACCTTTATGACCGTCAGCTTGGGGGTGCGGCCGTATTTTTCCTTAAATTCCGCAACTCTTACGGCTGTTCCCGCCCTATGCTCGGCGGCAATGGCCTTTCCGTCAATCAATCTCATCGTCTTTATCCTCGCTTTTGCCCTTGATTATCTTTTTCTTTTTGCCGATGTTCTTAACGTAATCCTTAAACTCACCAAGCTTTTTGGCTCTTGCCTCGGCCTTTTCCTTAAGAAGAACCGCCTCTCTTGCGTGCTTTTCCTCACAGCCCGAGGGGGCGTTTATGTCCATTGCAGGTATCTTTTTGGCGATCTTACCGCCTACCAGCAGCAGAACACCGCTGACAAGGAACAAAAGAAACGCCAAAAGCTGTGAAACGCGAATACCGGTGCTTCCGATATAGAGGCTGTCGGTACGAAGCCCCTCGATAAACATACGGCCGAAGCCGTACCAGCAAAAATATCCCGCAACTATCTGTCCGTTAAACTTCTTTTTCTTATAAAGGGCGGTAAGCAGGATAACGCCCGCGATGTTCCAAAGGGATTCGTAAAGAAAGGTGGGGTGGTAATAATGCATCTCACCGACGCCGCCGTAGCTGATGCCCATACGGCAGAATATATCCGTTTCGCCGCCGTGGGCCTCCGCGTTTGTAAAGTTGCCCCATCTGCCGATGGCCTGCCCAAGCAGCACGCCGGGAGCGGTAGCGTCAAGGAGCTTTACGATATTCACACGTCTTACCTTTCCGAACACCGTGATCGTTATTGCACCGACTATGATGGCTCCGTAAATGGCAAGGCCGCCCTCCCAGATGGCTATTATGTTGTAGAGTGTGCCCCACAGATTCTCAAAAAAGGTGCCGCCCTTTTCCACGAAGCCGCCGTAAAAAAACACGAAATAAAGCCTTGCACCCAAAATAGACAACAGCACAGTCATAAAAGCGAGATCGAAAAACGTGTCGCCGTCTACCTTTTCGTGCCTTGCTCGCCAATTGGCAAGGGAAAATGCGCATATTATGCCAAAGGTGATGATAACGCCGTACCACATAACGTCCTTACCGAAAACGGTAAACGCCACCGGATCAAGCTTGAACTCCCCGATACCAAGTCCGGGGAAGGATATTACGTTCATATATTGCTCTCCTTTTCCTCATCGCTTTTTTCGTTCTTTTCAATAACCGCCATTGCGGCAAAGCGCTCGTCATACAGCTCGCAAAGCAGGAATTCCAGCTCCTCGACACCAATGCCGCGCAGCACCTCCGCGTAATCGAAGGCATCACAGCCGATAATGGCGCAGTCCGTTACCAGCTCACACATCTCCTCCGTGGAGTTAAAGGAGCGAACGAGGTCTGATATCATTCCTTTTTTTGCGCGCGCAAAAGCATCTCTGTCGATACCCCTGCGCTTCATATCGCTTATTGCGGCTATAACACGCCCGTACACCGCCTCCGGATCGTCGCAGATGCCGTTAACGTAGGCAAAACCTATATCGCGGCAGGTAAGATAGGATGCGCTTATCCTGTCCGCAAGACCGCTTTCCAGCATTTCTCCGTAAAAGGCAGAGGTCTGCCCGAACAGAAGCTCGGACAATATTGAAGCGGAAAGAGCCCTGCGCATAGCACGCAAGCCCGAGACACAGGTGATATCGTCGCGGAATCCTACGGAAAAAATAGCCTTGGATATCTCTGCGGTCTCACTGCCGCGCCTTTCTTTCACGGTGCGCCTCAGCGGAACGTGCTCACGGGGAAGTTCCCGCTGGTTGGATCTGGGTATTCTTTTATTTACCACCGACAGCACCTTATCCGGGTCGAACTCTCCCGCAACGGTAAGTATCATATTGCAAGGAGAGTAGAAGGTCTCGTAGCAGCTGTACAGCATTTCCCTGTTTATCTGCATTACCGATTCCTCGGTGCCCGCTATCTCGCGGCAAACGGGATGATCGGTAAACAGCAAACGGGTGAGCAGGTGGAAACAACGGTTATACGGGCTGTCAAGGCCCATTTTTATTTCCTCCGCGATTATTCCCTGCTCTTTTTTTACAGAATCGTGTGTGAAATAAGGAGAAAACACGAAATCAAGCAGCAGAGCAAGGCATTCCGAATGTGCCTCTGTGGAGGAAAAGAGATACGCGGTGCGATCAAAGGAGGTATAGGCGTTACAAAATGCGCCCATCTCCGCAAATCTTTCAAAGGTATCGCTTCCGTCCTCGTTATCAAAAAGCTTGTGCTCCAAAAAATGTGCAATACCCTCGGGCATTACGGCGGTGGCACCGCCTTTTTTTGCAAACTTGTTATCAAATGAGCCGTACTTTGCAGTCAACATCGCAAAGGAGGTGGAAAGCTCCTTTGGCATTACGTAGATCTCCAGCCCCGATGGGTGTTTTATATAGTAATAGGTCTCGTCCAGATATTGATCGTATCTTTTAATAAAAGAGCTCATAGCTGTTCCTCCGCCGCTTTTTTATCGTTGCAAAGGAAGTACACGGTGTCAAGACTCAGCTCCCTTGCGGCGCGACATACATCATCCCTGCTTACGTCAAGTATGCGGGCGACAAGCGCCTCGGGAGTGTCGCTTATGCCGCAAAGCTCACGGGCAATAAAAAATGATATGATATATCTTGCAGAGTCAAAGCCGGCACGAACTCCGCTTACGATGGATTTTTTTGCTATTTCAAGCTCTCCGTCGTCAAAATCGCCCCTTTGCACCTCCCCAAGCATTTCCTCAATTGCCTCAAGCACAATGCTAAGCTTGGTGCAATCGATTCCCGCCGCCACGGTAACCGCACCGTTTACGGCGCGGTATGCGCTTCCGCAGTGGTAGCAGAGATTCAGCTCCTCTCTGACGTGCATAAACAGCTTGGAAACGGGAGATGAACCGAATATTTCGTTTGCAACAAGCATACTTGCGTAGTCACGCCCGTCCGACAACACCGCAGAGGTGCGATAGCCTATGGCAAGCTTGCCCTGCTTCACGTCCATTTCCTCCGCAACGCGCTTTACCGATACTCCGCGCTTATGACCGCGAATGGCGTGGATATCGCCGTCGCAATCTCGCTCAACGCCGTCAAAGATAGTGGTAACGCGGTACTCCGCCTCCTCTGCCGTCATACCTCCGACGGTGTAGACGTGTACGGGGCAACGGCTCACAAGCCCGCGGTAGAACAAATATGCACCGGTGGCGGTGATGCCGTCCAGATCCTCTGCATATCCGAGCTTAGAGATGCCGCCGTATCCATCACCGTACATTATCTCGCCAAGTCGGCGTCCGGCATACTCGCCCTTATCGTTTATTTTGGCCTCGATCTCGTCCTTAAGCCTCAGCTTTTCGCTTTGGGTATACTCGGGCGAAAAGCCTCCGTTTTCTGTTACCGGGAAAAAGCAGATGCGGCGCAAAAGGTCGCATACTCCACCGATGATATCCGTGCCGTCCACAGAATATCTGCCGGCAAGGGACACGGCAGTAACGGAAAGCACAAGCAAATTACCGAACGCAGAGGTCTCAATGCTTACGTCGGCACCGTACAGCTCGTCCGTGCGTGCGCTCAGCTTTTCAAAGGTAGGATAGCCCTCGCTTCCGCGAAGCAGCAGACCGCGAAGCAGAGCCACACGGGTAACCGTTTCCCTTTCCAGCGGCATTACGAAATTAACGGAAATGCAATCCGTTTTGAATTTATTTGTCTCGACGGTGTGAAGCACAACGCCTCCGCCAAGCTCACGAGTGTGGCAAAGCATACCCCCACTTCCTTTCGCAGGTAAAAGTTTTCCTTTTACATTATAGCATATTGTTTTCGGCTTGTCAATTTACAACGAAGTATAAGTACGGCACCATTTAATATTGCAAAAACATCGTTTTTATGCTATTATTGCATCGAGGTGATATTATGGCATACGGTTTTTCCCTTAACACGCTTCCTGTCTGGACCGCAGCTTCGTATATGCGCTTCGGGCCAAACGACAGACCGGCTACACGCACAACAAAATATGACGTGCTTATCATGGTGCTTTACGGAGCATTCCGTTTTACCGTTAACGGGGAGCCCGTCGAAATAACGGCGGGCGAATACTATCTGTCCTTTAACGGTTCAAAGGAGGAGGGCAATTTAAAATGCGACAGCCCTTTTTACTTCTATATACATTTTAAAAAGAACATTTACGATTGCCCGTGTATACTCCCTAAAAGGGGGCGCTTCTCCGTTGAAGAAATGCTCCCCCTTCTCGACCGCCTGACAGAGCAGATCGGATCGCGCTCAAACAGAGTGACCAAGGCGTCCATTATATACCAAATACTGTCGCTGCTGAAAAACAGCAAAAAAGCCGCGGGCGGAGAAATCATAGATACGGTTCACAACGCAATCAAAAACGATCCGAAAAAGAACTTTTCCACAAGGGAGCTTGCTCGGTTATGCGGTTATTCTCCGAATTACTTTATTCAGATCTTTAAAGGTCAAACAGGAAAAACGCCCCACGCTTACATAAATTCCCTGCGAATTGCAGAAGCAAAAAGGCTATTGACTTCAGACAAAGCTTCCGCATCACAAGTGGCTGCGGAATGCGGTTTTTCCGATTATACCAGCTTTTACCGAACGTTCAAAACAGTGACGGGATATTCGCCCGGTGAATGGAAAAGAATAAAACCGAAAGGCACCTGACAGTTTTATCTCAAAACATTGCAAAAACATCTTTTTTGTTTGCGCAAAGTTGACTTGCCCAGATATGTATGATACCTTTAGTTTATATCAGGCACATTTTTCAATAAAGAGGATATTGTGATGAAAAAAAGGATCCTGTCTCTTTTGCTTTCCGTCCTCACGCTTCTCGGTGCGTTTACGCAATTTCACAGCAACGTAATGGCAGAGGAGGAATCAAAGGTGAGCTACATTTACATTGATTACACAAAAGGCAAGGATAGCGCAACGGGAACCGAAGCCGCACCCGTAAAAACACTTGACCAAGCATTTTCGATCGCAAGCAATGCGGGGAAAGAGTATGCTGCTTTCGTAATAATGAGCAGATACCCTCTTTCCTCCACCTATTCTGCACCGAAGCACAGCTTTTTTGTAACCTTCACGTCAAATGACGGCAAGACCGATTACGGCGCAAGGGGAGCAAAGCTGGTCTTCGGAAACGGATTGCGCTATATACTCGGGGGCAATACAGCATTTGAACACATTGCCGTTGAATACAGCGGCACGCTTAACTTTGTGTGCGAACATAATCCCGTCACCTTTGGCGACGGCTTCGCCACTAAAAGCCTCAACGGCGACGTAGGCGTTTACGTTGTAGGAGGATTTCAGTCACCGACAGACAAGGTTCCCACCGACTTGGATTCCCGCATCACGATAAAAAGCGGCGATTTCAAGGTCGTAGTCGGCGGCTCTCGCAACAAGGCAGACGGCGCATCCGGCTCTATGTACAAAATAAACACGTTCACGGGAACACATTACATTAACGTGAGCGGCGGCACGATACAGACCTTGCTTGGCGCGTCGGCAGTATCTCAGTACAGTCACAGCGCGGTAATAAACATCACCGGAGGAAGCATAACAGAGCTTAATGTCGGAGGCGACCAATCAAGACGTCTTAACGGTGACGGCACCGCTTACCTTATCGGAGGAACAGTAGGCACTCTGAACGTTAATAATATTATCGGAAAAGGAAATATCTATCTGCAAGGCACAAAGATCGGAAAGATCGACGTTTGGTGCTATAACGACGAGGTAACTAAATTAGAAGCAAAGGCAAACAATCCCAAAACTCTGTATTACGATGCAAATTGCTACACACCCGCGCAGATAGCAAGCTTTTCTGCGGGCTTTGACAACGCATTCAACACAGCAACGGTATATGCGGCACGGGGGGCAAGCGGCACAGGCAATACAAAGAATGATCCCACAAGCTTTGAAAATGCAATTAAAAAAGCGGCGGGGTCCGGTAGCACCGTATCTGTAATAGGAGAGATCAGCCTCGATAATTACACAGAGCCCGAGCACACAAGCAAGGTGACCGTCACGGGTCTTGACGGCAACGCTCAGCTTACCGTAAGCGGAAGCTACACGCTTGGCGGTGATACCGAATTCAGTTCCATAAGCTTCAATTGCAAGAAAATACAAACGGGCAAGCACACCTTCACGGCGGGAAAGGACGTTACGGTCACATCCGAAACGAATATTGAGGGTAATGCACATCTGTCAAGCGGCAATTACCGCAACGTAAGCGCAGGCAAGCTGATCGTCAACGGAGGAAATATACAAAGCATCACCACCGAAGATGACGCATACGTCGAGCTGATCGCCGGAAACATCGATACCGTTACCGCCAAGGGCGACGAGCTGAGCCTAACAGTAAGCGGAGGCAAGATAAACAAGCTGGTTTTTGCGGGAGTTAAAAACAAGCTCACGTTCACTTTAAGCGGCGGCGAGATAGAAAAGTACGAAGTCAGCGGAGATAACGTAACAGGCGAGCTTTACGCAAAGGAAGGCTTCGATATATCAGAGCTCGGAGCTGCCGCAGCGATATTTAAGCTTAACAGCAACAAGGTCTACTACCTCTGCGACGGCGGAAAGGGCGACGGCTCAAGCGAAGCAAACGCAGGCGGAAATATCTTAAAAGCATATTACTCGCTGAAAAAAGGCGGCGTTATTGTAATTTGCGATACGTACACAGTATCATCGCAGTTTCAGGCAATGGCTCACAGCGGCAAGATCACCGTCACCTCTGTTCACGGCGGCACGGATTACGCACAAAAGAACGGCGCAGAGCTTGTGTTCAAGGCTAATTACTTCTGCGGAGGCGACACGGAGTTCAGGGATATTACCCTCACAAGTGAGGGACGGTACTTAAGCATCTTCGGCAATTACAATGAACTTACGATGGGTGACGGTCTGAAATGCGTAAGCAGGGGCGAAGGCAACAAGCTCTCCCTAATGGGAGGAAGCAACAGCGCTGCAGCGAACAAGACCTCCCACCTTATAATAAACAGCGGTGATTGGCAGAGGGTACGCGGCGGAACGGCTGCGGACGGCAGCAAAAACTATAATGTTAAAATAACAGTAAACGGCGGAACGTTCACAGAAAGGCTGACGCTCGGCTCCTCCGGCAGCCACAGCGGAAGCATCACCGCCTCCGTAAACGGCGGCACCTTCTATCAGGGTATCTTCGCATCCACACTTACAAGCAACAGCCAAAGCTTCAGCTCTGATACCGTGCTGGAAATAAACGGTGGAACGTTTTATTCCCGTATTTCTGCCGCTTTCTCTCCCATCGGCACCTATAACGGAAGCTACACCGTAAAGATAAACGGCGGTGAATTCGCGCACCTTATCGGACTTGAAGGAACAGAGGGACTAAACGGCAATATAACGTCTGTGCTGGATTCCGCCGTTGACCTCAAGGAAAAGGAAACGGGCACCTACACCTTTACAAACCCCGTAAGGATCGACGGAGCCGATCCGTGGCTCTTCTACCATAACGGTTTTTATTACTACACCTCCACCATATCGGGAGGTACGCTGAAGCTGACGAAGGTTGCAAATATCGGCGACCTTATATACTCCACAGGCTACACCATCTACGAGCCCGAAGCCGGCAAGCCGTGGTCCGACTCCTCATGGTCACCCGAAATACATTATTACACCGACGAAGAGATAGGAGAAGGCAACGGCGGTTGGTATTGCTACATAGGATCCGCCGGCGAATCGGATGCCGACAGTGAGCTGCACCACCGTATGTACGTGCTGAAGTGCCTTGACGGCGACGAGCTTACGGGCAGATGGGGTGACCCCGTTACCGGAGAGGTGAATGTACCGCGTCTTGTGGTAGCACCCGATATGCCCGAATTTGATAAGCATTGGTCGGCGGGAGCAAGCGACATTCGCATAAACGGAAAGCTCTATATGCTGTACGTTTCATCCCGCGACGAAGGAACGCCAAACACGCACCAGACCATAAACATCGTTGAGATGACGAACCCCTGGACTATATCGGGGCAATCCTCCGTTATCTGTGTTCCCGAATATGATTGGGAGATGGAGGGCTACCACCGGAATCCAATAAGCGGCAAGTGGTCCCCGAAGGTGGTTGAAGGCTCTACAGCCGTATATGGAGATGATGGCTCGGTATTTATCGTTTACACGGGAAGCAACTATACCAATGCAGGCTACAAGCTCGGACAGATGAAATACCTGGGAGGTGATCCCCTTGACAAAAACAGTTGGGAAAAGAAGCCTACCTCTATTTTCTCCAAAACAGACGAGGTAAACGGTCCCGGCCACGCCTGCTACGTTACCGACACGAGCGGAGCGAAATGGATATGCTACGTAGCATATCTCGGCAAGACCGCGGGCGGAAACAGATATGCGATGGTGGAGCCGTATACTGCCGATAAAAACGGCGTTGTAATAGGTGAAGGCACTACACATCCCGCAGACCCCGACAAGGTCTACACCGCAGAGGTCAATCCCCTTCCCCTTTGGGAGAAAACGAGCGGATTCACTACCGTTAACACCGTCGGAACGGACACACCCGTTACGGAGCCCTCAGACGATACCTCCGTGGCCCCTGATCGAACGGACGTTGTAACGGAGGCACCTCGGCAGATAGAATCTAAAAGCAAGCTTGGCGCACTTCCATTCGCAGCCGCCGCAATAGCAGTCGCCGCGGCTATAGCAGTCGCCGTATTCCTGAAAAAGAAAAAGTAAAAATGAAGACCGTT
>JAFSCG010000055.1 GCA_017436885.1 Clostridia bacterium | reverse complement strand
CCCACGTGCGAATATCGCGGCACGCCGTTCTGGGCGTGGAACTGTAAGTTGGAAAAGGACGAGCTTCTTCGCCAGATAGACATTTTTAAGGAAATGGGGCTTGGCGGCTTTCATATGCATTGCCGCTCAGGTCTTGCCACGCCGTATCTTTCAGATGAGTTCATGGACGTTGTTAAGGCCTGCACCGACCACGCAAGAGAAAAGGAGATGCTTGCATGGCTTTACGACGAGGATAAGTGGCCCTCGGGCTTTGCGGGCGGCTTTGTAACCAAGGACGTGGAATACCGCAAGCGCTTCATCATTTTCACCTGCGATCCGAGCTTCAAGCCCCGTTCGGGCTCTGTGCTTATCGGAAGATTTGACGTTGTCCTTGACGAAAACAAGTGCCTTGCGTCATATAAAATGATAAACGACGGGGATAAAGCCGAGGGTACCCTTTGGACAGTTTGGCGTATGCTTTCCCCGGAGAACGCATGGTACAACAATCAGACCTACGTGGACACTCTTAATAAAAAAGCCATAGAGCGGTTTATCGAAACCACCCACGAAAAGTATTACGCTACCGTGGGATATGAATTCGGCAAAACGGTTCCCGCCATATTTACGGACGAGCCGCAGTTTGAGAAAAAGGGAACTCTCCCCTTTGCGGAAAGCAAAAAGGAGGTCATACTGCCTTGGACCGATGATATCGAGGAAACGTTTACCGCCGCATACGGCGAGTCCCTTGTGGAGCATCTGCCCGAGCTTCTCTGGGAGCTTCCGGATGGCAAGGTGTCCGTAACACGCTATCATTATCACGATCACGTTGCCGAGCGCTTTGCCTCTGCCTTTGCGGATACACTCGGCAATTGGTGCGACGCCCATGGAATTGCCTTGACGGGACACATGATGGACGAGCCCAGTCTCTTAAGCCAAACCAAGTCCCTTGGCGACTGTATGCGCTCCTATCGCTCCTTCGGTATACCGGGTATAGATATGCTTTGCGATCACTATGAGTTCACCACCGCCAAGCAATGCCAGAGCGCCGTCCATCAGTACGGCAGGAATGCAATGTTAAGCGAGCTTTACGGCGTTACGGGCTGGGATTTTGATTTCCGCGGTCATAAGCATCAGGGCGATTGGCAGGCGGCGCTGGGCGTTACTGTGCGCGTGCAGCATCTTTCCTGGGTGTCCATGAAGGGCACGGCAAAGCGCGATTACCCTGCGTCCATCTCATATCAGTCTCCTTGGTATAAGGAATATAAATACGTGGAGGACCATTTTGCAAGGGTAAATACCGCCCTTACCAGAGGCAGACCCTACGTTAAGGTGGCTGTGGTGCATCCCGTGGAGAGCTATTGGCTCCATTTCGGACCCAACGAGCAAACACAGCTTGTAAGAGATAAGCTGGACGATAACTTCATGAACGTAACAAATTGGCTGCTGCGCGGTAATATTGATTTCGACTACGTTTGCGAGTCCACCTTACCTATGCAATGCAAGGCAGGCGGTGCCCCCCTTAAGGTTGGAGAAATGGAGTACGACGTGGTAGTGGTTCCCGAATGCGAAACGCTCCGCGCAACCACACTTGACCGTCTTGAGGCCTTTGCAAAAGCGGGCGGAAAGCTCGTTTTCATGGGCGACGCACCAAAATATGAGGATGCAAAGCCCTCCGCAAGAGGCAGAGCGCTGTTCGACCGTTCTGTACAGGTAGCCTTCAGCAGGGGAGCGCTCCTTTCCGAGCTGGAGAGCGACAGGACCGTTGAGATACGCAACGATCAGGGCGCTTACACAAATAATCTTATCCATCAGATAAGACGGGACAATAACGGACTTTGGCTGTTCGTTGCCCATTGCGAGGACCCGTATAACAAGGACGTTGCAAGCGCGCAGAATATCCGTATCTCCGTCAAGGGCTGCTTTGAACCCAAGCTTTGGGATACGGAAAGCGGCGAGATAAGGCAGATCCCGCATAGCGTGAAGGACGGTAAGACCTATATTACCTCCACCCTTTACGATTACGATTCGCTGCTCATTTTCCTTGAGGACGCGGATACGGATATCAGCTTCAGGGCGGAACCCGTCCCTGCTCTTACAAATATCGGCGGTGTTCCCGCGCAGGTGGAATACACCCTCTCCGAGCCAAACGTACTGCTTCTTGACATGCCGAGATACGCCCTTGACAGCGAGGAATTAAAGGGCTGCGAGGAGGTGCTGCGTGCAGATGCCGACGTGCGCAAGCGCCTTGCATATCCCGCGGCAAAAACACAGCCTTGGGTAATTCCCGAGCGACCTGCGGAGCATACGGTTACTTTGGAATATACCGTAAACAGCGAAATAGACTATGCCGAGCCATACCTCGCCCTTGAGGATGCGGACGTTGCGGAGATATATTGGAACGGCGAAAGGGTAGAGAAAAAGATAGACGGATATTACGTTGATAAGTCCATACAAAAGCTTGCTTTGCCCGCCCTGAAAAAAGGCGAAAACCTCCTTCGCGTTACCATTCCCTTCGGTGAGCGCTCCAACTGCGAATCTATGTATCTGCTTGGCAATTTCGGTGTAAGGGTCGCAGGCAGAGTGGTTACCGTAACACCCCTTCCCGAAAAGCTTGCATTCGGCGACTTGACCTATCAGGGGCTTCCTTTCTACGGCGGAGAGGTAAGCTACCATATTCCTCTTGAGCTTGATACCGACGGAGAGGTATTTATTACCGTGCCACATTATTCTGCGGCGGTAAACACCGTTGCCGTAGACGGAGAGAGAAAGTCCGTTATTGCTTATCCTCCGTACAAGGCAGCCCTTGGCAGACTTGCCGCAGGCAAGCACACGGTTACGGTTACTTCCTTTATATCCCGCCGCAACTGTTTTGGCGACGTTCATAATGCCGATGAACGCTTTGCTTGGCAGGGCCCCAGCGCGTGGGTAACCAAGGACAGCCGCTGGACCTACGAATACCGCTTGCGTCGTACCGGAATCTACAGTACGCCAATAATTGAGAGAACAAAATAAATCAAGCCCCGTTGTGAGTAAAAGCACAACGGGGCTTGATCCTGTATTCTTTAGTCTTTTTTCATAACGCACACGATATCCTCGACCTCGAAAACCACGGTGTAGCCGAGGATCTTGTATTTTGCGGGATACGGATCGCTTTCCGCGTATCTCATGTCGATAACTGCGTAATCCGTTTGCTCCTCTATCTTATACGTGTTGCTTATCTCGTACAGCACGTCGCGGTTGGCAAGATGGGCAACAAGGAACGGGCTTGCGGAAACGGAGGCATCCTCGGGAACGTAGCTCATGGCCTCGTCAAGCACGGCAATGGTCTCGGCATCCGTTTCCGGATATTTGATATACGCGCTCTGGGATGGAACGCGCATGGATGCGGCAAGCACGCAGGCAGTGCAGGCAAAGGTGGCAAGACTGCGGCGCACCGTGGCACCAAGCTCCGCATAATTGAGCATAGCGGCGTAAATAAGAAGCGCAAGGGGACCGAAAACGTATTGAAAATCGAGGGAGTATTGGTAGGGCCAGTTAGGCATAAGATTAACGAGAAGCAGACCTCCGAACAGGATATAACGGGAGATCTTTTTGGTAAAGAAGGGAAGAAGCCCGAGAGGCAGAAGCATCATAACCGCAAATTGCAGTCTTTCGGCGGTCAGCGATTCCTTTATAACCCGGAAGGGGTCGTCAAGCGCCGCAAGTATAACGCCCGTAAGGGAGCCGTCGGCGGAAAGATGGCTGTAACGCCATGTCATAACCCCAAGTCCCTTCGCATTCAGATAAGCGCAGGCAATAACGAAATACGCAACGGAAAGGGCAGTAACGGAGGCACCGATGGTCTTTCGCTTGCCCGAGAACAGCAGGTAGATACCGATAAACGCGATATATACAGCCGCATCCTCCTTAACGGAGCAGGTGAGCAGCGCAAAGATCAGCGACGGAACGAGTTTATTTCTCTCCGCAAAATATACCGTCCACAGTATCATTACGGGAAGGAAGCAGTTCTCGTGGAAGTCGTACATACAGCCGCCCATCAGCGCGGGGTGGAAAAGATAAACGGCGCAGAACAGCGCGCTCACCTTGCTTGAAATGCCAAGGTGCTTTGCGGTGAGCCACAGGGGAATAACGCCAAGTGCAAGCGCAACAGCCTGTATTACCTGCACGGTCTCGGGGCGCGGGAACAGGGCGTATATGGGCAGAGCAAGGTAGAAAACGGGGGAGAGATGCACCGCAAAATGCGAAAGCTCGTAGCCTCGCTCGCAGGTGTTAAGAGGCAGAAAATGCTCCTTAAGGGAGTAGAAGGTCTGGGCAAAGATGCCGAAGTCAAAGCCCGGTGCGCGGTACGCAAGGTAGCGGCTGACGGTTACGGCAGAGTTGAATACTGCAAAAACAAGGGCGGCGCAAATAACGAACAGTATGCTTAACGCCTTGGAATCGCTAAAGGAATGAATATCCTTGAGCGATCTGCAGCAATAAACGCCCACAACAGCCATAAATAGTGCCGCCGCGGCAAAAACGTAGAACTCTGTCTTTTTGCCGTGTACGGAGCGCACGCACAGCAAAAGCGCGGATAAAAACAGTACTGCCCTGCCCGTGAAAAGGGAAACGGGGCCCTTTAGCATAAATGCGGACGTAAGGACGGGAACGGCTATGATAAGGGCGCAAATAAGCGCTGCACCGCCTGAAACCTCAAAGCTTTTCAGCGCCGCAAAGGTCATCCACGCGCAAAAGGCGGTAAGGATCAGCGCCTCGCGGGACGAATATATTTGAAAAAGTATATCTTTTCCGGTTTTTTTCACATCGTTCTCCTGCGTTTTGATAATCTATATTAACATATTGCAACGCTTTTGTCTACATAAATATGCGGTTTTTCGGGTAAATTATTGACAAAGTTGAAAATACTGATTATAATGTAGGGGTAAAAATAAGAATAGAGAGGTTCATCATGGAAATAACCAAAAAAAGCATTATCGGTGATATTCTTGATGCGGAGCCCGATACCGCACAGTTCTTTTTTGAGATAGGCATGCATTGCCTCGGTTGCCCTCACTCCCGCGGCGAGTCCGTTGAGGATGCTTGCATGGTACACGGCACCGATGCAGACGCTCTTATTAAAAAGATCAACGATTTCCTTGCCGCAAAGGCTAACTGATGCCTGCCCAAGGTGAATTCGGAAAGCGGCTTTCCGCGGCGGCAGACCTTGTCCGCCCGGGAGCCGTTTTTGCTGATATAGGAACAGATCACGCATCCCTTCCCATATATCTTGCGTCTGTGGGGAAAATTAAAAGGGCGTACGCCTGCGACGTGGCGGAAAAGCCCGTGGAGCTTGCAAGGAAAAACGTGGAAGCCTCGGGCTATTCGGATATTATAGAGGTGCGTCTGACCGACGGCTTTTGCGGTCTTCGGGGGCTTTCTATCACGGATGCCGCCGTGTGCGGTATGGGCGGCGAGCTTATTGCCTCTCTGCTTTCTGCCGAGGACGCGGTCTTTTTGCGCACGGATGCCGTCCGCCTTATATTACAGCCCATGTCCCGCGCCGCTTATCTGCGTCGCTATCTTGCAAGGGAGGGCTTTGAGATAGAAAACGAGGTAATAGTGCGCGATATGGGCCGTCAGTACGAGCTTATCTGCGCAACGTATACGGGCAATACATACAGCTTAACTCCCCTCGAGGAGCAGCTTGGCAGGGCAAATATCGCCCGCGGCGGCGAGGAGCTTGCGGTGCTGTGCCGCAGACGGCTCCTGCACCTGAAAAACCTGCTTGGCGGCACCAACGGCAAGGAGCGCGAGGAAACGCTCGCGCTGATAGCGGAGCTGGAAAGAACAAGTGTAAAAGAACAGCGTTAAGGGCGCGCCCTTAACGCTGTTCTTTTACTGTATACCAAGGAATTTTTTAGCCTCCGCATACTGACGCTCGGCTTTTTCCATGTTTTTTGGGGAGTTGCCGAGGGTGGCGCGGAGCATTACGTTTTTGGGAGTATCGTCCGGATCTATAAGCTCGGCGGCGGTAACTGTGTAGCCGCTTTTTTCAAGGTACAGGGTGCGCAGTCCGTCCGTTAAGGCGGTGCACAGCTTGTCCGAAAGAATGCCGAAGCGGGTGGTGAATTCAAGGGGAGCGCAGTTTATCTTTTTGCTTAACTCTCTGTGGCAGCAGGGGGTGGAAAGCACCGCCTTTGCCTTAAGTCTTACGGCGGTTTCCAGCACTATATCCGTGGCGGTATTGCAGGCGTGCAGGGATAAAACAAGATGGGGAACTATGTCCGTTTCCAGCTTGGTTATATCGACGCAACGGAAGGTCATTCCGTCAAAGCCGAGCTTTATTGCGGTCTTTTCGCATTCCTTCAGCACGTCGCCCTTCAGATCGGCGCAAAGCATATTGGTCTTGCGTCCGAGAACGTTTGCAAAATAGTGGTAAACGGCAAAGCTGAGATAGCATTTACCGCAGCAGAGGTCGTATACGTTTATTTCCCCTTCCGCGGGAAGCACGTGGCATATATCCCGAACGAATTCAAGAAAACGGCAGATCTGACGGAACTTGGATTGGCGGGAGGGCAGAACGTTACCGTTTTTGTCGGAAACGCCAAGCTCGTAAAGAAACGGCTCGCCGCCCGTCAGCATGCGGTTTTTTTCTCGGTTCATGGGGGCGGCGTTTGCGGTTTTTATCTCGCCGCTGTCAAGGGCTGCCTTCAGCTTTGGGGGAAAAGCCAGCAGCTCCTTTCCCTTGCGGCTCTTTTTGTATATGGCATCGCCGTTTTCGGTTATAAGATCCGCTTGGTCAAAACGGTCCAGATAGTCCGCAACGGCATCAGCGGGAAAAAACGTGCTGTTCTTTTGCGTGATGCGCCCGTCGTTCAGGTGCGTTTCAAAAACGAACAGCTCGCCCTTTTGGGTCGAGCGCTTCAGCAGGCGCATTTTCGTTATTCCCGCTTCCGTGGGCTTTGAAAGCACAAGCATGCGCGCACATCCGAGCTCGAAGGCCCGCTTTGCAACTTCAAGCAGCTTGCTTTGGTTATCAGTAAGCATGGTACTCGTGCCTCTCAGTTTTTGCCGTCCTTGTTTTTGGAGAAGGATATCTTGTTTTCCTTACCCTCTCTCAAACGGACTATGTTGGAGCGGTGGCGCCAGATAACGAGCGCGGCAATGCAAAGGGCAAATATGTTGGATATTCCCGCACCCTCGATGGTGTTGAGAAAAACGGGATAAAGAAGCATACAAAGTATGGATGCAAGGCTAACGTATTTCGTGCCGAGAACGGTAATTACGAAGACCGCAAGCAGGCAAAGAAACGTGATGGGGGAGAGAACTGCGCAGGCGGCGGCAGCGGCGGCAACGCCCTTGCCTCCGCGCATCTTGTAGTAGATGGGGAAGCAATGACCCGTAACGGCAAAAAGCGCCGCGGTATATGCCGTAAGGTTCATAAACTCGCTGCCAAGCTGATCGGAAAGGCTTCCGAGACCCATGGCAACCAGCTGTGCAAGCAGCACGGCAACAACGGTCTTTGCAAGATCGCAAACAAGGGTAATGGCGGCGGCACCCTTGCCGAAGGTGCGGAGCATGTTTGTCATGCCGGCGTTGCCGCTTCCAAAGTCGCGAATGTCCTTTTTATATCGCAATTTTGAGTAAAGTATCGCGGTATTTATACTGCCGAGAAAGTATCCCAAGGCGGCGGCGATAAGCACGCAGGCAAGGGATATTACCGTTTCCTTAACGGGAAAAGCGGAAAGCGTAATAAGGTTCATAGCATCTCCTTAAAGAGTTAATAAAAGTATTATACACAATCCGCGGGAAAAAGGAAAGTACTTTTTCAAAAAAATTGACTTTTGGTTATAATATTGATATAATAAACTAAATATACGGTCGGGAGGAAGCTATGGAAAAATTACCCCGTGAAAATGCAGAAAAGCTGATGCGCGAGCTGGAAAAGGATATATCCTACCATTCGCGGCTTTACTATATTTACGATAAGCCCGAGATATCGGACTTCGAATACGATAGAATGTTCCGTCGCCTGCAGGAGCTGGAGGAGGAATATCCCGAGCTAAAAAATCCCAATTCACCCACTCTGCGTGTAGGCGGCGATCCGCTTTCCGCATTTGAAAGCGTGGAGCATACGGTGCCCATGGGCAGCCTTACCGACGTTTTCAGCTATGAAGAGCTTGATGCCTTCATCAAAAAGGCAGAGGCGGCGGTAGGCAAGGATGCTTATTTTTCCGCCGAGCCGAAGATAGACGGTCTTTCCGTTGCCCTGACCTACGAGAAGGGCAGATTTGTGCGCGGAGCAACAAGGGGTAACGGCACCGTGGGCGAGGACGTAACGGAAAACCTGCGCACCGTGGGCGGTATTCCGCTGATGCTATCGGAGCCCCTTGATATTACCGTGCGCGGAGAGGTGTATATGAGCCGCGCATCCTTTGAGGGACAGAACAGACGCCGCGCGGAAAAGGGTGAGGCGCTGATGGCAAATTCCCGCAACGCCGCCGCAGGCTCCCTCCGTCAGCTTGACTCCAAGGTAACCGCATCACGCGGACTTGATATATTCGTTTTCAATCTTCAGGCGGGCTCTCTTTATGCCGACGGGCATACGGAGGACAGCCACACCGCCATTCTTGACAGGCTTGAAGCGCTTGGTTTTACGGTGCTTCGCCGCCGCGAGCGCATTAAAGGCGCAGATAACGTGCGACGCTACGTTGCAGAGCTTGGCGAGGCAAGAACGGAGCTGGAGTACGACACCGACGGTGCCGTAATAAAGCTCGACAGCCTTGAATTGCGCCGCAGAATGGGCGAGGGTACCACCACGCCTAACTGGGCGGTCGCCTTTAAATATCCGCCCGAGGAAAAGGAGGCAACGCTCCTTGATATCGTGATACAGGTGGGCAGAACGGGAGTGCTTACGCCCAACGCCGTGCTTACCCCCGTGCGCCTTGCGGGCACCACCGTCAGCCGCGCCACCCTCCACAATGCGGATTTTATTGCCGAGAGGGACATTCGTATCGGCGACACCGTTATCGTCCGCAAGGCGGGCGAGATAATCCCCGAGATAGTAAAAAGCCTGCCCGAAAAGAGGCAGGGGGCTGAAAGACCGTATCTTATGCCCGATACCTGTCCCTCCTGCGGAGAGCCTACGGTAAGGGACGAGGAAGCGGCAGTAAGATGCAAGAATCCCGACTGCCCCGCACAGAGGGCGCGTCAGATAGAGCATTTTGCCACCAAGGCGGCAATGGACATCGAAGGGCTCGGTCCCCGCGTTGTGGAGCTGCTGTTGAGCGAGGGCAGGATAAAGGACGCTGCCGATCTGTACAGCCTGCGCCCCGAGGACGTTTCCGACCTTCCCGGCATGGGAGAAAAGTCTGCGGTCAAGCTTTGCGATGCCATTGAAAGATCGAAGGGTGCGGGTCTTGAAAAGCTCCTGTACGCCCTCGGAATACGTCAGGTGGGCGAGGTTGCCGCCGCCGCAGTTGCCAAAAAGGCAGGCGAGCTTTTCCGTATGTTTGAGATAACGCGGGAGGAGCTTTGCGAGATAGGCGACATCGGCGAGATCACTGCGGACAATATAGTTACCTATTTTTCCACCGCACACGCAAGGGAGCGTGCGGAGCGCTTCCGCGATGCGGGTCTGCTGCTTACCGCCAAGGAAAAGCCCGTCGGTGATGCCCTTGCGGGAAAGATAATCGTTATAACGGGTACCCTGCCCACCATGAGCCGCGACGAGGCAAAAAAGCTCATAACGGCCCACGGAGGCAAGGCATCCTCCTCAGTATCCAAAAAAACGGACTACCTCCTCTGCGGTGCCGATGCGGGCTCCAAGCTTGCTGAAGCACAGCGCCTCGGCACCACTATTATCACCGAGGAGGAGCTTCGGGAGATGCTGGGGCTTTAAAAGCCGAAGTATCTGTTCATTCCGTTGAATATCCCGCGGGCAAAAAGCTCGGGACTTCCCGAAAGGAGAGCGGCATCCGTCGGATTGCTGATAAAGCCCAGCTCCAACAGCACCGCGGGCATCCGCGTACGCCTTAAAACGTACAGCCCCGGGCGAAGCTTTACGCCCCTGTTGTTCAGCCCCGTGGCATTGACGATGCCAAGGAGAATGTTTTGCGCCAGCGGATACGATCTGCCCGATGCGGAGTATACCAGCGCCTCCGTTCCCGTGGCAGAGGGGTCTACTGATGCGTTGCAATGGAGGCTGATAAAGTAGTCGGCACCCCAGTCGTTTGCCGCGTTGGTGCGGGCGGAAAGGCTTGTTGCATTGCTGGTTCCAAGCTGGGTGTCTGCCGTGGGGCGCGAGAGGCGAGCCTCGTAGTTGCCGCTTGCGTTGAGGATCGCCGCAAGGCGCACGCCTATCTCGAACACCACGTCCTGCTCGCGCAGTCCGTTGCCCTCTGCACCCGCATTGGGATTAACGGGGTTATGCCCTTGGTCTATGTAGACCTTAATACTCATGATAATTACCGTCCCATGGTTTTTTAACAGTATATTCAACGGGGGACGGTTTGACATAGGAGCTGAAATGGTTGAGATCCAAAAGATTTTAAGTCAGGTGCGCCGCGCCTGCGAGCACTACGACCTTATCGACGAAGGGGACGTTATCGCCGTTGGTATATCGGGAGGCAAGGATTCCCTTGCGCTTCTGCTTGCTATGGACGAGATGCGCCGCTTTTACCCGAAAAAGTACGAGGTCATTGCCGTTACCGTCGATATCGGCTTGCCCGATATGGATTTTTCGGGTGTTGCGCGCCTTTGCGAGGAGCGCGGCATCAAGTATTACATAGAAAAAACGCAGATATACGACGTGGTCTTTAACGCACGCAAGGAGTCCAATCCCTGTTCCCTTTGCTCCAAGATGCGCCGCGGCGTTCTGCACGAGGCGGCAAAAAAGCTCGGAGCGAATAAAATTGCACTTGGCCATCACAACGACGACGTGGTGGAGACCTTTATGCTCAATCTGTTCTACGAGGGCAGGCTTGGTTGCTTTCAGCCGAGGACCTACCTTTCCCGCACGGACGTAACGGTCATCCGCCCCTTCGTGTACCTTGAGGAAAAGGAGATAAAGAGCTTCTGCCGCAAGGTATCCCTTCCCGTGGTGGAAAGCACCTGCCCCGCGGATAAGGACAGCAAGCGCGCAGACATGAAGGAGCTGCTTTATAAGCTTGATAAGGAAAATCGCGGACTCCGCACCCGCCTTTTCGGCGCTATCTGCCGAGGGGAGATAGACGGGTTCAAGGAGATAAGAGAGATAAGAGGCAAGCAGGACAAAAAACAATAAGCATTACAAGAATAGGGAGGTTTATATGCTGTACGCAGACGGAATGACCGATAATACTGCCGCGTTGCAGGAGATGCTTGACAAAAGGGGAATAGTTACCGTTGATCGCCCCGGAACGTATCTTATAAGCAGAACGCTTATCATACGTTCCGACACAAGGCTCGTGCTTTCCCCCGGCGCAAGGATACTTGCCGCGCCCATGTCCCGTTGCTCGATAATCGAAAACGAGCATTTTGCGGGCGGCGGCAGAGATGAAAGAATAGAGATAATCGGCGGCATCTGGGACGGAAACTGCGATGCCATGGGACTTGACGCCGTTTATGAAGCAAAGCACCGCGAGGACGAGCCCTACAGCCCGAAGCTTTTCAAAGGCAAGATGATGCGCTTTGCCCACGTTGATAACATAGTGCTTGAAAAGCTTACGGTAAAGGATCCCGTCAGCTACGGCATACAGATCGCCCACGTGCGCGGATTCGTGGTGCGCGACCTGTTCTTTGACTACAATCATCATTTCGGCACCACCGACGGCGTGCATATAAACGGACCCGCCCGCGACGGTGTCATAGAGAACGTTTGCGGCACAACGAACGACGATATGGTATCCCTTACCACCATCGACGAGAAGCATGCGGAGATATCCTTCGGGCATATCTCCAACGTGGATATCAGAAACGTCAGCGCGGAAAACGGTTATTCGGGAATAAGACTGCAATCGAACGAGGGATATGAGATAAACCGTGTTAAGATATCGGGCATTTACGGCGATTACAGGCATAACGCCGTGCTTATCTCCCAGCATAATTCAAGACCGGGCACCCGCACTTGGTTCAACGATATAACCGTGGAGGACGTGCACGCGGTAAAGACCGCAAAGCCCCTTTCCGAGGACTGCTTTACCTATTGGGAGCGCGGTGCTATAGAAAAGCTTGCGATAGTCTGGATAGAAACGGGCATAGAGGCGGGCAACATCGTTTTGCGCGATATAACGCGCCACGAGTGTACCGTAACCTCCGCTCCCCTCGTTAAGATAGATAAGGGTGCGGTAATAGCCAATCTTGTGGCAGAGAATATTCACCAGACCTGCGGAGAGGGCGTTGACGCGCCCTGCTTCAAAAACGAAGGCACTATAGAAGTGGCTTCCTTCAGAAACGTTCAAGAATAAAGAATGCGCCGCAGAGCTTGGGCTCTGCGGCGCATATTTTGCATTTTACTTCGTTTTTCTTTCGGGCAGCTGGGCGAGAATTACCGCCGCAAATACAAGCGCACAGCCAAGGTATTCAAGGGCGCTGTGGCTCTCGCGGAGGATGAGCATTCCGAATATGACCGCAAAGACGGATTCCGTGGACATCAGCACCGCGGCAACGGTGGGATTGGGGGAGAGCTTTTGTCCCGCTATCTGCAGGGTGTAGGCAACTCCGCTTGACATAACGCCCGCATATACAAGCTCCACCCAACCGCCAGCGATGGCGGCGGCATCGGGCAGATTTTCAAATATTGAAAATATGGGAAGTGAGATAAGTCCGCACACGGCAAACTGAATGCACGAAAGGGTGGGACTGTCCGTATCCACGGCAAATCTGTCCACGGCGATAATGTGGAAGCTGTAGCAAAAAGCGCTGATGATAACGAGCACGTCGCCAAAGGAAAATCCCGCAAACAACGCGGCAAGGGAAAAGCCGCTGTCGGGCATATCTGCTTCCGCGGCGCTCAACATAATAAGACCGAGCATTGCAAGCGTTACCGCAAATATAACGCAGGGGCGAAGCTTCTTTCCTCCGATGGCGCGGATGATGGGCACCAATACTATGTAAAGAGCGGTAAGAAAGCCCGCACGCCCCGCGCTTACCGTTGCAAGTCCCATCTGCTGGGTGGTGCTTGCGCAAAACAGTATGGCACCGCATATTGCACCGTATATCAGCTCTTTTTTTGTGATGCGGAGCTTCTTTTTGGTTGCGGCGGCGCGTATAAGCAGGAACGTAAGCAGGGCGGCGGCACCGATAAACGAGCGTATACCGTTGAAGGTAACGGGTCCCATGGTGTCAAGCCCCGAACGCTGTGCAACGAAGGCGCTACCCCATATTATTGCCGTAAGTAATAATAAAAAGTTTCCAAACAAGTTCTTTTTTGTCATAAAACGCAGCTCTTTTTTTGAAATATAATTGAAATATTTAATAAAATAGTGTATAATAATCTGTAAAATATTTTTCGCACCCGTATATGATAACACAGCAGAGTTGCGTTTTCAAGGTATTTTGTTAATTTGGAGGAGCCTATGCTTGATAAGCTTGCCAAGCTGTTTAAAAAAGAGCCAAAGCCCGGAACCCGTGCATTCCGCGAGGAAATGGCGCGCAAAATAAACGGCAGACACATCCGCTACGTTACCGAGCGGGTAGACAACGTGGAAAACGTTATAGGACGGGACGGCTCCCTTGCCATAAAGGGCGACGAATTTATACTGCACGTTCCCGGCAAAACACTGTTGCGCACGAAGATAGCGGAGCTTGATGCCTGGGAGCTGCTCTCCAAGGAGGGCGTAGTACTGACGGGCCCCGACCTTGAGCGAGGCGGCGAGGTACACACGGTTACGGCATTTTACGTTTATTACAGATAGGTGCGGAATGTTAAAAAAGGTATTTGAATTACTCGGCGCGGATAAGATATTTCTTTCCGCCATCGTTCTTGCGGGCGGAAGCGGAAGCCGCTTCGGCGGCGATAAGCCAAAGCAGTTCACGGAGATAAACGGCAAGCCCGTTATCCTGCACACTCTGCTTGCCTTTGAGGAATGCGCCGACGTTAGCGAAATAATCATCGTGTGCCGCAAGGGCGAGGAGGAGCTTTACCGTGCTCTTTGCGCCCGTAACGGTATAACCAAATTTGCCTGTGCCGTTGCGGGAGGGGAGACCCGTCAGCAGTCCTCCGTGCGCGGCTTTGCAAGGATAAGCGACAAGGCAAATTACGTTGCCTTCCACGACGGTGCCAGATGCCTCGTAAAGCCCGAGACGATCTCCGCCGTGCTTAAAGAGGCGCGCTTTGCCAAAAGCTGTGCCATTGCCGCTTCTGCGGTAACGGACACAATAAAAGAAAAAAGCAGTCTTGACAAGGTGGTATCCACCCTTGACCGCTCCAAGCTTGCCGCCGCGGCAACACCCCAGATATTCTACGCAAACGTATACCGTGCCGCCGCATTCACGGCGGAGAAGGAGGGCTACGTCGGAACGGACGATGCATCCCTTGCGGAAAAGTACGGATTTGAGGTGCGGCTGGTCGATTGCGGCAGAGATAATATAAAGATTACCTATCCCGAGGATATAATTTTTGCGGAGGCGATATTAAAGCGCCGCGCGGAGGTAAAAAATGTGTAATTTCCGTATAGGGCAGGGAATGGACGTGCATCGCACGGAAACGGGCAGAAGGCTCGTTCTCGGCGGCGTGGAGATCGAATGCGAGTTCGGTCTTCTCGGGCACAGCGATGCCGACGTGCTTTGCCACGCAATAACCGATGCCCTGCTCGGCAGTCTTGCCCTCGGGGATATCGGCACGCATTTTCCCGATACGGATCCTGCCTATAAGGGTGCCGACAGCACCGTATTGCTTAAAAACGCCTACGGGCTTGTGCTTGCCCGTGGATACAGGGCGGTAAATATTGACTGCACCGTGGTAACGGAGCGCCCAAAGCTCATGCCCCACGTTCCCGCAATAAGAAAAAGCCTTGCGGATATCCTTTCCATGGACGAGGAGTGCGTCAGCGTAAAGGCAAAGACCGCCGAAAGGCTCGGCGCCGTGGGAGAGGGAAGAGCCATGGAGGCCTACTGCACCTTGCTGGTGGAAAAGATGGCATCCTGCGGCGCGTAATATCCCACACTTCCGTATTTTTTTGGTTTCTTGTACGCCGCAGAGATGCCTTGCTTTGTAACATAGTATGGCGATGACGGCAAAATTGACAAAGATAAATGGAGAACGAAATGAACAGCAAGAGAAAAGGAACTATCATTTCTCCGTCCCTGCTTTCCGCGGATTTTTCCCGACTTGCGGAGGAGTGTGCGGACATTGAGAAGGGCGGCGCAAAATGGCTGCATCTTGATGTAATGGACGGCTTGTTTGCACCGAATATAACCTTCGGTGCGCCCGTTATTGCCTCCCTCCGTAAAAAAACGGAAATGTTTTTTGACGTGCATATGATGATAAACGAGCCTATAAGGTACGTTGACGATTTTGTAAAGGCGGGTGCCGACCTTATCGTCGTACATACGGAGGCGTGCTCCGATATCGCCGCCACCGTAAAAAAGATTAAGGACAGCGGCGTGCACGCAGGTCTTACCGTAAAGCCTGCCACTCCCGTGGACGTGGTGCTCCCGTATCTGTCCCAGCTGCATACGGTTCTTATAATGACGGTAAACCCCGGCTTCTCGGGACAGAAGTTCATGCCCGAGATGGTGGATAAAATAAAGATACTTGCAAGCGAGAGGGAACGCCT
>JAFSCG010000054.1 GCA_017436885.1 Clostridia bacterium | reverse complement strand
ATTCCAATAAAGACCTCCGTGTCCGAACTCGCAGTAAGCGGTATCAAACTCCTTTTCGGGCACCTTCTCGCCGCGAAGCAAAGGAAGCAGACTGCGACCCTGACAGCCGAATGGCACAGGCTCGCCGCACAGCTCGCAGACAGTGGGCAGTATGTCTACCAAGCTGACACAATGCTCGTTATCAAGAGAGTTTACGATACCCGGACCCTGCCAAGCCATATTTATTCTTGTCAATACCTCCGGCAGTCCCACTCCCTTCCTTATCAAGCCGTACTCTCCCACAAAATCGCCGTGGTCGGAAAGGAATACCACAACGGTATTCTTGCGAAGGTCTCTTTGCTCCAGACCCTCCATAAATCTTTTGAACTGATCGTCGATCAAGCGGAGCATGCCGTGATAATTGGATCGAACGCGGGCAATGCGCTTCTCGTGGTCTTCGCCAAGCACACTGACCCATGCATTACGCTCCCATACGTAGTCGCTTCCCTTAAGCTCACAGCACTCTGCACCGCAGGTAATGGGAGGCAGATCCTTTGGCGGGAACATATCAAAATACGGCGCGGGGACCTGATAGGGATTATGGGGCTCTGAAAAGGACAGCCACATGAAGAAGGGATCATCCCCCCTGTGGTTATCCAGAAAATCAAAAGCGGCACTTACGTTTCTGTAAGGGTGCTGATTTTCCGCTCCGCCCGGCGACGGAACGTGGCTCTCCATGTGCTTGGATGCGGAAAGAAAATCCTCGAATCTCTGCTGCGCTTCGTTAAAAGTGCCGTCGTCGGCGGTGCCGAGATGTCCCGTGGCTTTAACGTAATCAAAGCAGCCCTTTTCGCGGTAAGTGTGGTTTTTGCCGCACAACGCGGTCTTGTATCCCGCACGCTTAAGTACGTCGAGCAGGTCGTCTCCCCTTATTACGTCGCGCAGATTATGGTTCGTGCGCGCCTTGTGGCTGGAGGCATATCTACCCGTAAACATACTGATGCGAGCAGGCATACATACGGGATTTGGCGTGTAGGCACGCCTGAAATCAGTTCCCTCAGACGCAAAGCTATCCAGATACGGCATCGTATCAAGAGCGTAGCCACAGCCGCGCCGCAGATCGGCACGATGCTGGTCTGTCATTACTATAACGATATTCGGTCGCATTTCATACCTCCATGACCAAAGGGCGAAAGCAAAATTGCTCTCGCCCTCTTAAATTAGTCTTTGATCTCCGCAAACTTTTTGTTGATATTCTTTATTGCAACGGTTGCGGAACGAGTTGCCTTCTCCACGGTCGAGGAGAAGGTATCTACCTGATTTTTGCTTATGATGGAAGGAATATTGCTGGTAAAGCTTCCGATCTTGTAGTATGCGCCAACGTCAAATACGCGAGTACCGAAGATAATGTCAAGCATATCAGCACTTTCCTCGTCGCGGATAACGCTTCCCACAAGGGTCTTTTCGTAATATGCAGGGGTAAGGGTTGACTGAGAAGCCCATGCAAGGGTCTCCGCAACCACACCCGTACGGTCAATATCCTCAGCAAAGTAAGGAATGCAGAAGAACTGGCAATGATAAGCGGATACGAGATGTCCGTAGGTTTCCTGATCCTCGGAAAGCTTGGGGAAAGGCAGGATACCGAAGTCGGTCTCCTTATCGCGATGCTTGGGAACGGTGTTGAAGGTGGTCATGTAGTAATATGCAAGATCCTCGTCAAACACCTTGATACGGTTGGGATCCCAGGAAGAAGTGGTGGAATCGTAGGACTGATAATTGAAGCAATACTCGGTGCTGTGGAGCGAAACGTACTTCTCCAGAACGGAAATAGCGGTCTGGGTATTAAGCGTAAGCTCGATCTCGCCGTTGTCGTTTACTGTGCAGATCTTTGCAAGAGAGGAGTTAAGCACCGCAAGGGATGCATCGTTCCAGGTCATAAGACCGTAACGGTCGTTGATATCCATCTTGTCATCACCGTTAAGATCCTCGCCGACCTTCTTTGCTTCCGCAATGAAAACGTCGTAGGTCCACTTGTTGTCGTTAACAAGCTGATAGGGATCCTGGAGGTCGCCGTTGCTGGCAAGGATACCCTTATTGAACATAATGCAGTGAGTGATGATGTTATCCGTGAGGCTGATATCACCGGTGGTGAAGAACATTTTATCCATAATGGCAAGGTCGCGATTTGCCATCTGATCCCACCAGGAGCGCTCCAGATCAATGTATGGAACGTTGTTGAGATCTCTGATGATACCGGATTGTGCAAGGGATGCAACGTCATAGGTACCGATCATGGCGATATCGTAATCAAAGGAAGCGGCATCATATGCCTGCTTCATTTTGGTATATCCGGTTCCGCTACCGCCGGAGGAACCGAAAGCAATAGCATCAATATTCTCAATAACTATGCCAAGCTTATCCTCTACTGCAACGTTTTTACGGTATATAGCATCGCTTACGATATCTCCGCCGGCGTTTTCGGCCTCAAAATCGTTGTTATTAAAATTACCGGTTACAAGCACGGTGAAGGTGTAGCCATCGTAATACGCATCCTCCGGAACGTCGGGAAGCTCCGGTGGCTCGGTAGTTACGGCGGGCGCGGTGGTTACTGTGGAGTCCGTAGTTACGGCAGGGGTGGTGTCTCCCGTTTGGGGAGTTTTCTCGCCACACGCAATTACGGTAGGCAAAAGCATAACGGCAAGAAGAATAAAGCAGATTATTCTTTTCATATTTCCTCCAAATCAGTTATAATTCTTCAATATTTCCTCGGCGATCTTTTCGGCTATCATGCGATAGCCCTCGTTGCCGGGGTGAACGGAATCGGAATACACGGCGCTGTTAGAAAGCTTTCTTTCAGCGGCAGGGGTGTTGAACAGCTTTGTGGCCTCCGACGTTGTAACACTGAAAAGGTCTATCACGGGGCAGTCAAGCTTTTCTGCCACCTCCTTGATGGAGGGGATAATAACGTTTTTAAGGTCTATCCTGCGTCTGCCCGTATCAAAGCGGTCGGTGCAAAGCAGGAGATATACCTGCGGCTTGCTGTCAAGCTCAAGATAGGATCTGACTATCTTTTCAAGGGATTCCGAATATTTTTTTGCCACGTCCTTATTTACCGCCGCATTGTAGGCGTCATTGGCACCCAGCATAACGAGAACGATATCGGGACGGGAACGCAAGCTGTTCTTATACTCGTTTGACGCGGTATAAGCATTACTGCGCTCGCTTGGGTACTTATACTCATACTCGGTGTTGTTGATAGCGTAGGCACTGCTCTTACCGTAATTCATTACGATGAACTTATTGTTCGGACGTTTTTCGGCAAGAATGGATGCAAGCTGACTCGGATAGGACTTTGCATTAGCGGCCGAGGAGCCAACGCCGTATGTAATACTGTCGCCAACGCAGGTAATGCGCAATATGGCAGGCATATCCTTTTTCACTTCCTCGGTTACGGGTTCGGTAACGGGCTCTGTGATCGGTTCCGTCAGGGGCTCTGTTACAGGTTCGGTGATCGGTTCCGTTATGGGGTCGGTAGCAGGCTCCGTTGTAACAGCCGAAGAAGGCGCAGAAGGTACCGCAGACGAATCTGCGGTACCTTCCGTTGTATTAATGGGGTTTTCGGGCGCAACAACAGCGCACCCGCAAACAGGTGCAAGCAATAATCCTATCAGAAAGAATGAGATTATGCGCTTCATAATGACCTCACAAATTAAGCAAATATGTGGAATACGTGTGCGGCAAAGTTGGTGGGATCGAGCTTTTCGGCATCCTTGATGGCAGCGAGAGCCTCAGCCTTTTTGCCAAGTCCAAGGTAACCGAATGCCTTGAGAACGCTTCCCTTAACTATATGACGCTCGTCAAAGTTGTACTCGAAGGGGCAAGGACAAGGAGAACCAACGCCGTAGTAAGCGGGGATATCCTTATCGGCGATCTCCTTCTCGCCGTTTGCGATCATCTGGTTAAGAAGTGCCTCAGCTGCCTCCTTGTTTCCGTCTGCAAAGTATGCAAGCGCACGGAAATAGGAGATCTCGGTGGGAGCGGCATGGTCTGTTTCGGCAGCGGCGATGTACTCTGCGTAGAGAGCCTCGTTACCGCAAGCCTTAGCTGCCATAGCAGCACCGTAGTTGAGGTGGGATTCCTGTGCGAAGTAGTTCTTCTCCTCGCCGTAGCAGAGGGGGAAGGTATAGCCCTTCTCGAACTCCGCAAGAGCCTCTGCGCTCTTACCTGCGTTCAGAGCTTCAAATCCGCGGAGGGTGTAGAGCCATGCGTGATGACGGGTAAGGTTGCCCTCGCCGCCCTCGTAGGTGTGGAAGCGGTGGTCAAGAAGAATGTCGCGAGCCTCGTCAAGTCTGCCAAGCTGGGTGAGGATGATGGACTTGTCAAGAGTGCAGTCATCTCTGTCCGCGCAGAGCTCGGGATACTTGTTGTGGAGCTCAAGTCTCTCCTCGAGGGACTTGCCGCCGTTCTTCTTCAGCTGGCAAAGCTCGTAGAAGATGCGGGACTGGGTGGGAGCGTTGTCAAGTGCGTTCTGAAGTGCGTTGAGAGCCTTGTCGTAGTCGTGCTTCTTATCGTAGTAAGCAAGACCAAGGTTACGCCAAGCGGGAGCAAGGGTGGGAATTGCGGCAACGGCAGCCTCCCACATCTCGATAGCGTCATCGTAACGCAGACGGTCGTAGTACAGACAGCCAAGGTAGTACTTGGCCATTGCGGTATCGGCAAACTTAAGAACTGCGATATCCTCAAGTCTTGCGGGGAAGCAAAGAGCCCAGTCGAGCTTCTCTGCTGCCTCTGCGTAAGAACGGTCGCCGGTGATGAACGCCTTGTGGTAAAGGACCTCGGGCTTGGTCTGATCGGCCTTATCGAGCTCGCGGAGAGTGTCCTCCTTAAGACCTGCACGCATATAGTCGCTAGCACGGTCGATGAAGTACTCGTGCTAGTCGGGCTCTGCATCGTAGAGGGGGTCGAGCTCGGCAATTCTCTTCTCTATCTCCTTATCCCCCGTGAGCTTGCTCTTAAGACGGAGAGCGTTGAGGTTCATGGTGTTAACGGAGAGAGATACGTCGAGGTGCTCGATGGCAAGCTCGATGTCGCCGCGCTTTGCGT
>JAFSCG010000003.1 GCA_017436885.1 Clostridia bacterium | reverse complement strand
TTAAAGCTCACAACTGAACCTCCTTTCGTTTTGATAAAAGCATTCGAGATCAACAAAGCGCATTAGGGGTTGGCCGAGGTATCCGTCCAAGGATTGTGTTGAGAGTCTATAGCTCCGAATGCCTCGTTGAGACCCTCTGCCGCATTTGCGAATCCGTCCGCCTGTACGGCCTGGGAAAATACGTGTATTTTATAGCTTTTGCCGAATTGCTTGATCTGCTCGTGGTCTGCCCAGCGGTCCATTGCGACCTGCAGGAAGCTGGGAACCGATATCTCTCCGGGAACAAGGCGAGGCTCGTAGGTGGCAACGATAAGCTGATAGAGCATACCGTCGATAGTAACCTGACCCGCATCGTGATCCCAGGTGTATATACCGCTTGAATTGTAATTATAATGGATAAGGCCGTAGTCGGCACCGTCGGGACTTACGTAGCCCGTGGTATCAACGGGGAGAGCTATAATCGTGCGGAAATACACGTCGATGTTACCCGTGTTCTCCACAAATACGAATTTGTCCTGATAATTGCTGATAAGAGTTGAATCCCAAACTCCGTTCCAAGGATTGGATACGGCGCGCATTCTTGTTATGTTGCGCGGGTTGAGGGTCTTGCCGCCTATCACTATGTTGTTATACCACTCAACGTAAGCACTGCCGGGCATAGCGTTTTGTCCCGGTATCAGTGCATCGGTGCTGCCGTACACCGCAGGGATGAGGGGCTTATCCTGCACGAAAAGCTGCATTGCGGCAGTTCCCGTCTCGGTCTTATCGACCCTTTCCAGCTCGTGCTGATCTATGGTTGCATCTCCGAATACCATAACGTTTATATTATCGTCCTTTGATACAAGGTACGATAACGTAACGGCAACCGTGATGCCGACGATAAGCAAAACACTTATTGCCGCTATGAGCCACCGTAGCTTTCTCCAATTCTTTTTCATAATTAAGCCTTTCTTTGCGGTAAGTGCACCGCAATTAAGCGTTTATCCGGCGTTTGAAGCACCGCGCCTGTCAATGCGCGATAGCGGATCTTATGGATTTCGCCGTAACTCGGCGATCAAAAGGTACAAACCGCGGCTTATACCCTTTGATCGCCGCCCATCCCCGTGGGGATGGGTGGCTGAATGCTTTAAGTGTGATCAGGGCTCAACTATCTTATTGCCGCCGGTAACGGTTACCAGATCAGCATAAGCAGTGGATGCCTCGTCTACCCAAACAGCGTTGGTGCTGTCGGCAGCAACGCCGGAGATATCAACGTTATTGAGGATAACGTCAGCACCTGCAACGCTCTTTACAAGGATAGCAGACTTCTCTTCGGTCTTGAAGGTGGTGTTGCTTACCTTAAGAGTAACCTTTGCAGGGTTGGAAACGTACTGCTCGTCGATCTTGATACCGCGTCCGTCGGTGCAATCGAGCATATCGATGGTGCATCCGTCGAGAGTTACGGTCTGACCGTTGGGCTGGATCCAGATAGCGTAGGTATCGGCGTTGTTAGCGTCGTTTACGGTAACGTTGTAAAGCTTAGCGCCCTGCTTGAAGGCAAGTGCCTTATCGGAGGTTACGTTGCTGAGCTCAACGTTGCAGTTGAAGTTGAGGTCATGTCTGTTCCAAGGACCGTCGTTATGTCCGGAATTGGTGATATGAGCATCAATGATGGTGAGGGTAGCACCGTTGGTAACGATGTTGTTCCAGTCAGAGTTGGTCTGGTAGAAGGTGATGGTGTGACCGTTACCGATGATGGTGATGTTCTCGGTATTCTCACCGCCCATGCCGTTAGCGGCCCAGGCTGCAACGTCGTAGGTTACGTCGTCGTTAAGAACAACGGTGATGTTCTTTTCGTCTGCGGTAAGAGCATTCTTAAGAGCTGCATCGTTGTCAACCTCTTCGGGAACGGAAGTGAGAGCTGCAAACCAAGTGGAAAGGGTGTTAGCATCAACCTTGCCGAATGCGGTGTCGAACGCTACCCAAGGAGTATCAAAGCCTGCGCTCTGAACTGCCTGAGAGAGAACGAGGATATCGGCGGTAGCGTCAAGACCGGTGATCTTCTTGCCGTTGATGGTGTAGTTATCACCGTCAAAGTCAACCATAGAATCGAGGTAGAAGCCGATCATATTGGGAGCGGTGGTCTGGCCGGGCTTTACAGGAACGATGTTGGTAACAACGTAAACTGCGTACTCCTTGCCGCTGATGGTAACGTTGTCAAAAAGGTTCCAATCGCCGCCGTTTCCGGGCCAAGCGCCCTTACCTTCCTGACCCCAATACCAGTTGTTAGCAACGTTCTTATCGGTGCCGGGAATGCGGGTAGCTGCGGGATAATCGGGAGCGGCATCGCCTACGGAATAACCGTTCCAGTGGATAACGTTTGCGGAAGCATCGTTATCTGCCTTGCCGTCGTAATCGATGGCGGGGATAGCAATAATGGTGCGTACCCAAGCGTCGTTTTTGCCGGTGTTGGTTACGGTTACTATCTTATCAAGATAGTTTGCAGCATCGGGATAGCCATTAGCATCCTTATTTGCTGCGGAACCTACGAGAGGAAGCAGGTACTGACCCTGAACGAAGTCATTACCGTTTCTGTCCTGCTCGTTCTGCTCGATCATAACGTTACCGACTACCATTACGTTTGCATCACCGTCGGTATCAGTCAGATACGCGATGGTTCCGCCAATGGAAAGCGCGGAAACGAGGACCATGCAGAGAACGATGAGGAGAAAATTCCTTACCTTTTTCATTTCGTGCCTCTTTCAAAAAATTTTATGAATTATTCTTGCTGTTTTTTCCAAGCAAGTGCTTGAACTTAATTACTCGATGGGCCAAACGGTGTAGAGAGTGTCAACGCCGTTTGCAGCAGTCTCAGCCACTACCTTGTAGCCTGCAGGAACAAAGTTGGTGCCTGCTCCCTCGGAAGCATTGTCAGCGGGGTTCCAGTTGCAGAAGGTACCGCCCTTGATAATAACCTTTGCGGTGCCGTTCTTGTAAGCGCTGTCAATGCAGTTGATAAGGTAATGTCCGTTTGCGTAGGCATCGTCGGAAGCATCCTTATCGTTATCCTCGAAGTAACCGCCCTCAATGATAAGCGTTCCCTTGGAAACGTTGATAGCGGTGCAATCGCCAACGAAGTCGCCGCCCTTGATCGTAAGGGTTGCGTTCTCGTCGCGAAGGGTAATAGCGTAGCCTGCGGTGTTCTCAACGAGACCAACGCCGTCGATAACGGTGTCGGCATATACGGTGAGAGTGGAGTACTTATCCGCGCCGGAGGTATCGCCGTTTGCAGAGGTGATATTCTTGCCGGCAAGATCAAGGTTGAGCTCGCCGTTGATAGCCTGAACACCCTCAACGGTAATGTCCTTGGTAAGCTTAAGGTCGCCGCCGTTGTTGAGAGCCTTGGTAAGCTCGCTTGCACTACCTGCATAAGAAGGATCGTAAACGCCGTTCACCCAAGGATGAGCGGTCTCGGAAGGAACGTAGTATGCCTCGTTAAGAGCAGCCTGCGCACCTTCGTTCTCGAAGCCCTCGGACTGAACAGCCTCGGTGTATACGAGAATATCGTATCTGCCGTTGCCGTTGCCGTCGATCTTTTCACAGGTCTCGTGAGTAGCGGTCTTCTTCAGATATACCTGAAGCAGACTGGGGAGAGTCTCCTCGCCGGGCTCGAGGTCATCGGTGTGAACTGCAACCATAATGTTGTAGTTTCTGCCGTTGATCTCTGCAACGTAGTCGTGAGTCCATACCCAGGATCCGGGGAACTGGAACTCGCTGCCTGCTTCGGCATTGACGGACATGCTGATAGCGTCAGCAAGCTCACCGATGGTAAGATCGCCCATCTCAAGAGCGATAAAGGTGCGAACGTATGCGGGGTTTTTGCCTATGTTCTTTACGGTAACGTACTTATCAACTACGTTGCCCATAGCGAACTTACGCCAAGCCATCTCCTCTACGGTTGCGGTTGCCTTGTCAAGGTTATCCCAAGCAATTGCACCGGTAGCAGGGAGGATAGGCTTATCCTGCGTAAAGGGCTGAAGCTGACCGTTCTCGCCCCACTCCTGCTCGATCTGATCGATAACAACTTCACCAAGGACCATAACGTTGGTATCGGAATCGGAGGAGGTGAGGTAAGCAATGGTGATGCTTACGGTCAGGGCTACTACAAGCACAAGGCTTGCAGCAGCAAGAAGGATCTTTGCAAAAGTCTTCTTTGCCATTTTGTGGCCTCCTAAATGTTTTTGGCACACGGTTTTCCACCCGTATACTGTGCCGTGCACACGGGTAATGTTCTGCAAAACAGCAAGAGCTTTTCACGTTGCTGTGAAAACCGCGCAATGCGCGTCCGTCGGGGCGTTTGCCTCGGCGATCAAAGGGTACAAGCACAAACTCGTGCCCTTTGATCGCCGCCCGTCCGGGGACGGGTCGGGATATCGTTATTCTATGGGTTCGGTAATCGCGGCAGGATCGATGGCGTTGGTCCCGTGTCCGGCCTCGACCGTAGCGACGGGACTGCCGTTTACCTCCAGATCAACGTCTACGAATGCGTTTGCCTTAACACTCATACTGCCGTCATAGCCAAGCTGAACGGATGATCCGCACTCGCCTGCTACCGCACCTGCATATTTCGCGGCGCTTACGATGGCATCGCGTACCTTTGCGCTGTGAATATAAGTAAGATCGCTGTAATCAATACCGTTGCCTGCGGTAATACCCGCGACCGCTCCTGCGGTCTCGCCCTTTATCTCGGCGTTGGTAACCGAGCAATCGCTGATGCTTCCGTTAAGATAAGCGGCGATGGCACCTGCAGGACCTGCAGCCTCAAGCTCCACCTGATCCACGTTAAGGTCGCTTACGGATCCGTTTACGATATATCCGAAAAGTCCGGCGGCGGCATTCTTAACGTTAAGGTGGTACACGGTCTTTCCGTTGCCGTCAAAGGTACCCGCAAAGGGTGTGTCGACACTGCTGCCGATGGGAGTCCAGCTCTCGTTGCGAAGATCGATGTCATTTGCAAGATACACGGTCTTTCCCGCAAGGCTGTCACCGCCGTTGACGCGCTCGGCAACGGCTGCAAGCTGCTCTGCGGTGCTGACGGTAATTACGTTACCCTCCTCGGCATAGGAGCTGTCCTGCTCCTTTTCCCAAAGGTTGCGTCCGTTCCAGGGGTTATTATCAAGCTTGGGCTCTCCGAAGGCCGCATCAAGCATTGAATAAACCTGACTAGGGCCGTTGGATTGAGTATCGGTGCTGTCCACGGCGTTTGTGGCCTGTGTTATAACAAGAATGTCGATAACTCCGTTGAAGCTTGCTATCTCAAAGTTTCCCGCCCTGCAATCCAAATAGAACTGCTTAAGGCTCGGAGGAGTGGTTTTTCCCTTTTCAAGGACCTTTTCGTAGGTCATTACCACGATGCCGTAGGTGACGCCGTCGATCTCCGCGTTGCCAAGCTCCGCGTAGGACCAGCCCTGCTCCGCTCCGTTGCAGAAAAGATGCACAAGACCCTTTTCTCCAACGCCGCCCTCAACGGCAAACCAGTTGCGGACGTACACGCCGTTGCGGCTTTTGTTTTCCACGGTAACGAATTTATCGTGAACACCGAGGGTATTTGTATCAAGTATCTGCCAGGCCTTATCGTTGGGAACGGGCCATTTGTTGCCGTCCTCCTCAAGGGCGATGCCGTTTGCACCGTAAACTGCGGGGAACACCTGCTGTCCCTGTGCAAAGGTTACAAGCTGACCCACGGAATTGCGGGCCTGTTCGATCTGCTTTACGCGGGCATTTGCGGTGGAATTACCCGTTGCGTAGCCCTCCTGCGTGCTCAGATATGCAATTGTACCTCCTGCCGAAGCGCTCGCTATAAGCAGCACGCTCAATACGGCAAGTAAAAACTTTTTCATTTATATAACTCCGTTATCCGCGGGGCGGAATTTGATGGATGGATACTCACCCTTCAAGGCGCACACCTCAGGTATGCGCTTTGAACGGCGCCCGCTCGACGAGCGGGACCGTATATTTTTAAGGATTTGTGGGAAGATTCTGCTGGATGGTGCTCCAAGCGGTTGCGGCGTCCGCAATTCCCTCCTGCTGAATGGCAAATGCAGTAACGGTGAGGGTGGGATCTGCGGTAATTCCGTCTATCTGCGTCTTGATAAGATCCTTAACGACGATCTCGTCGTTTGCGAGAACGCTGTAGCTGACGTCAGCGGCGGTAGCATCCTGCTTGATGTAGTAAACGCCTGCCTGAAGCTCGGTCCAATCGGATGCGATGTCATAGTCGGCATAAGCGGAAAGGTTTCCGGTCTCCTCTACCTGAACGAAAAGCCAGCAAGCCTCGCTGTCAGCCTTAACGGTAACCTTGGGGTCCTTCTCTATTTTCGCGTTGGGAAGAAGCTTATAGGAATCACCCGTGGTCTCCCCAAGATCTATATTGATATTTCCGAAGGTAAAGGTATTCTCAACCGAGTCGGTGGTGTCAATAAGCCATGCATAGGTGCCGCCGATGATAGCGCATACGGCAAGCATTACCGCAATGGTAATAACGAGAGCCTTGGTGCCAAACTTTTTCATAATGTTTCCTCCATTTACAGATCAATTACGGATTGGTGCCTTTTTGTATTTCAAACGCAGTCCACGCTTCGTCGGCAGAGGCAAAGCCCTCGGCCTGAATAGCGTGTGCCTCGATAACACAAAGGGTCTGTGCGTCTGTCGCGCCGCCGAATATGGTGGCAAGATCCTCGCCCGTCAGCTCACCGGGTACCTTGAAGGTGGTAAAAAGGGTAAGCTCGGTGTCGGTATCGGACTTTGTTACCTTCTGATAATAACGGAACTCGTACTTGCCGTTGCCGTCCGCATAAACGCAGGGCCATACGGCGGGGTCCCAGCCCTCCACGTAATTTTCGGGAAGGAATGTGTTGCCCGTTACGGTCTGAAGTGCGGCGTACTGAGGAATGGTTACGATCACGCGAACGTAGCAATCCTCGCTGTCTGCCTTTACGGTAACGGTGGGATCCTTATCGTAGGTCTTGCCGGGGATAAGGTGATAGCGGTTTGCCTCCACTCTCTGCTCGGGAGAAACGGCCTTTCCGTCATCGTCCACCTTGGCCTCGTCAAGAGTTATCTCCACGTTGCCGACGGTAAAGGTGTTCTCAACCTTTTCCGAGGATGCGGTCAGATAAGCAACGGTTCCCGCAACGGTTGCGGCGATCAGGACTATCGCGGCAAGTGTAAGCACTACGGATCTTGTTGATTTGATTTTCATA
>JAFSCG010000053.1 GCA_017436885.1 Clostridia bacterium | reverse complement strand
CTATGTGTGGGTAAACTGCGAAAAATTCCTTGATATATAGAAACGACCGCATCACCGAGTTGTATCTGGTAATACGGTCGTTTATTTTCAATATTTTCATGACACTCCTCGCAATCGGGTGCCATATCACAAGGTTACGAATAAGTCCGTCAAAACTCATGAGAAAATGATAACATTCACCCGTTATATATCGTAACAAGGTGTTTGCCAACCGAAGCAGCAAACTTTAATGTTTCAGGAAGAAGTTCATTCGGGAATTTGTCTAAAAACTTAATAATTTCCAAAGTTAAATCTCCGGTATATTCTGCCTTTTTCAAAGACTTCATAATAGCTTCCCAATTCAGTTTACCCGTATACGGCAAAATATGTCTGTCTTCCATATAGTCATTATCCTGCACGTGCAACGCTTTTAATATGCCCGGGTTCACATCTTTAATAAAGTCTTCGGGTTCATATCCGGTCAATGCGGCATGACCAATATCCACACAGGCTACAACCCACGGAGAATTGATTTTTTCAACTATACCGTTTAATTCTTCGGGAGTTCCCAGTTTGCTGTTGAACCTACTTCTCTTCTTATCTCTGATAAACAGATTTTCTACAGCGATGTGAATGCCAAATTTTTCGCAATACGGAACTAAGCTTTTATAATATTCAATATTATACTCCTCAAAGTTTACATCTTCGGGAACGGTTATCGAATGTACTACTATATTTTTTGCGCCGAGAATCGATGCTGATTCCAAAGCACGTGTCAACCAAAGAAAACTTTGTTCATTAATATTATTTTCCATGCCGTATCTAAAAGAGAACGGCTCATGTGCCTGATTGCAAATTATACCGACATCATCAAGATGTTTTCTTATTTTTTTTGCATATTCTTTATAGCCGTCACCTAAAACTTCTTCACAGTTTTTATCGTAATAATATGAATAATCTATTGCATCAAAACCCGCTTCCTTTGCTATTTCTATAGCCTTAAAGTCACCAAATCTTTGAGCAAGTGTGTATAATTCCACGGATAATTTCATCCTTTTACTCTCCTTTTTCCTTTCCAATTCAAGTATTTCAGAAAAATCATAAATATAATAATCCGCAACGCTTTTTATATCATTTATATAGTCTTCAGATGATAGATCATAAACACCGCACACCTTTATTCCCGACAATTTTGCGGTTTTGTCTGCATCATAATTATCATCAAGAAATAATATTTCGTCAATAGGTTTCCCTATCTTTTCAGCAGCCATTTTGTATATATTCACATCAGCCTTGGTAGTGTAAAAGTCATCACACGACCACACATTTGTAAACATATCATATATTCCGAGTCTTTTAAGGCAAACATCCAGCATTGAATGCGGGCTTGCCGTCAAAATATTTAAATCGGCACCATTCTCTTTTAATACTTTTAATGTGCAAATAACATTCTTCTTGGCACCGATACGATATTTATACTCCTCCAGTGCGTAAGTATTCATTTGGGAAACCATTTGTTCCTCGGGCATATCAAGACCAAGCTTTTTAAAGTATTTAGCCGTGCCTTTATATCCCAAAGGAGTAATTATTTTTATTATATCACTTTCAAAAGCAATATTGCTTTCTTTAAGTATTCTTAACATCACAGATGCAAAAGTCGGCATTGAGTCAACTAAGGTTCCGTCAAAATCAAATAGATATGTCTTGAATTTCATTTTTAGCCTCCTTATTGAATACAAGTATATGATACAGTATACCAAAGAATAAAACAATAACAAATTTGCTTTTGTTAAGTCAAAAAAAGTGCAAAACTTGCGTTTGTGTTATGCTTGTTGAAAATGATGATATTCTATTGACAACTACGATATTATCGTATATAATGATAACGGTTATATATCGAAGCATCGGAGGTGTGATCAATGACCAGAGAGTTTGTTTATACCGAGCCGTTTCGTCGTTGCTGGAAAGCAATGGGATTAAGCGAGGCAGATCTGGTCTTGTTGGAGCAAGCGCTTCTTGAAGATCCGCAAATGGGGGACGTGATCGAGGGGACGGGCGGTGCGCGAAAGATGCGCATTAAGCTGGAAGGTCGCGGAAAAAGTGGCGGTGGACGCGTTATTTATCTGGATGTTTTCGAGAAGGAGCATTTATATCTTTTGTTTGCATATCCTAAAAACGTGCAGGAAGATCTTACTTCAGAGCAGAAAAAAGCTATACAACGGATGATAGAGATCATAAGGAAGGAGTGATACCGTGTCCGAATTGCGTTTTAAGTCCTCTCTCTCCATTGAGGAGGTGGAGGAAAACTTTAAGGATATTGATTTCTTTGACGGGATAATGGATGGTTTGGAAGAAGCACTTGCGTATTCAAAGGGAAAAGCATCTGCAAGAACCTTTGCAAGAAAACGGTCGCTTCCCAAGGTGAACGTTGTGGAGATAAGAACGTCACTTGATATGACTCAACGGGCTTTTGCAGAAATGCTTGGCGTCTCTTGCCGCACGGTTGAGGCTTGGGAAAGCGGAAAAAGCAATCCTACGCCTACAGCAAAAAAACTGATGTTCCTCATCAAGGAGGATCACTCTTTAGCTTCTAAACTGTAAGCTTGTTTGTAGGGTATTCCTGCATTTTACATTCAAATACCGTCGTCCGCCTGCCGCTCGGCAGCGGACAATATATCCGTTTGCGCATCGTTTGCCCTCAAAGATGCGCAAACGGATTTTTAACGGGTCGTTTTGAGGAGGATCGTCAAAAAAAGTGCAAAACTTGCGTTTTTCGGTTGCTTTTGTTAGCCATAGGTAGTATAATGATGTCTAATGGCTTATTTTACGGAAGCGAGGTGGGAAAATGCTTTTCGGAAAGCATATAAACAAATACTATCTGCGGCATCTGCCCATGCTGCTGTTGGGTATTCTTGCCCTTGTGGCGGTGGATTACCTTCAGCTGACGGTGCCGGGGCTTTACAGGACCGTTGTAAACGGCATCAACACGGGCATGGCAGAGGTGGACGGAGCTCTCGTTCCCTTTGATATCGACGTGCTTCTGGACGAGATCTGCTTGCCCTTTATTTTTATCATTCTCGGAATGGTAGTGGGCAGATTTTTGTGGCGTATATGCTTCTTCGGCTCCGCCATCAAGGTGGAGACCGACCTGCGCGGACGGATGTTCGACCGCTGCAAGGACCTTTCGCAGCAGTATTATCAGGTGAACAAGGTGGGTAATATGATGAGCTTGTTCACAAACGATCTGGAAACCGTTCAGGACTGCTTCGGAAGCGGAGTGCTGATGTTCTGCGACACCATGTTCCTCGGTCTGCTTGCTATCTTCAAGATGGCGCGCATGGACCTGCTGCTTACGGGCCTTTCCCTTATTCCCATGGGGTTCATGTTCCTTGCGGGCACCGTTGTCGGCAAATACATGATGAAAAAGTGGCAGGTAAGGCAGGAGGCGTTCTCGGGCCTTTCCGATTTCTCGCAGGAAAGCTTTTCGGGAATTTCCGTTATCAAGGCATTCGTTAAGGAATTTTTGGAGCTTTCCGCCTTCCGCCGCCTTAACAAAAAGAACGAGGACGCAAACGTGGACTACACCAAGGCGTCCACGGTGCTGAATATTTCCGTTACCCTGTTCGTTGAGTCGGTAATATGCATCATCCTCGGCTACGGCGGATACCTCGTTTACACGGACGTGTTCTCCGCAGGCGAGCTTGTGGAGTTCATCGGCTATTTCACCGCCATCGTTTGGCCCATTATGGCAATTTCCCAGCTTATCGAAATGAGCAGCCGCGGAAAGGCTTCTCTTAAGCGCATTTCCGACCTGCTTGACGCGCGTCCCGACGTTCACGACCGCGCCGACGTTACCGAGCCCGAGCCCATCAGGGGCGATATCTCCTTCAAAAACCTCACCTTCCGCTATCCCGACGGGGATTACGACGTGCTGTGCGACGTTTCCTTCGATATTCTTGCGGGGGAGAACGTGGGCATCATCGGCAAAACGGGCGCAGGCAAGACCACGGTGGTGGACCTTATCCTCCGCACCTACAACGTGCCCGACGGCACCGTGTTTATCGACGGCAGGGACGTAAACTCCATTCCGATACATACGGTAAGAAAGTACGCCGCCTACGTTCCCCAGGATAATTTCCTGTTCAGCGATACGGTGAAGAGCAATATTGCCTTCGCCTCCGACGAGATAAGCGACGAGCTTGTTGAGAGCGCGGCGAAAATGGCAGACGTACACGACAATATCGTGGACTTCACCGAGGGGTATAACACCGTTCTCGGCGAGAGGGGAGTTACCGTTTCCGGCGGACAGAAGCAGCGCATATCCATTGCCCGCGCACTTATGAAGGACGCGTCCATCCTCATTCTGGACGATTCCGTTTCCGCAGTTGACGTAAAGACCGAGCGCGCCATACTGGAAAATCTGCGCAAGGTCCGCAAGGGCAAGACCACCATCCTCATTGCCCACCGTATCTCCACCGTGGAGCAGATGGATAAGATAATCTTCATCGACGACGGCAGGATAGCCGCTGTCGGCAGGCACGAGGAGCTGTACGAGAGCTGTGCCGATTACCGCACCATGGTCGACCTGCAGAAGCTCGACGAGGAGAAGGGAGAAGCAAAATGAGAGAATTCTTTCCCCTTATAGCCGTTGGCGCGGTGGTTGGCGTTCTTGCCATCATCTTCCTTGTGGCTTACCTTACCATGAAAAACAAAAAGGAGGCCATAGGCTTTGACCGCAATATGGATGACGGCGAGCTCGTGCGCCGCCTGCTGAAGTATGCAAAGCCCTATACGGGTCAGTTTTTGCTTGTGCTCGGGCTTATGGTGTTCTCCATTGCCTACGATATCATCTCCCCCCTTATTATCGGTAATATCGAGGAGATGATAAAGGCGGATTTCGAGATGAAGCGCCTGTTTGCCATGGTTGCGGTATACGCAAGCATATTGGTCATTTCCCTTATCTGCTCTTATTTTCAGGCAATTATTTTGCAGCGCACGGGTCAGCGCATCGTTTCCAATATCCGCGACGACCTTTTCGTGCATATCGAGAGCCTCAGCCACGCACAGCTGAACAGCATCCCCGTTGGTAAGCTGGTTACACGCGTTACAAACGACACCAACGCCATCTCCATGATGTTCACTAACATCATCGTCAATCTGGTGAAAAACTGCTTCATCATTCTCGGCGTGCTGACGGCAATGCTCTGCCTTAATTACGGGCTGACGCTGATGGTGCTGTGCTTCGTGCCCTTCATCGTGCTTTTTACCGTTATCTTCCGCAAGTTCTCCCGCAAGGCGTTCCGCCGTGTTAAGGACGGCACCACGGATATAAATACCTTCCTTTCCGAGCATCTTTCGGGCATGAAGGTGATCCAGATATTTAACCGCGAGCAGCATAAAAAGGCGCAGTTCGACGCAAAGAACGCCGCTCTCGGCAAGGCAAAGCGTCAGCAGATATTCGTTTTCGGTATCTTCAGACCCACGGTATATATGCTGTATATGTCCTCGGTGCTGTGCCTGCTGTATTTAAGCGGACGCGGATACATCCGCGACGTGGAGTTCCTCGGTCAGACCATCGGCAGCGGCACCCTCGTTACCTTCTATATGTATATCTCCAAGTTCTTTAACCCCATTCAGAGCCTTGCGGAGCAGTTCAACTGGCTCCAGAGCGCGTTTGCATCGGCGGAAAAGATATTCACCATCTTCGATATCGCTCCCGAGGTGGTGGACGAGGAGGACGCCATCGAGCTTGAAAAGGTCGAGGGTAGAATAGAGTTCAAGAACGTGTGGTTTGCATACGTTGGCGAGGAATGGGTATTAAAGGACGTTTCCTTTACCGTGGACGCCCGCTCCACCGTGGCGTTCGTCGGCTCTACGGGCTCGGGCAAGACCACCATCCTCTCCCTCATCGTCCGCAATTACGATATTCAGAAGGGACAGATACTTATCGACGGCATCGACGTGCGCCGCATAAAGATATCCTCCCTCCGCAGCCACTTCGGACAGATGCTTCAGGACGTTTTCCTGTTCTCGGGAACCATCCGCTCCAACATCCTTCTGCATAAGGACGGCGTAAGCGACGAGGAGGTCATGGAGGCCTGCCGCTACGTCAACGCGGACAAGTTCATCGCCAAGCTCACCAAGGGTCTTGACGAGGAGGTAAGAGAGAGGGGCAACAACTTCTCCGCAGGTCAGCGTCAGCTGCTCTCCTTTGCCCGCACCGTTATCCACAAGCCCGAGGTAATGATACTGGACGAGGCAACCGCAAATATTGATACGGAGACAGAGCTTCTCATTCAGGACTCGCTGGAGAAGATGATGAACATCGGCACCATGCTCATGGTCGCCCACCGTCTTTCCACCATTCAGCATGCGGACAACATCATCATGCTCTCCCACGGCGAGATAATCGAGCAGGGAAGCCACTCGGAGCTGCTTGCAAAGCGCGGCAAGTATTACGAGCTCTACACCCTGCAAAGCGATAAAGCAAGGCTGATGGGTAAATAAACGAATATTAAAACGGACACGTTGTGGCACCTGCCGTATAGCAGGTGCCACAGTTATATTCGCCTGCGGCGAGTTACCGCCCGACAGTACACCTGAAAGGTGTAACACGCTATACCTTGCAGAGCAAGGCGTGCGAAAAGGAGTACGAACAAAAATGTCCGTACTCCTTTTGTAGTAGGGCGGGGGTTCATCTCCCGCCGCTTTGTTATTCTATACCGTTTGTTTTCGGCGGTAGCAAGCCACCGCCCTACAAGGTCGCGGTAGGTAAAACCTGCTTTATGGAAGACACCCCTTTGCGTGTCCGTTTTATTTGGGTGTTGATATAATGTTGACAAGTATATGACAGCATGATATATTAAAACGGAAAGCTTATAGAAGGTGTTTGGGGAGGGAAAATATGCGCGGGAAGGTTTTGCTGCTTTTTGTTTTTTGCTTTATTTTCTCCCTGCTTTTATCGGTGCCGGCGGCGATGGCGTCAGAGACCGCGGAGCTTTCCGTGATCTCTGCGAATATTTCGGGCTTGCCTTCATTTGTTTCAAAGTACGACAGAGACGTTTCAGAATCGCAGAAAACGCTCGGCAGCATGCTGAATGAAAGCGGGTATGATATCATTTGCGTTCAAGAGGATTATGGTTATCATTCCGTTTTTGCCGCGGAAATGACGAATTATCCCTATCAAACCTATACAACGGGCGGGGTGCCGGTTGGTGATGGACTTAATATTTTTTCCGTTTATCCGATCTACAACGTTGAGCGTGTTGCTTGGACGGCTTCAAACGGCGTGTTTGCCGACGGATGCGATTCGCTTTCTCCAAAGGGATTTATACGCTGTACTGTAGATGTGAACGGTGTGCTTGTTGAGCTTTACAACGTACATATGGATGCATACCGTACGGATGCCGACCAGTTAGCAAAGAGATCACAGCTCGAGCAGCTTGCGGCGTACGTGGAGAAGCATTCCGCGGCTCGCCCCGTGCTTATCGTGGGCGACACTAACTTGACGTTTCATACCGACCCGCTTGCCGAAATGCATCGCATTCTTATAGAAGAGAGCGGTTTTAGTGATTGTTGGATCGAGGTCAAAAACAAAGGCAATTATATGCAGGGCGACGACGGAGCGGAGCTGATAGACAGATGGTATGCAAGCTTCGGCGGGCACGATTGGGGCCGATGGGATTCGGTGGAGCGCGTTTTGTACAGAAACGGCGACGGTCTTGTGCTGAAGCCGACGCGCTTTGAATACGTGATCTACTCGGACGATCCCTCGGACGTAAAGGCGTTGACGGATCACAGAATGATGGAATGCGTTCTGAAACTTGATCTTGAAGGCTACGAAAGACCTGCGGATGCCGTGCTCAACGAGCCGCAAAAACCGTCTGTGTTTTATAAATTTTTCCGTGATGCAGGGATGCTTATCCGCTTTGTTTCGGTGGTTTTTGCCGCGGGGATAGCATACGTTGCGGAAAATTATCCGATCGTTTTGGTTGGTGCGGCTGCATTGATGCTCTTGATTGTTTTTGTTCGGATAAGGTTTAAAAAAGCCAAAAAGTCGAAGCTTGTATAAACAGGGGTGCACCTGCCGTAGAGCAGGTACGCAGTTATGATCGCCTGCGGTGCAGTTGTAGAACGGTGTAAAGCGCGGTCTTGAGGCGCGCGAACAGCCATGCTGCCGCCGTTCACAAGGCGATCATATCATAACGTTTGCGAAGCAAACTCATAACGGCGAGCAAAACGAGCCTCATAACTTTAAATTGCAACTGTTGACACAGATGCAATGCTTTCCAAAAAAGACGAGGAATTTTAGCAATTCCTCGTCCTTTTTTGTCGGTAGGTATATTCAATTTCAAACTGCTCTACTAACACAGGGTAAGGTAAGACATAAAACTGTCCACCGTCTTACGCATAGCGTTTTGTTTTTGCAGAAAACAGTTGTTGGGGGAATATTATGTATAGTGCTCGGTTTTTGCAAGATGGCGTATAAGACTTGCAACGCGCCTTTGCGCGGTTGCTCTGGTAACGCCCTGTGCGGCAAATTCCTCCGCCGTTACGTATGCGCCGGGCATTACGGTATCGGAGCCACCGTTGATACATTCTGCTGCCGAGGCATGGACGTTCCAATCGGTCATGATCCACCCTTCGTATCCCCATTCGGTCCTGCATATTCCATCGTTCAGATCACTGTTTGCTGCGGCGAAAATACCGTTAATCCTGTTATAAGCAGTCATGATGGAGAGTGGATTGCTTTTGCGGATCGTGTACTCAAAAACGCGGAGATAAAGTTCTCGTGCACACCGTTCCGAAAGGTTGCTGCTTCCGTCCATACGGTTTTTCTCGCTATTATTGCAGGCAAAATGCTTCAGGATGGCGTATTTTTGCGTGGGCGTACCGTCAAGGCCTCTCTGTATTCCCATGATTTCGGATGCCGCCAGTTCTGCAGCCAGGAAAGGATCCTCGGAAAGATACTCGAAATTTCTGCCGCAAAGAGGGTTTCTGTGCAGATTGACACCCGGTGCGCAAAGACCATTGAAGCCCACTCTTGTCATATCCTTTGTGATTGCATAGCCGATCTCTCGCATAAGTTCTCTGTTCCATGTTGCGGCAAGCAGTGTAGCACACGGATAGCATATGCAGTCTCTGCCGTTGACCTCTTCGTCGGGAGGAATCGGGATGAACAAAAGACCGGCTCTGACCCCTGCGGGACCGTCCTGCATTACGGTAGAGGGAATGCCGCGCTCCTTGTCGGGATGCGTGTGCGATCCCTCTCCGATCGCCATGGATCTTGGTGTGAGCCCAAGTCCGCGCATCTTTGCGGAACTGTCCGCAGTTAAGAAAAGTGCCAATTCGTCGTCTGTCAATTGTGCGACAAATTCCAATGCCGTGCTTTTGTTGCAGACTACGTCCTCAAAACTGCAGCTTTTTGCGGCAACCGTTTCTTGTGCGGGGAGAAGATCGGGCGCGATCTCTGTAACTACGGAATCTGTATCTACCGTTAAAATCGGAACGTCCTGTATTTCTTCGCTCTTTCCGCCTTCTTTTTGGAGCTCTGCGATTGGTGCTTCGGGCATAAGTCTGTTTTTTACCTGCTTGCAGACTACGGTCTTATCCAATACGGCTACACAAGCGGGTACGGTTCCGCGGGAATGGTTTCCGATCCTGAGAACGTATTTGCCGGCCTCAAGGATATAGGCCGCCCTTTTTTCGCTATATGAAGTAAAGTCGGAAAGATCAACGTCTATCACGATGCGTTGGCTTTCTCCGTCAGACAAAAGCTTTGTCTTTTCAAAGCCGCACAGGATCTGATACGGTTTGTCCAGTTCTCCGTCCGGCGCCGACAGATAACACTGCACCGTTTCCTTTCCCGCAACGCTTCCCGTGTTGGTAACCTCTATCGCAAGGGACACCGTCAGCTTTTGCAAGGTAGCGGAAAGCACTTTGATGGCAAAGGTCGTGTAGGAGAGACCGAAGCCGAACGGGAAGATGACATCCTGTCGGAAGGTATCAAAATAACGGTACCCCATGTATATACCCTCGCGGTATACTACGTTCATTTCATCAAAGCCATCGGCGGTAGGATAATTGCTGAGGCTCTCAGCAAAGCTGTCCGGCATTTTTCCGCTTGGCGTAACGTCGCCGTAAAGCACGTCGGCGAGTGCGTGCCCCGCATCCATTCCGGGCATATAGGCATGGACGATGGCGTCAATGTGGTATTTTCTCAGGAATGTCAAGTCAAAGAGGCTTGGAATATTGAAGACCAATACCGTCTTTTGAAAACATGCAGTTGCCCGCCCTATGACTCTTTCCTCGGTGTCTGTCAGCCGGTATTCTCCGCTTGCATCCTTAATGTCAAACCCTTCTCTGGAAAATCTTCCGATGAAGATAACCGCGGTGTCGCATTCTGCCGCCGCGGCCTGCATATCACGCTCTCCGAGATCGACCTCCGGCAATGACGATACACGCTGTGAGGGCATTTTATTCAGCGTGCGGTTATAGTTCGCCTCATAGTAGCCTCTGTATTTTTTCAATAAAGGCTGATAGACCGTTCCCGTCTCGTTCATTGCATCGGCAAAGGAATATACGGGTGCCGACCACACGCTTGAAGAACCGCCGCCGCCTTTAAAGACGTCGAACTGTGTTCTTCCCAAAAGGGCAACCGGCTTGCTTTTGGAAAGCGGCAAGGTTCCATTTTCGTTGCGGAGCAGCACGATACCTTCTGTGGCTGCGCGTCTTGCAAGCTGCAGATGATCTTTATCAAAAATACTGAACATTGTTTTTACACTCCTTCTCCAAATTTTATATCCTTAAACAGGCATACGATTATGTGGGTCAGCATCATATGAATATCCTCGATCTTTTCATAAGAATCCGACGGGATATGGATGCATACGTCTGACAGCTCTTTCAGCTTTCCTCCGGTAAATCCGGTGAAGCTGATAACGGTTCCACCTCGCTTTTTTGCATATTCCGCCGCTTTGATCACGTTTGGAGAATTTCCGCTGGCGGAGATCAGAAGGATCAGATCCCCATCATTAAAAAGGTTTTTCATCTGTTCGAAAAAAACGTCGGCATAAGAAAAATCGTTTCCCAGCGCGGTCAGGACCTCGATGTTTGCGGAGAGGGAGATGATCTTCGGCCTGTTGGTATCACCCTTTACGGCGTTTTTACCAAAGTCGCAGGAAAAATGGTTGGAAGTGCCCGCGCTGCCGCCGTTTCCGGCAACGAAGATCTGGTGTCCGCCCTTGTGTTTTTCAAGAATCAGTTCGCTGATCCGAACGATCTGCTCCGTGTCCAGGGTATCGCAAAGCCTTTTTATATCCGAAATGTATTCTACGACAGTATGCACTGCATGCAATCTCCTTCCTTGTCCATCTGCTGTTTTACAAGTGCAGCGCACCCGACGAGCGCTGCGTTTTTTCCAAGCGCCGAGTGTAAAACGTTTACGTGCGGCACGGCTTTTAAAAATACGTGCTTTTTTATAGCGGAATCAATGGGGGGCTTCAGCAGATCAAAGGCCTCTGCCGCACCGCCTCCCAAAACAACGGTGTCGGTTCCCAAAAGATTTACCGACTGCGCAATTGCCTTTCCGATATACGTACCGGCATCTGACCATACCTGCAAGGCAACACCGTCTCCGTTTCTTGCCCGCTCCGCAATTTCGGCGGCGGACTGTATTTCACCTGTAAGGTCGCTGTAGATGGAGCTTATGGATGCGCCGGATGCCATTGCTTCCAGACAACCGTATTTTCCGCATCCGCATTTTCTGCCGTTGATTTCCTCTACCGTAAAATGTCCGATCTCGCCGGCGCATAAATTTGCGCCTCTGTATAGCTTTCCGTTTAGAACCAGACCTCCGCCGATACCGTTGCTCACGGTGATCCATATATAATCATCCTTGTCCGGGCAGATACCGTAATACTTTTCCGCCAATGCTGATACGTTTACATCGTTATCACAAACGGTTGGTAGTCCGGTAATTTCGCTGACGATCTCGGTGATCTCTATATCACAGAGCTTTGAGAAGGGCGAATAGAGCCATCTTCCGTTTTCGCTGTCGCAAAGCCCCGGCACTGCGACCGATGCATAAAAGCAATCGTAATGTCTGCATTTTGCATAATAATTTTTAATGTGGTCAACGATGGTGGTTGCTGTACAATTCTGCGGCAGTGCAGAACGGTAGGATTGAACGATCTCTCCCGATAACGTCAGAACACCGCATAGTATTTTAGAACCGCCGATATCAACGGAAAAAACGTTTTTTCTCATAGGAATCACCTCCAGTGTAATTATATACCGATCGTGCGATTCGTTACTACATTGTTTCGGCTATAAAATTTATATTTTGGCTAAACACGTATTGCGTTTTTCCGTATTTGTGGTAAAATAAAGTTAACGAAGGGAGGGTGAGTCATGCTGGACTGCACGTTGCATAAGATCGTGAATATACATCATACGAATCCCATCGAGATCAAAACGCATACACACGCACACGATGAGATCACCTATTTTGTTTCCGGAGAGGGGAGCATCCGGATGCATGGTGCTACGGTTCCGTACAAAAGCAATACGTTTGCTTTTTTCAAAGCAGGAACGCTGCACAGTGAGAATGATCCTATGCCCTGTAACATCATATGGCTGCATTTTGACTACGCCATCGACGGCATTGCGTTAGAAGAAGGGGTGTATGAGGATATTGACAAAACGCTGCTACTCATTTTAAAAAAACTCAAAAACGCGTTTTGCAGCCAAGGACCGTATCACGGCAAACTCACGGAGAGCATTTTGGCGGAGGCGATTATTGCATCTGCGGCAAAGCAATCGGAGCGGGAGCATTCAAAAAGCGAGATAGATTGGGAAGCGGTTACCGATTACATAGACAATAACATCGGAAAGCCTGTGGATTTTCGGGCGTTGGCTTTTGAATATGGGTACAGCTATGACCGTTTCCGGCATATATTCAAAGAGGCTTTCGGGATATCTCTTTATGCATATCTGACCCGCCAACGCATACAGCTATCCAAGGAATTGCTGAAGAGGACAAACTTAAGCATTACAGACGTTGCGTTTGAATGCGGATTTACATCTTCTTCGCAGTTTTCAAACATCTTTAAGGCGCATACGCAAATAACGCCTAAGGCTTACAGATACGCACACAAAACCGAGTTTTAAAAAACATAAGACAGTGGTTTCAGACGGTTCGAACCGCTCGCTGTCTTACCCTGATATCTGTTATAATCGAAAGTCAAGGCAAAAATACACTTTTCATCGGCTATGATCGAAGGTTTGGTCGGAAAGCGGAAATGCTTCGACTACGATCGACGGCGATTCAGGGAAAGCGCGATAGGTTTATTGTAAATGAAAATATTGCAATAAGATGCGCGATATGTTAAAATGAAAAAAGATAATGAGGGAGGAGCGCCAAATGACCCTGCTTGACAGATTTATCCTTATATATATTGGCATTATCAGCCTTATATCTATGGGGATCACGGTGTACGACAAGATAGCCGCAAAGATATGGCCGCGGCACCGTATACGCGAGCGCACGCTCCTTCTGTTTTCCGCCTTTGGCGGTGCGCCCGTTATGCTCACCGTAATGGCGATCATCAGGCACAAGACCCAGCACTTCGGCATGATAGCCTTTATTTCCGTTTTCACTTTGCTTTGGCTTACGGCGGCGATCGCCTATTTACTGTTTTTGAGATGAAAGGAAAGAGATATGGCAAATAGTATTAAAAACGACCACGGCGTATTGCATACCATCTATGAGCTGAACACAGCCGTTCACGCGCCCGACAGCCACGCGGGCAGAACAGATAACAGCTTCCTTGAGGTGGACTACCGCAATTCCTACCGTATAGAAAATTCCGAGCTTTTAAGCGAGGGATATCTGTGGTATCCCCGTATAAAGCGCCTCTCAAGCGGCAAATACCTTCTGTTCTTCCAGGACGGACGCTGGGGCCCTAACGTATACTGCTCCCACTCCGAGGACGGCAAAAGCTGGGGCAAGCCCTCCGTGCTGTTTGCCGCCCACCCCACCTGTGAGGGCAAGTTTATCCGCCATTACGCCACCTGCGATGCATTGGAGCTTGCAAACGGCGATATCGTTATCGGCGCAATATTCCACGCGGTAAAGAAGGACGCCGAGTCCCCGAATCCCGACCGCTTCCTTATGACGGAAAAGGGAATAGTAACCAAGTATTCCACCGACGGCGGACACAGCTGGAGCGAGCAGCAAACGGTCTACCACGGACGCGTATGGGAGCCCAGCTTCCTGCAGCTGCCCGACGGCACGGTGCAGATGTACCTTACTCACAGCGCGCCCAAGGACGCCATCTACCGCGAAAAGATGGGCGGCCACGTTTCAAGCGGCGTTGCAATGCTCACTTCAAAGGACAACGGACGCACTTGGGACCCCAAGCCCCTCACCTATCCCTATATTGCCACCCGTATCGCACAGCAGAAGATATACGTTAACGAAAACGGCGTGCAGATACTGACGGACCAAATGCCCGTTGCCGTTCTCCTTCACGATAACAAGACCATTGCCATGTGCGTGGAAAGCCAGCGCGCCGACCGCAAGGGGCACAAAACCAGCATCATCCGCTCCCACGACTTTTTCTCCACCGTTTTAGAGGAAAACGTTGAAGGACCCGAGGACAGGGACAGCAACGTTCACTCGGGCACGGGTCCCTATATTGCGCAGTTCCCCTCGGGCGAGGTAGCTCTCTCCATGGCAGATAACGCCAGAATGAGAATATTTATTGGCAACGAGAAGGCAACCAAATTCAATTTTGATAACCCCTGCGACCCCCACGTTAAGACCTCCCGCGCCCTGTGGGGTGATCTGCTCGTAACCGATGGGCACGTTCTGACAGCAAGCTTTGCGGATATTATCGTTGAGCCCGGCGTGCACAGCAATCTCCGCACCAACGGTCTTGGCATTACAAAAATGATACTTAACCACGATATAGAGGCAAAAAAAGCCGATATAACCGTAGACGGTGATACGGCGGACTGGTGCGACAGCACCGAGGCGCTGTTCGTGGGCAGTATCTCGCAGGCGCAATGCTCCCTTCGCGCCGCCCACGACGACGAGCGCGTGTATTTTCTCATAGAGCAGCTCGACGAGGATATCTGCACGGGCGATAAAACAGAGCTTTTCGTCAGCGACGGAAAGAACACCTTCCGTCTGGATGCGGGACTCGGCGGCGTTACTTCCGCTCTGCGCATCGGCGGCGAGGAAGCGATCACGGTTGACAGCGCAGTTAAGCTTTACGGTACAGTTGACAACAGCGAGGATAAGGACGAGGGCTTCGTTACAGAGCTTTCCGTCCCCAAAAAGCATTTTGAGGGCTCCGACCTGCGCGTTTTTGTAAAGATGTATAACGTGGATGCCGAAAAGGCGTACTCCTGGGACGGCTTCAACGGGCCGAAGGAGGGCGACGTAAGCACTTGGCCCACCGTTCATCTTGCATAAGCGGATAGAATCTGTTGTATGAGATATTCTCATAAATGAAAGGAAAAAGTATGAAAAAGCGTATTCTCGCATTACTTTGCTGCATCGTGTTCCTTGCGCTGTCCGTACCCGCGGCTCCCGTCGCTTTGGCAGAGGAGCACGGCGGACTGCACTCCATCTACGAGCTGAACACCGAGAAGGACCCCATCGACAGCCACGCGGGTCAGACCAAGACCAGCTCCCTTGAGGTGGACTACCGTAATTCCTATAAAATAGAGAATGCCGAGTTTATCACCGAGGGCGATCTGTGGTATCCCCGTATCAAGCGCCTCTCCAGCGGCAGATACATACTGTTCTTCCAGGACGGACGTTGGGGACCCAACGTGTATTTCACCCACTCCGACGACGGAACGAACTGGGAGAAGCCCACAGTTCTGTTTGCCACCCATCTTACCGCAAACAATGCCTACCGCCGCCATTACGCCACCTGCGACGCGATAGAGCTTGAAAACGGCGATATTCTCGTTGCCGCTATATTTCACGCCGTAAAGAAGGACGAAAATTCCGCTTCCCCCAACCGCTTTTTGATGACGGAGAAGGGAATAGTAACAAAATATTCCTCCGACGGCGGCTATACCTGGAGCAATCAGCAGATCGTATACCACGGACGCGTATGGGAGCCGAGCTTCCTGCAGCTGCCCGACGGTACGGTGCAGATGTACCTCACTCACAGCGCGCCCAAGGACGCTATATACCGTCAGAAGATGGGCAGCCACGTTTCAAGCGGCGTTGCAATGCTCACTTCAAAGGATAACGGACGTACCTGGGACCCCAAGCCCCTCACCTATCCCTACATTGCCACCCGTATCGCACAGCAGAAGATATACGTTAACGAAAACGGCGTGCAGATACTGACGGACCAGATGCCCGTTGCCATTCTCCTCCACGATAACGAGACCATCGTTATGGCGGTGGAAAGCCAGAAGCCCGACCAGAACGGACATAAAACGAGTATCGTCCGCTCCCACGACTTTTTTGCCACCGTCCTTGAGGAAAACGAGGACGGACCCGAGGACAGAGATAACATGGTCCACGAGGGCGCAGGTCCCTACATCGCGCAGTTCCCCTCGGGCGAGATCGCTCTTTCCATGGCGGTATCCGCAAAAATGAAGGTGTATCTGGGCAACGAGAAGGGAACTGAATTCTACTTTGACCGCGAGTATAATCCCCTCGTATACGGCTCCCGCGGTATGTGGGGAGATCTGTTTATAACCTCGGACCACACCCTTATGACCACCTCGGGCGATACCATCGTGGAAGCAGGTGTGCACAGCAATCTCCATACCAACGGACTGAACGTTACCCGAATGGTACTGAACCACAACATCGACGCCAAAAAGGCAAAAATGACCGTGGACGGCAGCACCGCGGATTGGTTCGATAATACCGACGCGCTCTTTGCGGGCAGTATCTCGCAGGCGCAATGCTCCGTTCGCCTTGCCCACGACGATGATAACGTGTACTTCCTTATCGAGCAGCTGGACGAGGACGTGCGCAAAAACGATAAGATAGAGCTGCTTATAAGCGACGAAAAGAATACCTTCCGCATCACCATGGGCCCCGACGGTGTCAAGAGCATTGCGCGCACCAAGGGCACGGGCGGTGCCGTCAGCGGCGAAACGGGCGCTGTGAAGGTATACGGCACAAAGGACGACAACTCGGATATTGACGAGGGATACGTTATCGAGGGCTCTATCCCCAAGAAATATTATGAGAGCACCGATCTGCGCCTGTACGTAAAGATGTACAACGTAGACGCTGCCAAGACCTATGCTTGGGATGGTTTCAACGGTCCCAAAGAGTCCACCGTAACCACTTGGCATATCGCACGTCTTTCCGACGTTGCGGCAAAGACCGACCCCTCCGAAGCACCCGTAACCACAGCACCCGTAACAACGGAGCCGCCTGTTACCACCACGGTTCCCGTAACAACGGAGCCGCCTGTTACCACCACGGTTCCCGTAACAGAGCCTCCCGTAACCACCACGGTTCCCGTAACAACGGAGCCTCCCGTAACCACTACGGTTCCCGTAACGACGGAGCCGCCCGTTACCACCACGGTTCCCGTAACGACGGAGCCGCCCGTTACCACCACGGTTCCCGTAACGACAGAACCGCCCGTAACCACGGAAGCTCCTTCCACTACCGAGGTGCCTGCGGTTGAGGAGACCACGGGGCTCGAGACAACAGCTCCGTCCCCCGAAACGGAACCGCCCGCAACTACCGACGTGCCTCCCGCGGATAACACCGAGGGGCCTAATAGGGCAGTAATTGCAATATTCTGCATCTGTATCGGTGCGGTCGTTATTTTTGCTGTACTTGCAAAAAGGGTGAAAAAGAAATGAAAGATAATTTAAGCATCATTAAGCTCGCCGCCGCCTTATTGGCGGCGGTGCTGCTTGCTTCATGCGGCGGAGGCAACGATACCGTACCGCCCGCAACAAAGGAGCCCGCCGTTACCACGGAAGCCCCCGTAACCACCGAGGGGCTCCACATGGTACACACCTACGGCGACTGGGAGGTAATTACCGCTCCCACGCTGGAGAAGGCAGGCGAGCGCGTCAAAAAATGCTCCGAATGCGAGTCCGTGCTGAAGGAAAGCTTCACTCTCAACTCCCCCGATATGGGTGCGGAGCACATCGTTATCGACGCGGGCTTTGACTGCAGGATATACGCCGAAAAAACTGCCGATGGCGTAAAGCTGTACGCCCAATGGGAGGGCGACAAAAAGCCCGCCAAGATAAGCTTTTATATCGATCCCTTCGGCAATACCGAGCTTAAGGACAGAGGGGCGTTCCTTATAACCACCACGCCCACTGCCGCAAGCCTCGACGTAAAGACCTACGCCTCCCGCAAGTTCGAGACCGCCGCCACCCTTTCGGGCGCAAAGGGTGAGCGCACGGATAACGGCATTGCCGTTTTCGTGCCCTATTCTGCCCTCGGCGTCGGCAAGGATAATTGCAATCTTGCGTTTTTCCCCGTTATTACCGTGGGCGGCACCGCCCATACCTACGAAAATCCCTTCGTGGTTGCAAAATACGCGGAAACGTGGTTCTGTCTGAACGCGGATAACAGGATATATTACAACGATATATACCGCACGCGATACGTGGAGGATTGGACTCGTCCCTCCTACGCGGATCAGGACGTTATGCGCGCCGCCGCCATCAAGGACGAAACGGTGGAGGAAGCCATCGTTGCCATGGCCATTGCCGAAAGCAAGGGCGCAAGCGGCTTCCACGTTCATCTGGAGTATTTTGACGAGGGCATCATAACCAAGGAAAATCTCCAGCGCATTGCCCGCTCCACCAAGCTTCCCGTCCTTGCTCTGTATTACGATGGTACCCTCACCCAGGAGAAGCGTCTGGACGGACTGTATCTTGCGGTGGAAAGCGGCTTTGCGGGTGTCGATATGCAGGGCTTTATGGGGCACAGCGGCACCACCGCCACCACCCATACTGCGGCAAACGTAAATTATTGGGAGAAAAAGGGCTTTGATATGTGCTTTGTTGCCGCCGTGCCCGCCGAATCTCCCATAACCGCCGCCGCGGTTAATTATCAGGAAAAATACGTTAAAAAAATACACGATGCAGGTGGCGAGGTGCTTATCTCCGCCCACGTCAGCACCGTGTTTAACGCCCGTCAGGCCGTTGCCTATGCGGAATTCTGCGCCGCAAGGGGAGTGGACGTGGTAAAGATAGTCGGCCTCGGGCAGAACGTAAACGACGTTTTGGAGTGCATGAACGCCTGCAAGGCCTTCGGCGAAAGCGAAAAGCTGAAGGGCGTAAAGGTCAGCTTCCATCTTTCGGGCCATTCCTCCGCCTACATTTCTCGCGCTATATGCCCCACCTTCTGCGGCTCTTATATCTATTTCACTTATCCCGAGCTTACCACGGGACAGGACGCAAATCAGCTGGATCTCGACATGGTTGCGGATATTTATCGCGAGGGCATCGGCTTTGACAAGGATATCACCGTGGACGAGGCGATAGCAAGGCTGGAAAAGATGACCTCCGACCCCCAGCTTGCAAAGCTGGTCAGAAATTATAAAAACGGTCCCAAGCAGGAGGGATACATCTACGCAAATACCTCCCTTATCGCCAACAACTGGACCTACACGGGCAGCACCCGCGTAGCAGAGATAAGAGAATCGGGCAACAAAAATCAGTACACCACCCGTTCTTATTCCTTCGACCCCTCGGTAACCGACCCGAAGTCCGTAAGCGCGACTGTGGGCGGCTCATATACCGCCTACGTCAGTGCCACCCGTCAGCCCCGCGTGGGCGTATACTTCGGTAACGCGGAAAAGCTGCTTGCCTTCGTATATAACGACAGCACCAAGCGCTTGGAGCTTTGCGCCATCAAGGACGGCTGGTATTTCGGCGCGTCCCACGCAGACCCCTCAAAGGCCGACGCGCTGTTCGATACGGGTCTTGTAAAGGGCGTGGCGTTCGAGGCGAATATCGGAAGCGGCGGCAAGGTAAAGCTTTCCATGGAGATAGAGGCCGGCACCCTCAAGCTGTACGCCGCCGAGGGCACGGGAGAGCTGCAGTGCGTTGCGGAGATACCTCTCGCGCAGGTGGAAAAATACCTGCCCGAGGACTGCCGCGCAGGCGTTATTTCCGAAATTTACATGAGCAGCTCCTCCGCGGGCAAAAAATGCACCGTTACCTTCTCGGGCGTAAGTATTAAATAAGCGCAGTGCTTGTGCATATCGAGTTTGAGTATAGCGACGGCATATCGACAAATATGATCGCTTCTATGGACATAGAAGCACTGCTTGCAACAAAAAAGGACGAGGAGCTTTGCTCTCGTCCTTTTTTGTCGGTAGATTACTTTAATGTAACGATGCTTTTTCGGGTTATAACCGCAAAAGCAGGTATAATTAAAAAGTTTTGCGGTTATAACCCGAAAAAGTATTGACTAAACTGTATTTGTGGTGTTATACTATGGATACACGGAGGAGATAATCAATGATATTCAGAGAAAAATACGTTAAAAGAATAATGGCGTTTACCGATACGCCTTTTGTTAAGGTGCTTACAGGTGTTCGTCGGTGTGGAAAATCGTCGATCATGCAAATGATAATGGACGAGCTTCGTAAAAGAGGGATCGATAGCGAAAGAATAGTAAGCTATCGCTTTGATTCCATGGAATATGACGGTATGACGGCAAAGCAGCTTTACGAAATGCTGAAGACCAAGCTATCCGATACCGAAAGAACGTATTTGTTCCTTGATGAGGTGCAGGAGATACCGTCTTGGGAAAAGACGGTAAATTCCATAAACACGGATTTTAACGTTGATATTTACGTTACAGGATCCAATTCCAGAATGATGTCGTCCGAGATCGCCACCTATCTTACGGGGCGGTACGTATCCTTTCGCATATTCACACTCTCCTTTGAAGAATATCTTACGTTCAAAAAGAAATACAAAGAAATAGAAGACGTTCGTAGGGAATTAATAAATTACATCAAATACGGCGGTTTCCCTGCGATACATTTGCAGGAGTATTCTTTGGACGATGCTTATACCATAATCAGGGATATTTATAATTCAACTATTTATTCCGATATAGTTAAAAGAAATCAAGTTCGCAAGGTGGATCAGTTAGAGCGAGTTGTGAAATTTGCTTTCGATAACGTGGGCAAGACCTTTTCTGCAAAGTCAGTTGCTGATTATATCAAGTCAGAGCATCGCTCTATAGATAACGAAACGGTGTATAATTATCTCGAGAAATTAGAAAGCGCATATATATTGCACCGATGTTCAAGATTTGATATGCAGGGCAAGGAGCTTTTAAAAACACAGGAAAAGTTTTATCTTGCAGACAGCGCGTTCAAATACAGTGTGCTTGGATATAATGACCGCAGCGTAGCGGCAATGCTTGAGAACGTTGTATATCTTGAGTTGCTTCGCAGAGGATATGAGGTCTGTATAGGCAAGACCCAAAACGGAGAAATAGATTTTATAGCAACCAGACAGGAAAATAAGCTGTATATTCAGATAACAAAAGAGATCAGAACCGAAAATACGGAAAAAAGAGAGTATGACCGTTTGCTTGAGATAAACGATAATTACCCAAAGTATCTGCTTCGCACCGATGATTTTGCAGACGGTAATTATAACGGCGTAAAAACCATGCACGTTGCGGACTTTCTCTTATCCAAAGAGTATTAACAGACCATTAATAGGAAAAAGAGCAGATATTCAAGGTGTTTCTTGGATATCTGCTCTTTGTTTTTGCGTATTTAATGAGGCTTCTTATTTCTGTTTGCCACCTTTTCCTCGGTGCCGTCGGGGCGGCGGATAACGGAATTGTCAAGTATTCCGCGGAGGGAAGCGCGGAAATCGCGGATGTATTCCTCGCGCAGTATTTTCTGCTCGGCTTTTTCCTCGGCGGTAAGCTCCGCTTCCTTCGCCTTTTTTGCAAGCTCGTTTATGCGGTCAAGTTTTTTCTGTTCCATTCTATGCTCCTGCTGTAACCTGTATTAACATTAATATACCATACAAGATCGGTTTTGAAAAGAGCTTTATAAAAAAATGTCGGGGGGGGGG